>JAPPND010000076.1 GCA_028818795.1 Gammaproteobacteria bacterium | reverse complement strand
GGTTCCCCCGCACACGCGGGGATAGACCCCCATGAACCACCCACTCCCCGTCATTCTCGACGGTTCCCCCGCACACGCGGGGATAGACCCTCGTCCAGGTGCTCAGCGGCGAGCAGTTCCCGGGTTCCCCCGCACACGCGGGGATAGACCCATGGTCGAGGCGGGCCAGGTCGTCGGCGCCGAGGTTCCCCCGCACACGCGGGGATAGACCCGTATCTGATAGGGTCGATCATCCCCTATGTCGGGTTCCCCCGCACACGCGGGGATAGACCCTCCCTTGATTTGATCGCTAGGGAAATTGTCAAGGTTCCCCCGCACACGCGGGGATAGACCCTCGGCGGGGAACCTGTGCTCGCCGAGGCATATGGTTCCCCCGCACACGCGGGGATAGACCCCTCATTGCCCACCGAATCCTGCAACGCGGTCCGGTTCCCCCGCACACGCGGGGATAGACCCGCCAATCCCAACCTGGCGATTTTCCGTCAGACGGATCCCCCGCGTACGCGGGATAGACCCTGGGCAATCATCCCGCAGACCCCAAACGGCGTGAATTCCCTGTGCGAGGATAGAGAAAGGCAAAGGTCGGAGTGTCAATGGCAACCGAAAACTGCACGCTTGCGCGCTTGCGGGTACGTCCTCGGAGCGGCAGTGACGGCGTCCGGACGACGGATCCCCGCGCACGGGATTACCAGGACCCACACGGGCATCGACGCCCGCAGGAGGCAGGCATCCCCTCCGCACGTGCTAGGCGGAGTCGGCCACGGCGTTGATCCGGCTCAACTGACGGGTGTCCGCTTTGCGGTGTACCAGGTCACGGGTCGGGCGTGGTCGCGAACCTGCTCGACGACATCCAGGACCATGGCGAAGAGGGCCATGCGGATCACCACGCCGTTATCGGCCTGCCGGAAAACGGCCAAGTTGGGATGAGTGTTTAGATCGTCGTCCAACTCCTGTGCCTGAGCCCGCGAGTCGCGGGGCAGCGGATGCATAATCACCGTGTTGGGCTCGCAGTTTTGCGTGTAGATCGCCTGATTGACGCGGAATAGCCCCCGGTAGCGGTCGGCCTCCTCGCGGCTCGCGAACCGTTCCTCCTGGGTGCGTGTGACATAGAGGATGTCCACGTGGTGAATGCCCTTGCCGAGGTCGTGGTAAACCTCCACGGCATGTCCACCGTCTCTTAGGACAGCGATGACACCCTCTGGGGCCTCCAGGCCCGGGGGCGACACAAGGTGAACCGACACTTGATCGAACAGCGCGAGGAGCTTCAACAGCGAGTGGACGGCACGACCGTAGCGAAGGTCGCCCACTACGGCGATGCGCAGACCGTCGATGCCGCATCCACGGGCACGCATTTCTTGGCGTACCGTGTAGAGGTCGAGCAGTGCCTGGCTCGGGTGTTCGTTGGCACCGTCCCCGCCGTTGATCACCGGTACCCGGGACGCTGTGGCGAACTCCGCCACGGACCCGGCCTGGGGGTGCCGCATGACAATCACATCACTGTAGCCCGAAAGCACACGGGCCGTGTCGTGCAGGGACTCGCCCTTCGCCAACGCCGAGGACTTGACCTCGGTGGTCTCCCGGACGTCGCCGCCAAGCAGATTGAAGGCCGAACCGAAGGATACCCGCGTCCGGGTACTCGGCTCGAAGAACATATTGGAAAGGATGGCACCCTGGAGAACCCGGGTGATCCGCTCGCGCTGGGCAAAGGGGGCGAGACCGTCGGCGACTTCGAAGAGGCGGTCGATATCGCCGCGTTCGAACTGGTCGACCGAGAGAATGTGACTGCCGACGAAATCCAAGGCCGCCTCCCGAAAACAAGGCAAGGTCCCTGGAAACGGCATTCTAGCAGCCTGTGGGACTTTTCTGCGCCAGCCGAAACGTCGGGCGGGGTGCTAGGGCGGCTTGGGCTGGGGCAAGAAGCGGTGCCGCTAGGCAACGGCTATTGTGGCCTTAGCGCAACGTTGGCGACACGCGGGACTGGTATCATTCGATCTGCTCGAAACCACGGAGCTTTTCAGGCATGGCCGCGGAGGTGAGCCCCCCTATTCCCGCGACCGATGTGGACACCACGTCGCCGCTGCCCTTCGCATTTGCACGCCGATTCGGGGTCGTGGTGACCAACGGCGGTCATCCGGGCCAGACTGTGACCGTTGCCTGCCGCTCTCAACCGCCGCTCAACGTGCTCGCCGAGATCAAACGGGTCACCAAGCGACCGATGAACATCGAGATCGTCTCGGCGGACGAATTCGAGCAGAGACTCACCGCAGCCTACGTTCGCGACGCATCGGAAGCCAAGCAAATGGTCGCCGATCTCGGCGAGCATCCGGATCTCGCGAGTCTTGCCGAATCCGTGCCGGAGGGGGAGGGCGAGGATCTGCTCGACCAGCGCAACGACGCGCCGATCGTGCAGCTCATCACCGCCGTGCTCGCGGAAGCCATCCGCGAGGGTGCGTCGGATGTGCACATCGAGACCTTCGAGAAGTCGCTCCAGGTCAGATTCCGCATCGATGGTGTCATGCGCGAGATGGTGCAGCCGAAACGCGCGCTCGCACCCCTCTTGGTGTCGCGGGTCAAGGTCATGGCGAAGCTTGACATCGCCGAAAAGCGGATCCCCCAGGACGGCCGCATCACGCTGAAGATCGGTGGCCGCGAGGTGGACGTCCGGGTCTCCACGCTGCCCACGGCGAACGGCGAGCGGGTGGTGTTGCGACTGCTCGACAAACAGACCGCAGCGCTTGCACTACCAAACCTGGGGATGGACGCCGGGACGCTCGCGAGGGTCCGGGACGTGGTGGCGAAACCGCACGGCATCTTTCTCGTGACCGGTCCGACGGGGCACGGCAAGACCACGACCCTGTACGCCGCGATGAGTGAGTTGAACCGCGAGTCGATCAACATCCTCACGATCGAGAACCCCATCGAATACAGCATTGCCGGCATCGGCCAGACCCAGGTCAACGAAAAGGCCGACATGACCTTCGCCCGGGGTCTTCGCGCGATCCTGCGCCAGGATCCGGACGTTGTGATGGTGGGCGAGATCCGTGACCTGGAGACCGCACAGACGGCGGTTCACGCCAGCCTCACCGGACACCTCGTGATGTCCACGGTGCACACGAATACGGCTGTGGGCGCCGTCACGCGGCTGGTGGACATCGGCGTGGAGCCGTTCCTGATTGCCTCGAGCGTGGTCGGAATTCTCGCCCAGCGTCTGGTCCGCGTGCTCTGCAACGAATGCAAGTCCGCCTGCGAGCCGAACGCACTGGAGCGGATGTTTCTCGGCGAGCATGCCGAGGGCGCCATCGTCTATCGGCCATCGGGTTGCGACGCTTGCAGTTGGTCCGGCTTCCGAGGTCGCACGGGAATCTACGAGTTGGTCACCGTGGACGACGAAGCGCGAACGCTCATCCACGACCAGGTATCCGAACAGGCCATTACCAACCACGTCCGCAACGACTGTCCGAGCATCTCGGACGACGGTCGTCGCAAGGTGCTAGACGGTGTCACGTCGGTCAACGAGGTGATGCGGGCGGTCGTCCTTACCGACTGAGCGGTTTGGATCATGGCAGCTTTCGAATACACAGCCATCGACGCCCGGGGTCGGCACAAGAAGGGCATCGAAGAGGGTGACAGCAGCCGCCAGGTGCGCCAGACACTGCGCGACCGTGGCCTGGCACCGACATCGGTGGTCCACTCGGCCGCCGCGCGTGACGGCAAGTCCCAAGGAAGCGCGCCCGGTATTCGGGTGGGGTGGCGCGCTATGGCGCCGTTGGAGTTGGCGCTGTTTACGCGGCAGCTTGCCACCCTCGTCGCGGCGGGGCTGCCGGTCGAGGAATCCCTGCACACCATCGCCCGTCAATCCGACAAGCGTCGCGTCTCGGCGCTGGTCATGAATGTCCGTGCCCAGGTCCTCGAAGGCCACTCCTTGGCGACGGCGCTCAACGCCTATCCGAGTGCGTTCGGCACCATGTACCGGTCCACCGTGGCGGCCGGCGAGCAATCGGGATTTCTCCATGCGGTTCTCGACAACCTCGCCGACCACACCGAACAGCGCTTCGAGTCGGTGCGCAACGTCCAGATGGCGCTGTTCTATCCGATTCTGCTGTTCGTGGTATCCATCGCGATCATCGCGGGTTTGATGGTCTACGTCGTACCCAAGATCGTCGGCGTGTTCGAGCGTACCGGCAACGAACTGCCGTTTCTCACCACGGCGCTGATCGACATCAGCGGGTTTCTGCGCGGCAACTGGTGGGTGATCGCGATCGCGGTTGTCGCCATCGTGCTGCTCGTGCGCTGGCTCCTACGTCAAAGCGAATTCCGATTGAGGTGGGATCACCGCAAACTAAAGCTCCCCATCGCGGGCAAGGTGGTGAGGAGCGGCAACGCCAGCCGCTATGCCAGCACCTTGGCGATCCTATCCGCGAGCGGCGTGCCCTTGGTGGACGCCATGCAAATCGCCAGGTCGGTGGTCACGAACACTTGGTTGAAACAAAGGCTATCGGAGGCGGTCCAAAGGGTCAGCGAAGGATCAAGTCTCCGGGCGGCCTTGGAGGGTGTGCGGTACTTCCCGCCGATGCTGCTGCACATGGTGGCCAGCGGCGAGGCAAGCGGGCAATTGGACTCGATGTTGGCCAAGGTGGCGGACTATCAGCAGAAGGAGCTGACCCGGCTAGTCACGACCTTGGTGCAGTTGTTTCAGCCGTTGATGCTGCTGTTCATGGCGGGACTCGTACTCTTGATCGTATTGGCGATACTCGTGCCGATACTCAGCATGAACCAGTTGGTTTCCTAGCTGTCATGCCTTGGCGAGGTATGCACCCGGGTTCCGACCCCATATGTCTCCTTGAGCCGAAGGGAATCCGATGAACAATCGAAAGAGCCCTCGAAACGAGAGCGGGATGACGCTGATCGAGATCATGATGGTCGTCGCGATCCTGGGCATCCTCATCGCCGTGGTCGTTCCCAATCTGATCGGCCACGACCAGGAAGCTCGGCGGATGGCCCAGAGGGCCGACATCCGCAGCATCGGCCAGGCCCTCGACATCTACCACATGCAGAACGGCCACTACCCATCGACGGACCAAGGTCTCGAGGCGCTGGTCACCAAACCGGCGGGACACCCCGAGCCGAAGTCCTGGGGACCCGCCCCGTACCTGCGCAAGTACCCCTTGGACCAATGGGACAACGATTACGTCTACGTGGAGGAAGGCCACACCTTCGAACTGATGTCGCTTGGCGCCGACGGCGTGGAAGGCGGTGAAGACTTTGACGCGGATATCCGTTACGCCGACCTGTAGTGCGCCGGGTACCGGATCCACCCGGGCCCATCGTCGAGCCGCGGGATTCACGCTGCTCGAGCTTCTGCTGGTTGTCACCATCATCGGCATCCTGGCGTCGGTGGTAGTGCTCGGAGCAACGGATGTCGGACGACAGCGCACCATACGCGCCGAAGCGGAGCGACTGGTGCTGGCCGTGGAACTGGCTCGCGACGAGTCGAGGCTGCGCAATGCGGTGTGGGGCTTAAGGGTCGACGGCGGCACCTATCGGTTCCTGGAGTACGACGACGCCGGAGACGAGTGGCACGACGTGGCGCGCCGGGAATTTGCCTCCGACGCCACGGAGGACAATGTCGAGTTTCAGGTCGGGCCTGTTCTGGAGAGCTCGGAAGACGCACTGGAACCGGCTTGGAACCCGGCGAGCAGGGGAGGCGAGACGGTGCCGCGCGCCGCGGACGTGGTCGCGGACGACGAGGCCCCGGTTCCGGATGTGGTCATCTATCCCGGCGGCGAGATGACGCCGTTCAAGATCACCGTGTCCGGCGGCGACGCCTATGTGGCCTGGGTCGCCCAGTCCGATGGGATCCAACGGACGCGTGCCCTTGCTGAGAACGAAGTCGACGAGGTCGACGACGATCTCCGGGACTGGCTGCAGGACGCCGGCATCGTTCAATGACGACGGCCATGCACCATCCCGGTCGGCGCGTGGCCGGGTTCACGCTCTTGGAGTTGCTGATCGCCTTGGCGATTCTGGCCATTGTCTCCATTGCGGTCTTCAACCAGGGCGGGGACACGGCGCGTCAACTCGGTGGTCTCGAGCAGAAGACCCTTGCACGATGGGTGGCCGAGAACGAACTAGCCAAACTGCGCTTGGAACACCGCCTGGCGGGCGAGCCGCTGCGCTCGCGCAGCAAACGGGACCAGGTGTCCCATGGCGACCGTTACTGGCAAGTCGTCGAAGAAATCCAGACAACGGACCATCCATGGATGCACCGCGTGGAAATCTCCGTCTATGCCCTGGTGGATGGGCGGGAGGCCGGCCCGGTCGACACGCTGGTTGGATTCGTGGGACGGTATTGATGAAACCCCATTGCGCGTCCGAAACCATCGCCAGGCAAGCCGCACCCGGCAAATTTGCGAACCGTCTGGGGTTCACGCTGGTGGAGATGATGACGGCACTGGCGATATTCGGCGTGATCGGGCTCATGGCGACCCAGATACTCACCGGTACGATCCGAGTTGGCGAGACGACGCGGGAACGGGGTGAGGCCCTCTCGGATGTGCAACGCGCCATGGACATCATCGGTCGGGACATCATGCAGTTGACCCGACGGACCGTGCTGGACGAACTCGGCGAGTCAACGGAGCCGGTAGTCGTATCCGGGACGAGCCTCCTCGAACTGACGCGCGTGGGTTGGCAGAACCCGCTTGGGAAGCCCCGCAGCGAGGTGCAGCGGGTCGCCTACGTACATCGGGACGATACCCTGATCCGGCTGTTCTGGCCGGTGCTGGATCGCGCACCCGGATCGGAGCCGATTGCCCAGATTCTGCTGAAGGGCGTCAACGAGGCAAGTTTCGCCGTTCACGACGACCAGGGCGAGCGGCACGGTTTCTGGCCATTGGTGACGGCGGAGGACGAAACCGCACCGGAACTTGCCGCGGTGGCGATGGCGCTGCGACTGGAACGCTACGGGCATGTCGAACGGCTTTGGTTGGTGGCCCCTGGGGCCTCCTACATCACCGACGCCGAGGCCAGCGGCGACCCGGGCGCCGGCGAAGTCGAAGGCGTGCGGTTCCGTTCATGATCTCCGAGCGTCGACATGGCTCGGTGCCACGCGGGCTAGCCCTTGTTAGCGTCCTGCTCATCGTTGCGGTTACCACGGCGCTGGCCTACGAGATCGCCAACCGGCATGCATTCGGCGTGGCGGTCAGTCGTCAAGTCCTCGCCGGTTCCCAGGCGCGGGAATATGCCTTGGGTGGCGAACAGTACGCGCGGCAACTGCTCTATGCCGATTGGGAGGACGAAGGCACGCGTAGCAAGGACACCCTGCTGGAGGACTGGTCGTCGATGCCGGAAGCGTTCGAGGTCGAAGACGGCGGCATCGAGATGCGCATCGTGGACCTGTCCTCTCGGTTCAATCTGAACAGCCTGCTGGGTGCCGAGGGTCCCCAAAATGCGGCGCGACTCAATCGCTTGTTCACGCATCTGGAGTTGGATCCGAAGTACGTGGACGCCTGGGTCGATTGGATCGATCCGGACCAGGAGGTGCAACCCTACGGTGCCGAGGACGCCGACTACCTTCTCCGGGAACCGCCTCACCGAGCGGCGAACCAGCGCGCGGTCGACATTTCCGAACTCCGCCTTGCCGTGCCGTTCGAATCCCGGGACGAATATGCTCGGCTAGCACCCCATGTCACGGTTCTGCCGACCGATCAGCTTACCGTAAACATCAACACGGTTACCGAAGCGGTCCTTGCCAGCCTGGCCCCGAACTTCCCAGCCGCGGACGCGCAACTTCTGGTGGAGCAGGTGCGCGACTACGACGATGTGGAAGGCGTCATCGCCCGCTATGCACCGCTTGGCGAAAGCGCCGCGGCACTCCGGGTTGGCAGCCAGTTCTTCGAGGTGCAGGTGAGGGCGCATGTTGGCGAAACCCGTTCGGAACTCACCTCGATGCTGCACCGAAACCAGGAGAGCGGGGAGCTCACGCTGTTGTCGCGGAACTTCGGCCGCCGAGTCGAACCCCGGGACGACGGGGACACAGATGCCACGGAAGCCTAACCGATGAAGCGTTTGTTCGTACGGATAAAGGCACCGGTGGTGCGTACGGAGGAGGGCATCGACGCGATCGTCGACTACCTCGTCCATGACGAGCACGGGGTCACCGAAGCCGTCGGGCAGACCAACGCCGCCGGGCTTGCCGAATTCGTCGAGATGAATGCGTCGTGGGCGGTGGATCCCGCACGGGTCGTCGTTTTCGTGTCCGCGAGCGACGTTCTGTCCGCGAGTTGCGAGGTCCCGGGCCGCAGCGTTGCCCAGATGCGGCGGGCGGTGCCCTATGCCATCGAGGAATTCGTGGCCGACGACATCGATACGATGCAGGTGGCCTGTGCGGACCTGGTGCGCAACGAGCCCGTGCATTGCCTGGTCGCCCCCCGGAGCAGCGTCGAGGAGTGGTTGGCCTTCCTTGCCGAGGCCGGAATCCAGCCTGGATTCCTGACGGCAGATGCAATGGCGCTTAGGAACGACGGCAATGTCGTCGACGTGCTCTTCGAGGACGATCATGCGCTAGTCCGGGCCGCGGAGCAGATGGCATGTGTGGATCTTCCCAACCTGGCCGAAGTCGTCGCAGGCATCACGGTGGGGACGGACCCTGATCGGCCAGCGGCCCTTCGTTTGATCAACGGGACGGCAGCGAGCCTCCGGGGATTGGATCTCGACGGGTTCGAGGTCGAGGAGGCGCTGGTCGACATATCCGTGCTCGGTTTTCTTGCCGGTGAATTCGACGGGCGGGCGGTCAATCTGCTGCAAGGCGACTACGCGGTGAGGCGGCGTCCCACGGGTGCCTGGTCGCGTTGGCGTCCGGTGGCTGCCCTCGCCGGTATCTGGTTCGTTGTCGGCCTGGCCGTGTTGGCGGCCCAGGGGTTCTGGGCCGACTACCAGGCATCGCGATTCCAGGAGCAAGCCGTAGAGCTCTACCGAACGCTCTACGGTGTCGACCGCGTTGCCGGAAATCCCGCCGCGCGAATGAGACGGTTGCTGGGGCAGACTACAGGGACGGACGACAGCTTCCATGGCCTCACCGGGCAGTTCGGGGACGGGCTGTCGGAAATCTCAGGTCAATACGAACTTCGCGGGGTGACGTATTCGACGCGCCGGGGGCTCGATGCGGACCTCGTCGTCGCCGATGACGCCGTACTGGAGCGGCTTGGTGCGTCGTTGAGGCGAGCAGGACTCGACATGGAAGTCATTTCGACGGACTCCGCGCAATCCGGAGGACGGATCGGCGCGCGACTGCGGGTCTCCGGCTGATGGCCATGAAGGCATTCCAATCCACTCGCAATGTTTGGGTGCGATCCGGACTAAGACGGCGGTACGAGACCCTTGCCGTCCGGGAACGCCTGCTGGTTCGGCTATGTCTCGGATTGGTGGCTGCGTTGGCGCTCTATGCGGGCATCGACTCCTTGCTCGACTTCCGCCGCGATGCCGTCACGCGTTACCTGAACGAGCAACGCGATCTCGAATGGATGAAGCGGAACCAGCATCGAGTTGCCCGCGGCGACAGCGGCGGCGGGACGGGCGAGTTGCTGTCCACGGTCGTCAACAGCACGGCGGCCCAGTTCGGTTTCCGGCCGCGACGCACGCAAACCGAAACGGAGGGGGTGAGTGCGCGGATCGAAGCCGAACAGTTCGATCGGGTGTTGCGCTGGGCGCACGCGCTGGAGACGCGTCACGGTGTCGAGATCACCCGAGCGGACATCGATCTGAACGACCCGGGGAGGGTCGATGCCCGGTTCAGCCTCCGCTGATCTCTACCGCACGTGCCAGACGCCGCGTTGATCATAATTTAACATAATATACATTATGCGAAGTTATGGGCGACCGTGGGGCCGGCCCTAAACGGGCCCGTTGGGACGCGCGGCCGTCCGACGTAACGGCTCCGGACCAAGGCGGGACGGGACAAGCCCGTCCCCTACGCGAGTAACGCTTTGCCGATGACCTTGAGAGCCAAGGTCTCTTCGGTACCCTCGAAAATCGATAGGACGCGAGCGTCCAGGAAATAACGGCTTACGTCTGTTTCCTCGGCGTAGCCTAAGCCGCCGTGGATCTGCATCGCCTCGCGCGTGATCCATTCCGCGGCCTTGCAGGCGACAAGCTTCACGAGACTCGCTTCGAGCTGGCCACCACCGGCATCCATGGTTCGTGCAACGGCATACGAGAATTGCTGGCACGCCGCAATCGTGGCGGCCATGCGGGCAAGTTTCTGCAGGGTCAGCGGGTAGCCGGCGACCGATCGATCGAAAACCCGGCGCTGCTCGGCGTATTCGAGCGCCCGTTCGAACGCCGCCCGCATCAGCCCGCATGCCCGGGCGGCGGTCTGCAGACGGCCGCCTGCGAATCCGCTCATGGTGTAGTAGAACCCCCGGCCTTCCCCGCCAGCCTCGCCGACCAAGGCGTCCTCTGGGACGACGAAACCGTCGAAGAAGAGCTCGAACGAGTGCATTCCCCGATAGCCGATGGTCGGAATCGCCCGGCCGGTCAGGCGACCGCCCATCGGGCTGTCCACCGTGAACGCCTGGTTGTCCGTGCCTCGCTTTTCGACGACAAAGAGGGACAGCCCCCGATGCGGCGGCACGGCATTCGGATCCGTTCGCGCCAACACCAGGAGCGCGCCGGCTTTGCCCGCGAACGTGCACCAGGTCTTGCCCCCGTTCAGGGCCCAGCCGGACGTTCCATCGCCCGCGGGAGTGGCCCGCAGCGCAACGGATGCCACGTCCGAACCCGTACCGGGCTCCGTGACCGAGATGGCGACCAAGGGATCGCCGCCGGCGATTCCCGGCAACCAACGCGTCTTCTGGTCCTCCGTTCCGCCTTCGAGTACGGCCCGGGCCATGATTTCCGGCCGCGTAATCAGACTGCCGGCGGCCCCCAGCGAGCCGCGCGAAAGTTCCTCTGTTACGACCACCATGCCCAGGCTGTCCTCGTGGTCGTCCGGCTTCAAACCCCCGTAGCGAACGGGCACGGACAAGCCGAAGCAGCCGAGTTCCCGCAAGCCGTCGATGATCGCGTCCGGAATCATGCGGTCGCCGCGGTGGATGTCCTGGGCCAAGGGGACGACCTGCTCCTCAGTAAACTGACGAAACGCATCCCGGATCAGCGACTTCTCTTCACCGAGGTGGTCGTCGGGCGCCCTACCCTGGCGCCGCCGGATCGTTTCCCCGAGCAGCGCGATGGTCGATGGCGTGAGGTATTCGTCGATGAACCGTTGCGATTCGCCGTCGAACTGCGCTCGGCGCAGCCCGAACGCGGAGGGCCTGGCCTGCAATCGGCCCAGCACCCGGGCGAGCGCATCGGCGCAGAACATATTGGCCAAGGACCGCTTGTAGGACGCCTCGCCGGACGGCGAGGGATGGTCGGCATATTCGAGCATCGCGTCGGCGGCATGAAGCTCGGCGGTCGAGACCGACAGGTCGTAGACCTCCATCTGCACCGCGTCGATGTCGCACGCGGCGAGATGCGCCCTACCCCGCTCGATCAACGTCGAGGTCCTATCGATGGCCTGTCGTGCCCTTTTCATCCGCCCTCGGACCAACGCAGCGATGAGATTCTAGCGGACAGGCGTGCCCTTCCGGAGCTATCTGGCCCGCGCTTGATGCGGTAGATGCCCGGCTCGGCCCGCGCTGTTAGGTCGGTATTTGCTTGTGCTGTAATGCAGATTCGTTGGCACCCGCACCGAAAGGCCATCGTCGATGGAAATCGTTACGACCGGACTCATGTTCCCGGAGGGACCCGTCGCCATGTCCGATGGATCCGTTCTCGTGGTCGAGATCGCCCGCGGCACTCTGTCAAGAGTGTTGCCGGACGGCGAGGTCGAAGTCGTTGCGGAACCGGGCGGCGGCCCCAACGGTGCCGCCATCGGACCCGACGGCAAGTGCTACATCTGCAACAACGGCGGCTTCGAGTGGACCGAGCGCCGTGGGCGGATCTACCCGGGCGATCAAGCCGCCGACTACCGCACCGGGCGAATCGAACGAGTCGACTTAGATACCGGTGCCGTGGAGGTGCTCTACGAAGCGGCCGACGGCGTGCGCCTGCGGGGTCCCAACGACATTGTCTTCGACGCGACGGGCGGTTTCTGGTTCACCGATCACGGCAAGACCCGACCCCGCGAAAGGGATCGTACCGGTGTGTTCTACGCCAAGGCCGACGGTTCGTTCATCGAGGAGGTCATTTTCCCGTTGGAGGCCCCGAACGGCATTGGCCTCTCGCCGGAGGAGGATGAACTCTACGTTGCCGAAACGCCCACTGGAAGGCTTTGGGCGTTTTCGCTGGCGGCACAGGGGCGGCTGCTGGGTGAACGGGCGGATCGGCCCGACGGTGGTCGCTTGGTGCGCGGCAGGGAGGGCTACTTCCTGTTCGACTCCCTGGCAGTGGACGCCGCTGGCAACGTGTGCGTGGCCACCATCATCGACGGCGGCATCACGGTGCTTTCCCCGACGGGCGGCGAACCGGGATTCGTGCCGCTGCCGGATCGGATCACGACGAACATCTGCTTCGGCGGCAAGGATCTTCGCACGGCCTATGTGACCCTCTCCTCCACCGGTCAACTCGTCTCGATTCCTTGGGAAACGCCGGGCCTGCCATTGAATTTCCTGAACAAGTAGCGGGATCAGCATGAAGATTCTTCAAGGCCTTCGGGTCCTCGACTTCGGTCGCTACATCGCGGGACCCTTCTGCGGCGCCCTGCTCGGCGACTTGGGTGCCGACGTGATCCGAATCGAAAAGGTGGACGGTAGCGAGGACCGGTACACGGCACCGGTCACCGACGACGGCCAAGGCAGTGGGTTCATGGCGCTGAACCGCAACAAGCGGGGCATGACGTTGAATCCGCGCAAGCCCGGAGGGCAGGACATCCTGCGTCGGCTCGTCGCGACCGCCGATGTCGTGATCGCCAACCTGCCCCCTGACACGCTCGAGTCCATGGGCCTCGACTACGCCAGCCTGACCGCGGTGAAGCCGGACATCATTCTCACGACCACGACGGCGTTCGGCGTCGGCGGTCCGTACGGCAACCGCGTGGGATTCGACGGCGTGGCCCAGGCGATGTCGGGCAACATGCACCTCACCGGCTACGAAGGCGAGCCGATGAGGAACTACTTTCCGTACGTGGACTACACCACGGCCTCCCTGAACACCATGGCCACGCTCGCGGCCATCATCCACCGTATGAACACCGGCGAAGGTCAGCATGTGCAGGGCTGCCTGCTCGCTTCCGCCCTCACGGTTGCCAACGGCACGCTGATCGAACAGTCGATCCTCGACAACAACCGCGTGGCGACCGGGAACCGCGGTCAAACCGCGGCACCGATCGACGTGTTCCGGACCACCGACGGCTGGATCCTCGTGCAGGTAGTCGGCAACCCCCTGTTCGAACGCTGGGCGAGGCTCATGGGCGAGGCGCACTGGCTCACCGACCCGAGGTACGCCACGGACGAAGCCAGGGGTGACAACGCCGTGGACATCAGCGAGCGGATGGGCCGGTGGACGGCCGAGCGTTCCACCGCCGAGGCCATGGCCCTCCTCGCGGATGCCCGGATACCGTGCGGCGAGGTTCTGACGCCGGCCGAGGCGCTGGTCAACGAACAGGTCGTGGCGCGGCGTTTCCTCGAACCGGTCGGCTACCCCGGCCTACCCCATCCGGCACCCGTGGGGCGCATGCCCGTCGACTTCTCGAAGTCCGACACGGGCATCCGGCTGCGTGCGCCGACCCTCGGGGAGCATACGGACGAGATTCTTGCGGAACTGGGCTACGACACAGCCGAAATCGCCGGCCTGCGTAGCCGGCGCGTGATCTAGCCCCGACATTTCATAGACGACCACGTCGCCCATCCCCGACATGGGATCGGACAACGACCGGGGTCTTCGCCTGTGGAAAACTCTGTGGACAAAATCCGTCACATAGCCTTCCACGCTAGGTTCACGAATTCGGTTTGAAACAGAACGAAGTATGACTTATTGCCAATCAAAGGTTTACGTGGCCAATTTCGACTTGGATCCGTCTCCGTACCGGACTTCCCGCCGCGCTCTCTTGGCTGGTCTGCGTGTGCATAACCCCAGCCAGCCTTGTTGT
>JAPPND010000054.1:49774-90267 GCA_028818795.1 Gammaproteobacteria bacterium | reverse complement strand
CGACCGCGTCGCGATCGGTCGATTTCACCCTCACTTTCTTATTGGACAGCGGGCCATGCGGTGGGCGGGGAGATCTCTAGGACAGACCCCGCCAGTAGTGGCACGCCACCGAAGCACCGTCCCGCACGCGATCCAGTGTCGGCTTTCTCTGCCTGCAGTCTTCCCGGGCATGGCGACAGCGGGTGTGGAAGCGGCAGCCGGTTGGGGGGTCGATAGGGGAGGGCACATCGCCCACCAGAACGATGCGGTCGCGGTCGGCGGTCGGATCGGGTAGCGGAATCGCGGAGATCAACGCCTGGGTGTACGGGTGACGCGGCGACGCGTAGATGTCGTTCGCGGTGGCGGTCTCGACGACCTCGCCCAGGTACATCACCGCGATGCGGTCGGAGACGTGCTTGACGACCGCGAGGTCGTGGGCGATGAAGATCAACGCCAGGTGCATTTCGCGCTGCAGGTCGAGCAGCAGGTTGATGATCTGCGACTGGATGGAGACGTCGAGGGCGGAAACCGCCTCGTCGCAGACGATGAGTTTGGGTCGGAGCGCAATGGCGCGGGCGATGCCGATGCGCTGGCGCTGGCCACCGGAAAACTCGTGCGGAAAACGGCTGGCGGCAGCAGGGCTCAAACCCACCCGTTCGAGTAGCTCGCCGGCCCAGCGCCGGCGTTCTTGTGTCGTGCCGATGCGGTGGATCACGAAAGGCTCCTCGAGGATCTTGCCCACGGTGTGCCGCGCGTTCAGTGACTCGAACGGATCCTGCAGGATGATCTGGATGTCGCGCCGTAGCTGACGCAGCTCAGCTCGCCCCATTGTGGTGATGTCGCGGCCCTCGAACAGCACCTCCCCGGCCGTGGGCTCGTGGAGACGGAGCAGGGCCTTGCCGACCGTACTCTTGCCGCAGCCGGACTCGCCGACCAAGCCAATGGTCTCGCCAACGTCCAGGTCGAACGACACGTCGTCCACCGCGTGTACGTGGCCCGTCGTGCGCAGGAAGATGCCGCCGCGGACTGGGAAGTGCTTGGTGAGGCCGCGTACGCGCAGCATGGGTTCGGCGGCCACGTCTACGACCCCCAGTTCTCGAGAGTCCCGGCTTCGGCTTCGCGCCAGCGGTGACAGGCAACCCGATGGCCGGGCGAAGCGGCAACCAGTTCCGGTGCTTCGCGGCTGCAGAGATCCTTGACGTAGGGGCAGCGGTTGGCGAAGCGACATCCGCTTGGCAGGTCCTCGATGCTCGGCACGACCCCGGGAATCGTGGTCAGCATGGTTTTCGGTTCTTCCTCGAGACGAGGGATCGACGCCAGGAGGCCGCGCGTATAGGGATGCACCGGGTGCGCGAAGAGCGCTTCGATTCCCGCCTGTTCGGCCATGCGTCCCGCGTACATCACGACGACCCGCGAGCAGAGTTCGGCGATGACGCCGAGGTCGTGGGTGATGAAGATGATCGCCATGCCGGTCTCACGCTGCAGGTCGCGCAGCAGTTCGAGAATCTGTGCCTGGATGGTGACATCGAGGGCCGTGGTGGGCTCGTCGGCGATCAGGATGTCCGGCTTGCTGGCCAGGGCCATGGCGATCATCACGCGCTGGCGCATGCCGCCGGAGAGTTGGTGGGGGTATTCGGACAGACGTTGTTCCGGTGCGGGGATGCCTACCTGCTCGAGCAGGCCGAGGCAGCGTCGATGCACGATGTCGGCGGAAAGCTCGCCTTGGTGCAGCGCATAGGTCTCGGCGAGTTGGCGACCCACCCGGTGTACCGGGTTCAGGGCGGTCATCGGCTCCTGGAAGATCATCGCGATGCGGTTGCCCCGGATGTCCCGCATGCGTTCGGGGGCCAACGACGGCAGGCTCTCGCCCTTGAAGCGGATGTCGCCGCCCTGGATGCGGCCCGCCGGCTTGGGTAGGAGACCCATGATAGATAGCGCGGTGACGCTCTTGCCGCAACCGGACTCGCCGACGACGCCGAGGGTCTCGCCGGCTTCGACGTCGAAGCTCACCCGGTCGACGACGGTGACGACGTCGCCTTCGGTATCGAACGCGACGGACAGCTGGTCGATCTCGAGGATGGGCACGACCGCTTACCCTGCAGGGTCGACCCGATAGGTCGTGTTGACGATGGTCGTCGGTCCGAAACTGTGACCGTCGCTCTTCGCCTCGAGGGTGCGTTCCCTCTCGTCGACGTCGATCCAGAACAGTCCGCCACCGGAGAAGCCTCCAGTGTTGGCAAACGGGCTGAACGCGCTGGCGACCGTGCGCGGTGCCACCCATTCGGGGAGCTTGACCCATCGCCATGCACCGGCACGGGTGTAGGGCACGCGGAAGGTTGGTATCACCACACCGGAGTCGTGCACCATCTGTTCCAGGATGCGCGCCAGCCGAATGCGGTCCTCCAGGTTGGTCGAAGCCCGATACTCCATGATCAACTCGTCCATGGCCGGATTGGCGTGGTTCGTCAGGTTGTTGGTCTGCGGCTTGTTGGCGTTGGCCGAGTGGAAGAACTGCCAGTAGCCCGGCGCCAATCCGCCCGCGGCCCAGCCCATCCACGCGATCTGGTGTTTCTTCTCGAGCATCTTCTTGAACGAGCCCGGACCGTCCTTCAGGTCCAGCTCGAGCTCCAGACCCGCTTTGCGCGCCTCTTCCTGCAGCACTACCAGCCGGTCGGTGTGCAGCGGCGTTCCGTAGGTCACCTGGAATGACAGGCGTTCGCCGTCCTCGTTGATTCGAATCCCGTCCCCGCCGCGAGTCTCGAAGCCGGCGGCGTCGAAATACATGTCCGCCCTTTCGAGGTCGAACTCGCGCGGCTGGATGTCGAGGTTGTCGTAGTCGCCGAATCCAATCTGGAACGTCGACAGCCTGTCGTAGTCGTTGCGCAGCACCGTGCTGATGACGCGGTCGAAGTTCATGGAGTGCGCGATGCCGAATCGCACGAGTTCGTCCGAGAGAATCGGGTGGGACATGTTCAGGTACATGCCCAAGGCTTCGGGTTGCTCGTTGTAGAACCAGTACTTGACGATGTAGCCGTTGTCGAACGCCTCGCCCCTCGCCTTGTCGTGCCAGTACTGGGGCAGCACGAGGCCCATGGTATCCAGCTCGCCCTTGAGGAAATACTGGAACGCGACGTTGGGGTCGCGGATGACCCGGACGCGGATCTTGTCCGGGTTGAAGCGGTGCTTGAAGTATTTGAGGTCGTCGCCCCACCAGTCGGCCTTGCGGGTCATTTCGATGTATTTGCCCTTGCGGACCTTGGTGATCTGGTAGGGCCCCGTATTCGGCTCGATCTGCCAGTTGGTGTTCGCCACCCAGTCGTCGTTGAGTACATGGAAGTGCCGTGGCTGGGGGCCGATGCCGTAGTTGGCGTGCATTTCGCCGGCCGGCATGGGATTCGCCCCTTGCACGCCGTAGGTGTGGTCGTCGTAGCGCTTCAGGTCGCGGATGCGGTCTGTGTAGTAGTTGTTGTACCAGGGAGCGACGATTTCCTTCGAGCGCATGAACTGCATCGCGTACACGAAGTCATCCGCGGTAACCGGGACGCCATCCGACCAGCGCGCCTTCGGGTTGATCCTGTAGTAGATGGTTCGCCCATCGGCGCCGAACGCCCAGTGCGTCGCCAAGGCGGGAATTGCCCGGCGGGTATCTGGATGCAGGGCGATGGGGCCGAACTGGTTGGGGCGCAGAAAGCCCGCGAAGGAGCCGTTGGAGTCCGGGCCAACACGGCGCAGTGTTAGCGGGAAACCCAAGATGGACGTGCGGAAGGTGCCGCCGCGTTTGGCATCGGGGGAGGCGAACACCGGATCGTCCTCGTTGGTGACCCAGACCAGATCTTCCGGCAGGACGTCGGGTAGCCCGTCGCCCTCCAGGACTTCGATGGGGGGCAACTCGATGGCGGTTTCCGGCAAGGCGTACGGTTCGACAGGGACGCCCAGCGTGAGGTAGATGTTCGTCTCGCTGCCGCACCCCGAGACCAGCACGGCACCGGTCGCGAGCACGGCGATGGTCTTGGCGGGGTGGTTCATGTTTTGCATCTCCTGTCTCGAACGGCTGAATGCTATTGGTAGTAGGCGAACTTCTTGGGGTCGAACGCTTCGCGAACGGCCTCGCCGATGTAGTTGACCATCACGAGTACGATCGAGATGGCGATGGCCACCGAGAGGATGATCCACGGCGCCGTGACGATGTGTTTCTGGCCCTGGGAGAGCATCTCGCCCCAACTCGGCGTCGGCGGGGGAAGGCCGAAGCCCAGGTAGTCGAGCGCGGTCAACAGGAAGATCCCGGTGGCGATCGAGAAGGGAATGAAGCTGACGATCACCGAGATCGTGTTAGGGATCACGTGGCTGCCGATCATGCGCTGATTGGACGCGCCGAGGGCGCGTGCCGCGAGAACGTATTCCCGGGTTTTTTCCTTGTACGTGGAGGTGCGCATGTTCCAGGTCATCGCTGTCCACCCGAGGGCTACCATCACGGCCGCCAACGTCCAGAAATTGGGTATCACGATACTGGCCACGATCATGATGACGTAGAGGGTCGGCACCATGTTCCAGATCTCGATGAGGCGTTGGAATGCGAGGTCGAAGACGCCGCCCCAGAAACCCATCGCGCTGCCGATGGCGATGCCGATCAGGTAGTTGCAGAGCAGCAGCAGGGAGGCGAAGGCGAAGGCGATCCGGAACCCGTAGACCAGTCGCGCAAGCACGTCGCGCCCGGTCTCGTCCGTGCCGAGGTAGTGGCCGGTCTCGAACGACGGCGAATAGGGTGGGAAGTATCCCGGCGTCAGGTTGTTTTCCAGCGGACCGTAGCGTACCGGCGGCATCAACACCCAGTTGTCGCCGTCTTGCTCCTCGAACTCGGCATCGAGGTCGCGGTAGTTCGTCTCGTACTCGTAGTCGAGGCCGAAGGCGCTGCCCGGGATGATGTCCCCGTAGGTTGGGAAGTAGAGTTCGCCCTCGTAGTAGACGATCAGCGCACGGCCGTTGACCAGGAGTTCCGCGCCGCACGACAGCACGATCATCGCGCCCAGAACGACGGCGGAATAGTAGCCCCGCTTGATCGACCTGAAGCGTCGCCACTGCTTGACGGTCAGCGGGTTCAACGCGAACGACTGGCGTAGTCGGTCGAGGATCATTGACCGGCGTCTCCGCTGCCGAACTTGACCCTGGGATCGACCAAGGCTACGCAGATGTCGGACAGGATGTTGCCGATCAGGAACAGGATGGACGAGACCACGAGAATCCCCATGACGACGGGATAGTCGCGCTCCACGAGGGACTCGAAGCCGAGCAGGCCGATGCCGTCGATGTTGAATATCGTCTCGATCAGGAACGAACCCGTGAGAATCAGCGAGATGTTGTTTCCGAAACCGGTGGCGATGGGAATCAGGCTGTTGCGAAAGGCGTGACCGAAGATCGCGCGCCTGAAGTCCATGCCCTTGGCCACCGCGGTGCGCACGTACTCCGCGGCGAGGTTGTCCATCAGTGAGTTCTTCATCAGGATGGTATAGAACGCGAAGCCGCCCAACGTGTAGGCGATCAAGGGGAGCACGGCGTGTATCGACACGTCGCCGATCTTCTCGAACCCCGAGAGTTCGTCGAAGTCGTCGCTGACGAACCCGCCAAGGGGGAACCATTCCAGGTTCGCGGAAAAAATGGTCAACAGGAGCAATGCGACGACGTAGTTCGGAATCGCGTAGCCCGCGAACACGAGGGCCGACGTCAGGTTGTCGAAGGCCGTCTTGTGGCGGATGGCCTTGTAGATGCCGAGCGGTATGCACACGCCGTAGGTGAGAATCAGCGCCCAGACGCCGTAGAAGATCGAGACCGGGAGACGGTCCGTGATGGTGTTCCAGACCGGGTCGCTGTAGCGGGTCGATCGGCCGAGATCGAGCACCAGGACCTTGCCCAGCCACTCGAAATACGAGACGACGACGGGCTTGTCGAACCCGTAGTATGCCTTGAGATCCTCCAGTTGGGCGTCGGACAGCGTGCTGCCACCTTGGCTGTCGTAGCTGGTGGTCGCGGTCTCGTCTGCCCCGGCGAGCGCCGCTTCGCTCAGCATCCGCTCGATGGGCCCGCCCGGCACGAGACGGGTGAGCGTGAACACCAGGATGGTGACGCCGATGAAGGTCGGGATGATGAGCAGAAGACGGCGAATGAAGTAGCTGGTCATCGTCCGTCGCGCCCAGCTGCGGCTGCTAGCCGGCCACTCCGTTGACGGTGTGTTCGATCAAAGCCGTGAGATCGTCGTCCAGGTCGTGGGTCCTCGCCCGGACCACGCCGTCGGCGTCGACCAGCAGATAGGTCGGATAGCCGCGAACCACCCAGGTCTTCAATATCTCGCTCTTCGGGCCGATGTGCCAGTTCGCCCAGGGCATCGGCTCGTCGACCTGGAACTCGGCGACCGTGTCGAGTCGATCGTCGACGCTGATGGAGAGGATTTCGAAGCGATCGTCCGGGAGCGACTCGTCCAACTCGCGCAGCTTGGGGAGTGACCCCACGCACGGACCGCACCAGGTCGCCCAGAAGTCGAGCAGCACGACCTCGTTGGCGTAGGCGGAGAAGCTCTCCTCGGTGCCGTCCAGCCGCACCGCGGTCACGTCGGGCAAGGTGCCGCCCACCGCGAACTCAAAGCTGTTCAGCAAGTTCTCTTCGGCCTCGGCCAAGGAGATGGGGTCTCGGTCTCGCCGCGTCTTGAAAGGTTCGTCCTCGACGCCCCTGCTCAGACCCTCGGCCAGGGCGAAGGCCGCCTCGCGATAGCGTTCCCGGTCCTCGGGCGGCGTCTTGATGTTATTGACTTGGCGCATGTTCCGCGATGCCAGGAAGTACCTCGCCGCGGCGCGATGCACCGGGTTGGACGCGTCCTCGGCGATCAGGTCGAAGAGCGCGTCGATGCTCTCCTTCTCCCCCGGGTCGGCGCGGAAGTCAAGATTCCACAGCAACAGCGGCCAGTCCTCGTGGTCGGGAGCATGTTGCATGAGCGCGAGTGCGCCGATTTCCATGTCGTCGGCGTTGGCCGTCTGTTCGACGAGAAAGACCGCGGCATCCACCGTTCGTTCGTGTTCGCCTCCCAGGGCAACGATGGCTTTCGCCGCTGCCGTCGCCGGTGCGATATCGGGATGGGGGCCGCGCTCCTCCTCCCGGCGCCGGTCCTTCTCCTCTTTGGAATCGCCCGATGCACGGATCTCGTCCTCGATTTCGTGCCACACCTTGTCAAGGTCGAGGTACGCCTGTAGAGGTCCGTAGTCGGCGAGCGCCACCGTCGCGGCATTGTCAGCGGCGTCGATGGCGTCGATGACGATCTGGGGCAGCAGAAGCTGCGGGAGTACGACGGCGGTCTCGGCCGTCGACCCCTTGGGGAAATAAAGGTACAGCGGCACACCCACGCGGTCGTACATCTCGAGCCAATCGGTGATGGTGGGGTCTTCCGATGTCCAATCGGCTTCCACGACCTTGATGCCGCGTTCGTTCATCGCATCGCCCACCGAATCCGTCGCCAGCGCGGCCCGCTCGTTGGCCTTGCAGCTCAAGCACCAGTCGGCGGTGAAATAGACGAATACGGGCTGGCCCTCGTCGATGTAGCCGAGGACGCGTTCCGGCGTGAAGTGCTCGAGTTCGAGCTTGCCGAGCGTACCGGCGGAGACGTCGCCGGCCAGTTGCGGTCCGTCGCGGTAGTCCTCGACGACGACGCTGGCCGTGATGCACGCGGCGAGTCCGGCGATGGCCGTTGCATACCATGCCGGGCGCCACTTGGCGCTGGCCGCTTGGCCGTACGCCCACAGGGCGAAGGCGAGCAGCAATGCCGCGAGAATGGCGACCCCCATCGAAGACGCCCCGAGTTGACGGCCGACGATCCAGAACAGCCAAAGCGCCGCCAAGAGCATGGGGAACGCCAGCACGCCCCTGAATTTGGCCATCCACGGTCCAGGCTTCGGCAACAGCCGACCGAGCCCGGGCGCGAACGAGAGCAGCAGATAGGGAAGCGCGAGCCCCAGTCCCAAGGCGAGGAATACGGCCAGGGCGACGGCAGTCGGCTGCGCCAACGCGTAGCCGATTGCGCCGGCCATGAAGGGGGCCGTGCAAGGCGTCGCGACGACAACGGCCAATAGACCGGTGAAGAACGACTTTCGCCGCTCGCTCTTGGAACCGTCGGTGGTCAGCGACTGGCCGACGCCCATCATCCGCAGGCCAAACTCGTAGACGCCGGCGAGATTCAGCGCGATGGCGACCATCAGCAGGCCGAGGCCGAGGTTGACCAACGGCGTCTGCATCTGGAAACCCCATCCCGCCGCGCTGCCGGCTTCGCGCAGCGCGATCAGCGTGACCGCGATGGCCGCAAACGCGACGAGGATGCCGACCGTGTAGAAGATGCCGCTCGACCGCGCGGTACTGCGATCGGCGCCCGACAGTTCCACCAGACTCAGAGCCTTCATGCTCAGGATGGGAAATACGCAGGGCATCAGGTTCAGGATGATCCCGCCCAGCAGACCGAAGAAGATTGCCGTGACGAGTCCCAAGCCGGCGGCCTCGGCGCCACCGATTCCGCCGACGTTTCCGGCGCCGCCCGAGGAGACCGGTCCTGCAGCCGCCATCGCGTCTGAAAGGGCGCCGTCCGACTTCGCGATCTCGAGCAGCACGCTCCGGTCCGCACCGTCTGCGTCGCGGTAGCTAAGAACTGCCTCGGTCTCCTCGATCCGATCCGCCTTGGTCCCGGCCGCTGCGGAGAATTGCAGCCCGAACGGCGTCTCGGCACTCGACTGCTCGTCGTAGCGAACCAGTCGCTTGGTGGCAACGAATAGGTACGGATCCATCGCCGCATGGGGCAGGGCGACACCGACGTTGACGTTGGCGTCGACAACCTCGAAGCGCGCCGGCCAATCGACGGGCTTCGGCTGCTTCGCCCGTGCCGCCTCGAAACGCGGCGCGTTGTCGGGATCAATGCCACCGTCGCCCACGGGCAGGGTGATCGACAACTCGGCCCGTTCGGGTACGCAAAGCTCGTCGTCGCAGACGACCCAACTGGCTCGGCCCTTCAACTCGACGTCCCCGCTCGTTTCGAGCGCCGGTACCGTTACGTCCGCGAGCAGGAGGATGGCTTCGTCGAACCCGTAGGTGTTGAAGATATCGAAGGGAATGACGTGGGGCGCGGGATACTGAAGCTCGCCCGCTTCGAAGCCGTCGGGGAGCGTCCAGCGCATCGACACTTCCTTGCCCGCATCGCCCGGGTTGATCCAGTACGCGTGCCACTTGGGGTCCGGTTTGAGGTAGATGCCGACAGTGACGGCGCCGCCGGCCGCCGGCAGGCTCGCCGTCTCGGCGATCAGGTCGACGGTGGAGTATTCCGTGCGCCGTTCGGCAGCCGACGCAACAAGGCTGAATTGCGTCGCCAATAGCGCGATGCAGGCGCCCATCGAGATGCGTTTGAATCTAGGTGTCATTGCATGACCGGACCGATTGATACCCGGACCTCGCGGCGTGTACGTGGGTCGTCGGATTGTCAAGGCCACGACAGGTGCGCGCAAGTTGAAGTTGGCAAGTTTGTCGGCGGCGGATTCAACGGCTTCTCGAGGCAGTCGCGCATCGGTGCCCTTCACCGTGCTACTGTCCCGCCAAGCACGGCTTGACCCATCCCCGATGCACACCAAGCGACCTATCTCGCCCGCTGCCGAGGAGATTATCGGCGGCTACTTCCCGGTGCTCGACCACGGCTTCGTGGCGCTGGTCGACTACATGGGCACCGACGACGATATCGAGCGGGCTGCGCGGGTCAGCTACGGTGCCGGCACGCGCCGCGTCAGCCAGACGCGGGGGTTGATCCGCTATCTTCAGCGCCACGCCCACACGACGCCGAGCGAGATGGTCGAGTTCAAGTTCCACTGCTCGATGCCGATGTTCGTCGCCCGGCAGTGGGTGCGACACCGGACCGCGTCCGTGAACGAATACAGTGCCCGCTACAGCTTGCTGCCGCTGCTCTTCTACGAACCGCCGCACGCGCATTTCGCGCATCAGAGCAGCGTCAACAACCAAGGCCGCGAGGCCGAGCCGGCGTCGCTTGAGATCTACGCCGCAGCCGTCGAGCGTTGGCAGCAGTTGCGCGACCATGCCTCGGACACCTACGGCTGGCTGTTGGGGGAGGACGTGGCCCGGGAACTCGCCCGCATCGACCTGCCGCTGTCGACCTATACCCAGTGGTATTGGAAGATCGACCTGCACAACCTGCTGCATTTCCTGACCCTGCGCGTGGACGATCACGCCCAATGGGAGATCCAGGAATACGGCCGCGTGATGGCGGGCATGCTCGGACGCGTCGCCCCCCTAGCCTACGAGGCGTGGCTCGACTACAACGTCCTCGGCACGCGCTTGAGTCACGGCGAACGGCAGGCGCTCGCTAGGTTGCTTCGGCCCGAGGGCGGCGGCATCGCGGTGCGCGACGGCGTCTCGGAACTGAGCCGTGCCGAACTCCGGGAACTCGGACTCGCGCCCCGGGAGATTCGCGAACTCCTCGCCAAGATCGAGGCGCCGGCCCGGCCCGACTTCAGGCTCGACCTTGCCGACATGCGCAGCGCCGAGGAAATGGAGGAGAAAATGCTGGCGGCCGTGCCCGAACCTGATCGTCCAGCGTAGGGACCGCGCCGAGCGTGCCCGCACGGAATCCGTGCGCAGTGGAAGGACTAATACCGGGGCGCGGATGCGTAAGGAACAACGCAGCGTAGGGGACGGGCTTGTCCCGTCCCGTGTCGGCGATACGGCACTAACCGATTCGGGCGACCACAACGCGCCCGCACGGGCGCGCGGTCGCCCCCTACGAGAACCGTTCCATGCAAGCTGACGGGTGGTTGCGGACCACGCCGCTGGCGGTGTTCTTCTTCCTCGGCCGCACCGTCAAGGGTCTCGTCAGCAACTTCGCCAATGTGGCCGCCTCCGCAGCCGGTCTCCTGATTTTGATCAAGCAGCATGTCTTGATCGCCGCGGCGGGCGTTGGGGTCGGGCTCGTCGCGCTCGTTGCCGTCGCCCTGCTCAGGTACTGGTTCTTTCAGTACCGGGTGGACGAAGACGGTGTCCTGATCCGCCAAGGCCTGCTCAAGAAGACGCAACTGGATATGCGTTTCGATCGCATCCAGGGAATCAGCACCGAACAGTCGCTCCTCTACCGCCTGCTCGGACTCGTGACGGTTCGCTTCACGACGGCGGGGGCGGCGGGTGACGAGGGCCGTCTGCCGGCGGTGACGCCCGAGTTCGTGGCCCGGCTTCGCCAACGGGTGGATGCGAAACCGGCACCGCAGGTAGAGTCGAGCGCGGGGGAAACCGAGGTGCTCAAACTGGGCGGCGGCGACGTGACGCGCATCGGCTTGACGGACCCGCGCGTTCTTCAGTTCGCGCTATTGGGCACGGCGCTGATGCCGGCGTTCGGAAACGTGTTCGAGGAAGCGTTCGAACGTGCCGCCGACCTTGCGACCCGGTCATTGGCCGTATTGGCCGACCTCGGCCCGTTGCGTGCCACGTTGACGGTGGTCACGCTGTTCGGTGCGATCATGCTCGTGTTGCTTCTCGGCTCGGTCGTGGTGGCGTTTCTCAGGTATCACGACTATGAACTGCGGCAGGAAGGAACCGCGTTCCGCGCCAGTTCCGGCTTGCTGACGCGGAAGGATGTGACGGTGGAGGTTGGCAAAGTCCAGCAGCTATCCGTGCGGCAAGGGCTGGTGATGGGCTGGATGCAACGCCATCGGATTCAAGCGCTGCCGGCGAGTGGCGGGCCGGCCGTCGGCGAGATGCCGGATGATGCCCAGAAGCTCGTCGTACCCATCGCCGGTGCCCGCACTGTCGAAAACCTGCGAGAGCGTGTGTTCGGCAGTGAGGGCCGACGCGTATCGGTGCTCCCGCGGGACAACCGGTTCGCCCCGGTCTCGCCCTACGCCGTCTGGCCGCCCGTGCTTTGGGTGGGCGTCGCGCCGGCCGTCGTCGCGTCGGCCGTGATCACGACGATGCTCGGCAGTACGGGTCTCGCGTGCCTCGGCTGGATCCTCGTCGTGGCGATTGTCGCCTGTCAGCGGTGGCGGCGCCGAGGCTACCTCCACGACGACGACGTCCTAGTCTGCCGTTCGGGATTCCTAGGCTATCGGGTGGAAGCGCTGCTTTTCCGCAAGGTTCAGCAGGTGAGCGTCAGCCAATCGCCGCTGCAACGCCGCAGGGATCTCGCCGCGCTCCACGTCCACCTCGCGACCGGCAGCGTGACCTTGGCGTACATCGAGCACGCCACGGCCAAGCGATTGTGCGACTACATCCTCTACAAGGCGGCCTCGAGCCGCTTGGCATGGCATTGATTGCGGACAGACCGCCCTGATCGGCCGTGGCCGCGCACCCGAAACCGGGGGGTGTTCGAACAGGATGCCGTTATAATGCCGCGCTTTCGCGAGTCCGACCGATGTTCGTCAACCCGGAGATACCCATCGACGCCCTGCCGTCGGCGGATGCTGTCGAGTGGCATCCGCTTGATCCGCGCTTCGTCAGGTGTCGCCAGGCGCGGAATATCGTTCGCACTCTTATCCTGTTCGCGATCGTCGGGATCGCGCACGCGGTGGTCGCCAACGTGCCGAAGCTCGGCGATATCGGTTGGCTGTTCCCGTGGTTGTGGGCGCTAGCGGTCGTGCGGTTTGCCTGGGCGGTATTCTGGCCGGTGGTCGACATTCCGCGTCGCGGCTACGCGGTGCGCGACAAGGACATTCTCTACAAGGCGGGCGTGTTCTGGCGGTCGGTGACGGCCGTTCCCTACAACCGCGTCCAGCACGCGGAGACCGGGAATGCACCGATGGAGCGCCGCTTCGGCCTGGCAAGACTGACGGTGTTCACGGCGGGGACCACGGGCGGGGACCTGCGCATCGAGGGTCTGGATGAAACCACGGCGGAGCGACTACGGGTCTTCGTCGTCGGCAAGGTTCGCGGCGAGGATTCCGAGGCTCCGGCGGCCGATGCGGAAGAAACCGCCGGGGTCGGGCTGTCCGCTTGAACGTGCACGGTCTACCTCGAAGGAAGCAAGCCTTGCATACCGGCCTTTCCCGACCGCCCGTGCCGGGGCAATCAGCACGGTTCGGCGATGAATACCGGGATCGTCCGCGTGGTCTTGTTCTTGTAGTCCTCGTAGGGCGGGAAGGCTTCGACGGCCAGCGCCCAGACCCGCGCCCGTTCGTCGGGATCCTCCACTTCCCGGACCCGCATGCGGTGGACCTCCGTCTTGTCGCGGATCTCGACATCGGCATGGGCGCGCAGGTTGTAGACCCACACCGGATTCTTCGGGGCGCCACCCATCGAGCCGACCAACACGTAGCTGCCGGCATCCTCTACCCGCATCAACGCGGTCTTGCGGATCGCGCCGGTCTTGTTCCCTTCGTGGGTGACGATGATGACGGGACGGCCACCGAGTTCGGTGCCTTGTGTGCCGCCGCTACCCTCGTAGAGTTCAATCTGGTCGCGAACCCACTTAACGGGAGTGGGGATGTACTCCGCCATGCACTGGTCTCCTGTTCGATCATGCTGTCGATAGCCCGACAGCTTATCGCATCGCGTGCGGCCGTCGCGTTCGTCGGCCTCGGAGGCCGGGAATGAGCGAAGCCGCTGTCGGCGCGGCGACGTGGCGCGACTACCTGGAGTTGACGAAGCCGCGGGTCGTGCTGCTCATGTTGCTGTGCGCCTTGGTGGGGATGCTGCTCGCGACGCCGGACATGCCGCCGCTGACCATCGTGTTGGCTGGTCTCGGTGGCATCGCGCTGGTGGCGGGTTCCGCCGCGGCCGTGAACCACATCGCCGATGCCCGGATCGACGCCCGCATGGCGCGTACCCGGAACCGGCCGATTCCGAAGGGCCGCGTCAGTCCGACAGCCGGGATCGTGTTTGCCGCGGTACTCGGGATCGCCGGGCTGGCGGTGCTCGTCATCTGGGTCAACCCCCTTACCGCCGGATTGAACCTCGTGTCGTGGATCGGCTACGGGCTGCTCTACACCCTCTACCTGAAACGCGCGACGCCCCAGAACATCGTCATCGGCGGCGTGTTCGGTGCCGCGCCGCCGCTGTTCGGGTGGACCGCGGTGACCAACTCCATCGAATGGGGCGGTCTCATCCTGCTGCTCATCATTTTCGTGTGGACGCCACCTCATTTCTGGGCCCTTGCGATCGACCGGCGCCGCGACTACGAGAAGGTGGATGTCCCCATGCTGCCGATCACACATGGCGACGCCTACACCCGGCGGCAGATCCTCTACTACACGATCGTCCTTTGCCTGGTGAGCGTCGCGCCTTTTGCCATTGGCATGAGCGGCCTTGTCTACCTGACGGGTGCGCTGGTCCTCGGAGCGGGCTTCCTTGCGTGCGCTGTCGTCTTGCTGCGAGGCGGTGTGGAACGTGCGCCGATCGCGACCTTCAAGTACTCGATCGTCTATCTCGCGCTGCTATGCGTCATGCTGCTCGTTGACCACTACCTGCCCGTGTAGGATTAGCGGTTCCGACCACGAGATCAAAGGGAGCGTCTATGCGTGCGGGCCATCACTCGGTGGTTCTGGCTGCCATGGCGGATGGTATCGGGGACTTGACCTTCGCCTCCCCGGAATGGGTGGCGGCCGCAGGCGAGGCTCTCGCGGCAGCGGCCGACCGGCATGCCGACGGTCTGGCCGACCTCGGCCGGTTCTCGCTGTGCGAAGTGGCGCACAATGCACCAGCCTATCTGCATACCGGCCCATCGCTCGCCTGGCACGCCCATTTCGACGGGGCCAAGGTATCCGCGCACGTCGGCGAACTCTGCCTCGAAGCCTGCGATTTGAAGATCGAGGGCGATCACTCGGTCATGAGCAACCTCGGGCGCGTCATTTTCCGCGGCAAGGATCCAGACCTGGTCGCCGCGGTCCAGGCGCGACTTCAGAAGCTCTCGCGGTGGGAATTCCAAGGCCGCTTCCCCGCGCACGCCGTGCTCGGCGCGGTACTGCGTTCGCTGCACGACGCCATGGCACCTCGCACGATGCCCCGTTTCGTGTGGATGACCCCCGAGTGGGTGAGTGTCGCGAGGCATATCGTGACCACCCGGGCGGTTTCCGAGAAATACGCGGACGGTCTCAGGAATGTCGTCTACACCTTCGCCGAGGAGTTCACCGATACCCCCCGCTACGCGTTCCCCGACGGGGCCCACGGGGGTTTCTGGATTCGCTGCGATCACGGCGAAGTGACGGTCGGGGCCGGTCCGCTGCCGGACGCACTCCAGCCCGCCGATGCCCTGACGAAAGGCGTCTACACGCCGGTGGTCCCGGTTGGAAGGACCGTGAATGCGGCCATGACGGATGCCGACAAGAAGGAACAGGGCGAATACTCGAAGATGGCGTTCCGCCGGGACAAGGAAACCGGCAAGCACCCGGTGGGGCAGACCTCGCCCTCGGGAAAGGGCCCCATGCCGCCGGAGCTTTCCCGCGTCCTCATGCCGCTGCACGACGAGTTGTCGAAACGCACCTCGGGCGACCTGCCGGCGGACTACGATATGGACGTGAAGCCCGATTGGGGCATTCCACGGGGATTCGACCGCGACCCGGACTACGACCCGACCTGGCTGCGCTACGACGAGGTCGACATCTACGGAGAACCGCTCGACTAGGGTCCGATGGTGCGTTATCCGAAGAAGGTCGAGACGGAGCGTCTCCTGCTGCGTCTGCCGGTTCCCCGGGACGCACGGAAGTTCTACAAGGCCGTCAACGAATCACTGCCCGAATTGCGGCAGTGGATGCCTTGGGCGGTTGAGCCCTACGATCTCGGCAAGGCGCGGTCGTTCTGCGAGGTCGCCACCAAAAACGCGAAGGATGGGGACGACTACAGCGTTCTGATCGTCACCAAGGGACGGCGGCGCATCGTCGGTTGTTGCAGCCTAAAGGCGCGGGACTGGGCGGTCCCGCGGTTCGAGATCGGCTACTGGCTGCGCACCGGCGCCGTCGGCAACGGCTACGCTACCGAGGCGACGCGCGCACTTACCGAATTGGCCTTTCGTTCGCTGGCGGCAGAACGGGTCGAGATCCGGGTCGACGAACTGAACGCCCGCAGCTACGCGATTCCGGAACGACTCGGTTTCGCGTTGGAAGCGACGCTCAAGGCACACGAACGGGCCACGAACGGCGAACTGAGCAACACTCGGATCTACGCCATGTGGAGCTTGAGCCGGCTCACGTAGGGGCGACCCTAACGCGCCCGGAGGGCGCGCGGTCGCCCGTGCTGTGACAGTTCCGCGGGACGGGACAACGCCGCCAGATGGCTCGCTGGGCTCGCCGTCTGGCCCCAGCCCCCACCGCCCGAGGACTCTGCGCCTTGCAGCGGCACTCCGTACCGCTACTGCGGCGCAGACTCCTCGGCCCGTCCGATACGCGCACCTTCAGTTCCGGATGCGGTACTAGCCCACGTTGATCGCGGAAATCTCGTTCTTCACCAGCGAATGGGTTCGCTTGCGCTCGTACTTTCGTGCCGGCGTATTGACGATCATCGACAGTTCGTCGGCATCCAGGCCGCGCCGCGCCGTGGCGGCATCCACGTCACCGTACTCCGTCGTGCGCTGGCGTGGCTTGCGCCCGGCGGCATCGATCATCGCGATCATGCGTTTGGGTGACGTCTCCTGGCCGTGCCCGGCGCCTGCAGCGCGGGTGATGCTCTCGTTCATCAGGGTGCCGCCGAGGTCGTTGCAGCCCGCATTCAGCGCCGCGACGACGCCGTCGTGCCCCATCTTCACCCAACTCGCCTGGATGTTCGTGACATAGGGGTTGAGGGCCAGCCTGGCAACGGCGTGGACCAGGATCGCCTCCCGGAATGTCGGACCCCGGCGCGCCCGGCCCTTGAGATAGAGCGGGGCCTCCATGTGAACGAAGGGCAGCGGCACGAACTCGGTGAAGCCGCCGGTTCGCTTCTGCAGGTCGCGGATTCGGATCAAGTGCCGAGCCCAGTGCTTGGGCTGGTCGACATGGCCGTACATGATGGTCGCCGTGGTCCGGAAACCCACCCGGTGGGCGGTCTCCATGACCTCGAGCCACTGCGCGGTGTTGATCTTGTCCGGGCAGATGACGGCGCGGACCTCGTCGTCGAGTATCTCGGCGGCCGTGCCGGGCAGCGTGCCGAGCCCCGCCTCCTTGAGGCGTCGCAGGTATTCCTCGAGGGGGAGATTGGCGGTTGCCGCGCCTTGCCAGACCTCGAGTGGCGAGAAGGCGTGGATGTGCATCTCGGGCACGGCTTCCTTCACGGCGTGCAGGATGTCGACGTAGGTCGATCCGGTGTATTCCGGATGAATGCCGCCCTGCATGCACACTTCGGTGCCGCCCCGCTCCCAGGCTTCGCGGGTACGGCGTTGGATCTCGTCGTGGCTCAGGTCGTAGGGTCGCCCGCGCAGGTTCTCCGCCAGTTTGCCCTTCGAGAACGCGCAGAACTGGCACTTGAAATAGCAGATGTTCGTGTAGTTGATGTTGCGGTTGACGACGTAGGAAACCATGTCGCCGTTTTGCTTTTTCCGCAGCCCGTCGGCAGCCTGCACGACAGCGCTGAAGTCGTCCCCGCGCGCACGGATCAGGCGCACGATTTCGGCTTCGGCGAGATCCTGCCCGGCATTGCCGCGGTCCAAGATGGCTTCGATGTCGTCCGATACGCGCAACGGCGGAGCGGCAATCCGTTCGAGCACCTCGGTGGGTGGCATGGTCTCGTCTCCCGGACACCAATCGTCCGTCCGGGGCAGGCCTTCGCCGTCGATCTTGTCGAGCACGGCGGCCCGTAGTCCAGCGTCCACCCAGGTATCCGGGTCCAGGGCGAAGCGGGGATAGATGGTCAGCCGCTCGTGCAGTTCCTTGCCGGCGATGGCCGTCTCCCGGGCCAGTTCGTCGAGGTGTGGCCACGGTGCTTCCGGGTTCACGAAGTCCGGCGTCAGCGGCGACACGCCGCCCCAGTCGTTGATGCCGGCCGCGACGATCTGGCTCAGCACGCCGGGGCTTAGGTTCGGCGGCGCCTGAACGCTCATTTCGGGTCCGAACACGATGCGGGCGACGGAAATGGTCCACAGCAATTCGTCGAGGTCGGGCTCCGGGGCGCTGCGCATCTTCGTGCCGGGCTTGGCGCGGAAGTTCTGCACGATGATTTCCTGGATGTGCCCGTAGCGTTCGTGCACGCGGCGGATCGCCAGCAGCGCCTCGATGCGCTCCCTGCGGGTCTCTCCGATGCCGATGAGAATGCCGGTGGTGAACGGAATCCGCGCTTCGCCGGCATCGGCAAGCGTCTGCAGGCGCACGGCGGGAATTTTGTCCGGCGAACCGTAGTGGGGCATCCCCTTCTCGGTCAGCCGGTCGGACGCCGACTCCAGCATGATGCCCATGGACGGCGAGACGGGCCGGAGAGTCGCGACCTCCTCGGGGGTCATGTTGCCGGGATTCAGGTGCGGGAGTAGACCGGTCTCCTCGAACACCGCCTTCGCGGCGTCGTGGAGGTATTCGAGTGTCGTGGTGTAGCCGTGTTCGGCGAGCCATTCGCGGGCGGCGCGATAGCGGAGTTCGGGCTTTTCGCCGAGGGTGAACAGCGCTTCCTTGCAGCCCATCTCCGCGCCGTGGCGGGCGACTTCCAGGACAGCATCGAGTTCCATGTGCGGGTTGTCGAGCTTGGACGGTGTCTGGGCGAACGTGCAGTAGTGGCAGACGTCGCGGCAGAGGTGGGTCAAGGGGATGAAGATCTTCTTGGAGTAGGTGACTAGGTTGAGGAAGCCTTGGTCGCGCAGGGCCGCAGCGACGTTGGCCAGTGCGCGGGTGTCTTCGAAATCCGAAAATGCTAGGGCTTCCGCCTCCGTCGGCAGTGCACCCCGCTCGGCACGTCGCAGGATGTCGGCCACACTCGGTCCCCGTGTCACCGTATTCATGTCGTCCCTACCTGCGCCAAGGGGGCATTATGCTTGGGGCGGGAGAGGGATGCCATGCTATGACCGCTCGGCCGCTCGGCGCCTAGTCTGAACCCCCGCACGTCCTTGCCGGCCGGTCCCCGCCACAACACGTTGACTGCTCAGTCGCCGAAGGTCTAGATTGGCGCACGTAGCGGCCGCCTAAAGCCGCAGGGGGCGCATCCACACCCACTCGTACGAGCACAGGACTAGTGCGTCGTGGCCTGCGGCCGTTTCTCAGTCCTTCAACCGAAGCTCGGGATGTATGCCCTCAAGAATGTCGTTGAGTGAAGATGCCGATTCGGCAGGCACGTCTTCACCGTCTCCCAGCGTGATGCGAACGTGGAACCGCAGCGGCAGGCCGGCCGAGGCCTTGACCACGTCCGGCAGCGCGTCGACCAGATCTTGGAGTTCGTTGGGTTCTAGGTCGGCAGCTCCCACGTGGGTTCCCGTTGCGGCTGCTTCGAATCCGGGGTCATGGATCTCCGTGCCGGGCTTGTGCACCGGGACCGTCAGCTTCACGGCGGATGCGGCTGCCGCGTCGCAGGGCCATGTTCCAGCGTCCGAAGCGAGTTCCAACCATCGAGACTTGACCGCGTCGTCTATCGCGCGACGCAGAATTGACCATGGAAGCGGTGCCCCAGCGTTTACCGACAGCGCCGCAGACAGCGCCAGGGCGCTGGTTCTGCCGTCCTCCCAGGCCCCCGGCAACGCGTCTTGGGTCAACCGGTCGACGGCTAGCGGCTGCATCGGTGCGCGCAACTCTGCTGCGTCCCCAAGTATGCCGGGCGGAACCGGCTCGCCTTGAAAACTCGCGGGACCGTGTACCAACCACAGGCTGCCCTCGGCTACTGCGGCCAGAGCTGCCGCTTCCACCTCTTCACGCGGGCTGGCTGGAATGGAAACCGGCTCCTCGTAACCTTCCCGCTGCACGTTCACGATCCGCTCGCCAGCAAAGTAAGCGATGGTGTCAGCTACCTTGATCGTGTTGTCGGACCACAGCCCTGGGAGCACGTTGGGTGCGAGCAAGGTCGGATCGAGATCCGAAAGCGTGGCGTTCTGCGGCAGGAACAACTCCAGCGCCGGATCGACCCGGGCCGTCTCGTCGATCGGGCTACGCCACCACGTCCGGACCGACCTGTCTGGTCGCCGGAGCGAGGCCACGAACACGCCGTCGCGGACCCCCCGGTCGATGGTGTCCAGAATCTCCTTGCTCCGCAGCATCTTTGGCAGCTTCGGATTCTCCGCGAACGCCCCGATCAGGTTCTTGACGCGGCGCGAGGGTTCGTCCTCGCGCCAGAGGTCGTATGGACCACCAGGTAGCATCGCCTCCGCGCTTATCGCGGTCTCCTGAATGCGCGAACGCCGGTCCCCCTTGACGATCGAGAACAGAGGGTCGTTCCCGATTGTCGCCTTGAACGCGTGAATGTCGTTCTGCTCGTTGACGGTGACGATGATCGACCAGGCCTGGCGGATCGCGTCCGGGATGCGACTGCGCGACTGTTCCGTCCAGTTTGCGAGCATTCCTTCTCGGTGGACGTCCTGCGTCTGGTGCTGAAGCTGACTGCGGACCTCTTCCCATCCTAGGTACTCGCGGATGCGGGCGCGGGCGGCAGCCAACCCGTCGCGGGAGGGAGCCACCAATACGACGGCGTTCCGGCGGACCCGGGGACGATCCGGCCCGGTGGTCTCGTCGATGAACCGCCGCGCCGTTGTACTCGGCTTCCCAGAGTCGGAGACGGCCGCCGGACCGAGGATGGCGAAGTGGAACTCGCCGTCGTCCTCGACGTCGCGTGGGCGCTCTGGCAACGTGTGTACCCGCGTTCCCGTCGCCGACGCGCCTTGAGTGAGGCTCTTGGTCCGGCGAACCTCCGCAACTAGGGCCTGCTCGACGAACTCGTCGGTGATGCGGTTTGCGCACGCGTCGTGATGCATCTGCTTAAGGTTCGGGCGGTTGCCGAGCCGCCAAGACTTGGGCAAGTCTGTGGAATCGCCGTCGGCGGCAGGACTCGAAAACTCCGCCTCGTCGAGGAACCAGGATGTCTCTGTCCAATGCCGCAAACCCTTCTCGAATTCGATGCGATCGGGGCGGGTTGTTCCTACCAGTGCCATCAGTTCTGGCGTATGCGCTTTCTGGCCGATTGGTTGCGAACTCAGGAACGTGGCGGTCACGGCCTGTTCCATCTCGCGGTGTTTGAGTGCGCGTTGCTCGTCCTGGATGGCGCGCGCCTTGCCGAGTTCCCCCTCGAGTACGGCGTTCCATTCATTGCCGCCCTTGTCAGTCACCTCGCGGGTCGCGGTGCCAGCGAGCTCACGTGCGGCCTCGGCGAGGCCGTCGATGCCTGGCGCCGACAGGAACACATTTGGACCGACGAGCGGTGCTGTGTCCCATGCTTCCGCATCGCGCAGCGCGATAGCGAAGGTGCGGAGGATGCCGCGCGTGCGCTGGAAGCCGTCCAGCTGTGTCCACTTCGTGTAGAAGATCTCGGTCAAGTCCGGATGAAATGGGTAGCCTTCGAGGAACCGCTGTTCCGCAGTTGATCGGTCCTTGCGCACGGCGTCATTGATTGCCGCGATGTTGGCCACCGTTGCGGTGACATGGGACCGGAAGGCATCCTGATCGGCGATGGACCCAGGCTCGAAGAAACGCCGACGCAGCACTTCGGCCACGTCCTGCTTGCCCACCGGCTGAATGCCCTCCTCCCGTTGGCGATTGAAGACGTCGAAAACGCTCTGGCTGATGGTCCTGCCGACGGAGTCGGCCTTGGCTGGATCGGAGGCCAACAGGGAGGCGACCAAGGCGCACCGGTCCACGCGGGCGGTTGCCTGGCACAGGTATTGGAAGAAGCCGATCAGCCGCGTCCGCCAACTTCCGTCCATTGCGGCCTTCTCACGGGCGTACATCAGTACTTCGTCGATAAGTACGAGCGTCGCGAGGCCCTCTGCGAGCGGCTGAGACAATAGTTCGGCGAGCAGCGGCTCGGCGGGCGGGGTCTCTCGCTCGGCGTCTAACCCATCGGGATGGAGCGCACGCAGGCCACCTTCGCCCGCGATCTGGAACGCCAACACGCTCCACGGGTGCCTAAGCCAGCGCAGGTCGCCGGTCGGCCCACGAACCTCCATGCCCTTCTCAACGTCGAGCTTGTCAAAGCAGAGCGCCGCGACGCGGGCCGCTGGCAACGGCATGCCGATATGTGCACGGAACTGCTCCACCGCAGGTAGGGACGGCAACGTTTCGGGATTCCTCGCTAGATGGTGAAGGGTCACCAGCGTATGGGTCTTGCCACCGCCGTAGGTGAGTTCGAGCTGACGAATGGCTTTGTCGTTCTTGCCTGCGAGGCGTTGCGCAACGTCGCGCGCAAGATCCCGCAAAGACAACGTTGGATAGGTCAGGGCGAAGAAGCGGACTGGGTCTTCGTAGACCGGCCGCGCCCCCTTACGCATCACGACATCGTGCAGGTCCGCCGCGAAATCCGCGAGCGACAGTTCGCCAGTGCGCACATCTTCGCGCAGTGTTACGACTTGATGCCAAGGAATCCAGGGAGGTCTTCGTGCCATGTGAATCTCGCTATTCGGTTCAGGAGACGTTTGCCAGCCGCCGGGAATAGACGTCGGAGTCCTCGAGACACGTCTGGCGAATGATGGAAGGGCCTTGCCCAGCTTGCCCTGCTAGCGCTTTGCGAACTGGGGGAGCTGCGGCCACGCCCCGTTGGACCCCCAACGGCTCGAAACACCTCTCCCTTGAATCCACGTCCGCGCCGAGGTGAACGTTTCGCCGGCGAGGCCCTTGAGGTTCGCCAAGCGCAGCGGTTGGATCACGGTGCCTCCGTCCACATGATCCCCTGCTTCGGTCGGGCCAGACCTGCGCGGGTAGCGATGTGGTTGGATAGCGACTCGAGGATCGCGCGTTCCTCGGTACCGGCTGGCGAGAGTTCGATCAGCGCTTGCAGCATGCGGACGAAGAGTGCGTGGCGACCTAGGCCATGGTCGTCGATGTAGGCGTTTACCTTAGTTTCTTCCCCAGCCCGCCACAGGTGCATCAATCGGTGCGCTCGGTCAATCAGCGGCACGGGCCGGCCGCCCGGCCCTTCATGGCCGAGCCACTTGGTGTTGCGCCTCGTCCAAGCGCGCAGTTTGACCTTTGCCCCTTTTGACCCCGAGTCGTCGCTGCCATCGTCCGCTTCTTGTTCATCTTCAGAAAGATCCGCCGATGCGCGGCTGGACGATGCGAGTATCGCGAAGCGCTCGGAGAGCTCCCGGTCCGACAGGTTGCACGACAACGCGTACAGGATGCATGCCCCCACCGGCGCATCGCCCATTCCGAAGTCACCTCGGTGTAGCAGGTAATAGGTAGTCACGTCGTCAAGCCCGCTCGCGTGCTCGTCCTCGCCGTCGCCTGTGAGCACGCGGCCGACGACGAAATCCACGACCATGCGGCGCACCTCGCGCAGGAAGTCGGAGACCGTCATCAACGCGTCGGGTTCGTCCGCCTTTTTGACTGCCGGATGACGGGAAAAGGCTTGGAGCGCGGGTCCTGTCGCTGCCCACACGAAGTCCGGTCCCCGGATGCCAGCGTCCCAGAATTGGCGGAGCTTGCGGGTGATGTTGTCCCGCATCTCCGCCAGCACCGCCGTGTCCCAGCCCGGCCGCGCCGCCGGACGCTTGCGGCAGACCAGCCACACTGAGGATGCAAGCCTTGCACCGCCAGCCAGCTTGTTCTGCATCTCCGTTTGAATCGGCCAAGAGCCCACGACCACGAAGCCAGCCCGGATCAATGCGGCGGCGAGGGATTCCCAGGCATGGGGCGACTTGTTGGCGAACACAACGACCAAACGTCCGTTGGCGTTGAGCGCCTCGTGGCAGGCGCTGAAGGCACGCCATCCCGTCTTCGTAGTTCTGCTTCGATGCCGCCTTGTCACCAGAGAACCGGTTCGGCTGATCGACCAGTTCGCCATGGTTTTGGCTTCGATCCCACTTGGGACCGAGGGAATCCGAGAACACGGGATCGGATTCCGGCACCACCCCCCGCAAGGTGCGTCGGAGCCAGACGTGGAAGAAATCCATGATATCGGAGTAGGGAATCGCGTCGTAGTAGGGCGGGTCAGTGCAGATCACGTCGAATCCGCCGTTCCTTTGGTCGGTGGCGCACTGCTGAAGCACGGCGGCAACCGGCGACTCGTTGATCGCCCTCTGTAGATGCTCGACAACGCGGGCGACCCAATCCAGCGCACCCGAGAACCCGCCGGATGTATCGGACAATGGGTTGACCTCGGTGTAATCCCAGACCATAGGCAAAGCGAACCGAGCGAAAGTGTTCCGGAGTTTCTCTCCGCTGTTGTGCCATGAACAAACCGCGCTCGAATAGTCGGCCAGTCGGTCGACGCACAAAGCACTCAAGGCTTGGACGGGTTCGCGCCAATCTTCAGGTAGACCAATCATGCATTCAGGAAGACGACGCGTCTCGCGCACTAGCTTGCCCAGCGTCAGAAGTTGCCGACCCGTGAACACGTCCTGCCACTTGGTGATGCCGTACCGTGGGAGGCCAGACGCTCCGCGCGAGTTGGGGGATGGTCGTTCCGCACAGATCGCCTCGCTCGGCAGGCTGAACGGAATGTCGCTGTAGAGCGACTCGCGCTCTTCGGACAGATCAGCGGCAACGAATTCTTCGATTTCCGGCCGTCGGTATTCCTTGCCGTTTGTGCCGCCGACTACCACGGCGACTAACGTGGCTCCCAACCGTCCCGCACGGCCTTCGATCTGAATGTCCTCCAGGCTCATGATCGCCGGGCAGCAGGGACAGCTCGCGCCGCTGCGGCTCATGGTACCGGCGCCCAGCCGCTTGTCGTGCCCCCGTTGTTGTGCCGCGTTGCCTTCAAACCGAGGCACATCGGTTTCAACGTCGAAGTCGATGCCCTTTCCGTCCTGCCTCGGGGCCATGGTGAGCAGCACCCGTTTGCGGTCGTTCTTCGCCAGCCAGCGGGTCTTGAGCAGCGGCAGGGTCGTACGACAGCCTTTGCAGCGCACCGTCCGGGCCCAAAGGTAGGCGACGGTGGGTTTGGCCACCCAGCGTGGATTGCGTGGATCCCCCAGGTACGCGGCGCTGAACCCGTCGTTTAGCGGCCCAGCGTCGGTTTCGCCCTGCTCGTCTGGTGGCAACAACGCCAGCGGCTGCGGCTGGAACGGTGGGCCATCGGACGCCAACGACTGATACTCAGCGTAGGTCGGATAGCGCCCTGCCAGTTCGGCCCGCACATGTGCCAGCAAATGCCGACCCCAGGCGCGGAACTGCCACGCCAGATCGGCTTGGAACACTTCCTCGTGGGCGTCGATCAGGTCGGTTTCGCCGGACTCGTCTTCGAGCCCGAGTTGGGCAAGTTGTTGGGCCAGCCGTTTCCCCTTGAAGCCCTTGCCTTTGAGGAACGCCTCCATGAAATCGCGGTCGGCGCGTGCGAAGTCCGGCAGCGGCAGTGTCTTTCCTGCCAGCCGACGCGGGTAGTCGAGCGTACACTTAAGAAGGAACCAGGCGACCGGATTGATGTCGGCGGCAGTCGCCTCGCAGCCGAGCCGCATCGCCTCCAACGGAATGGCGCCGCCGCCCGCGAACGGGTCCAGCACCCGTGGGGCGTGACCCCCGTGTGCTTCCCGTATCTGTTCGCGGAACCAATCTAGGTCCGGGCTGTCTTCCCGGCCCCAGTGGAGGATGCCTCCTCGGGTCTCGCGCTTTCGCTTCTCGATCGTGCGACCGTCGCGGCGTTCGGTCTTGACCGTCTCCACAACCTCGCCGGCGAGGCGCCGCCAGATTTTCCTGCGTTCCTCCGCGTTGCCAGGATCGCGCAGCAATGTCGCGATCAGCGCGGCCCGACACGCGGCCAGGGGTCGCCGCGCTGGCCAGATGTGCAGCGTCGAGATGTGTCCGTGCCGGACGTTTTTCTCGTGTACGGAATCCAGCGAGACACGTTCCAGCGGAAAGTCGACCTCGATGAGGCGGGTGTCGTCGGAGGTCATGGTCGAGGATCGCTGCGAGTCTGGTCATCGGGTTCAATCGGTGAGAAACCGGCGTGTCTTACGCGGCCGTCGGGGAGTTCTTCGAGGATCGCGGCGGCAGACAACTCGCAGTTCTTGCTGCGGAGGAAACGCGAGAATGATTTGAGGTATTCCATTTTGGGGGTACACGCCGTGAGCCTTTGAAGCTCCCTGCCCGCAGGCGTAAGGGCGTAGGCTGGAACCTGAAGATTTGTCTTTCCCTCCGAAGATATCCTCAACATCCAGTTTTGGTAACGGAGATGGCTTGGGTTGGCTTGATCGAGTTCGAGGTTCCTCATGATCATCGGACCCGCATTGACGAGACCAGCATCCTCCAAGAGCAGCATTTTGCCGAACGACAAGTGTGGTTTGTCTTCGTCGGCGCTGTATACGAAGTGTTCGATGACGAAACTACACAATTCCTGGAACATGACAGCATCCCTGCTTGACATGTTCTTCAAAACATCGAGCGTTCGCAGCGAAGTCGTTCCCGGTCCTTGAACCTCTCCCGCCAGCAACTTCGCCCAGAGCTTCCGCATATCGTCGGAAGAGACGTCCTGTACGCAATCGAAGAACCGTGCCGTCCAGTCCGGGTTCGGCTCGTGGTCTAGTAACTTCTGTGTCGGCCAGTTCTTCAGCCGCGTCCCGCACGGTGGCCGCGATATTCGCCTGACGTTTTTTCTCTTGGAACTCAATTCGCTGAGTTACACCCCCCGCATCAATTTGGAGCATCCCGGATGCCGTGCGGTCCGGCTCGACGATGAATCGGCGAGCCTGAACCTGCGCTTGGGTGATGAGCGTCAGACTATCGGCTTCCGCCTTGGCGGCGGTGAGCCTTGCCTGTGCTTCCCTGCGTGCCTTCCACGGAGCCAGCATCGGTCCCGCGACCGCGCCGATGCCGCTGGCGGCGTAGTCGATGAGCTTCTCAAGCGCCGGCACCTTGAGGTTCGCATCGACCATCTTCAGTCTGTCTCCGCATGCGCGCCGAAGCACTGTGGGCAATGCGCCCACTTTTTCGTTGGCGCAGGGTCGGTTGATTGCGCTTGAACCGGGCGCGGCAGCGTCGTTGCGCTGGCGCTATCGCTGCAGTCATCTGCCGGAGAAAATACTTCCTTCATGCGCCGGATTCGTCCGTGTGCGCCGACTGGATTTCAGATGCTGAAATGATGACGCTCCCCTTCGCTTTGGCCAAGAGACGCCCGAATGGATCGCGAACCTTGACCAGCCGGGGGTGTGGCGTGGCGCAGTCGAATACAGCGTAGAGCCAGTAGCGGTCGCGCAAATTGCAGGCGGCCGCCCACTCGTTCTCGCTGACTTCGACCGGACCGGTGCCAGCGCGGCCCTTAACCTCAATGGCGCGGTCCGCGAGTCCCTCCGCACCGGCTGGACGTATCGAGCGGAGATCGAAACCCGGCCAGTCGCCAAGACCTGCCACACGCGCGAGGTCTGGACGCGATACGTCGTGGACCGTGGCACCCGACGCCTCTTCGTGTGCCCGGGCGAGTTCCATAGCAATCCCTTCGACTTCGGCATCATGCCGCTGACGATCCTCCGGATCGTCGGCGGGCACGACCAGAGCATGAGCGATCATCGACGTCGCGCCCGGCTCGATCAGCGACAATTCGTCCTCAAGAAGCGTGAGCGCACGATGCTTCTCTGCCGCCAGGCGACCCTGTTCTTCCTTCACGGAATCGAGTTCGGTTCGGTAGATTTCGTCTCTGACGGACATGGCGCGCAGACGTTGCCGCCTCGCCATCAACTCTGCGGTTCGGTGGTCGAAACCCGCAGCAATCCAGCGCCTGCGCTCTGGCAGCGCCACTTCGACGCCGGTCCGATATTCCTCCGCCATGTGTTGGGCCACGTCCCGCAGCCATTTCTCTGCGTTCCTCGTGTGCTCGCGTGCCCCATGCGCCAACGGCACGCTGCCCGGTGCAATCTCCGCACCGCCGCGGAGCAATAGGATGTGCTCCAAGGGACAGGGCGAGATGGCCCCGTCGCCCTCTTGCCGCATTCCGACCAGGCGGACCTCGACGTTGGTAGGGCGGTCCCCGGATTGCCGGATGACGGTTGCCCTGGCCAAGTGAAACAGGTAAGGGGCATCGGCATTGGGGTCAACGAAGATTGCTCCCCTTCGGGCCTCGCGGCCGCGACTTGCCAGCAGCATGGCGCTGAACCGTTCGAATACCGGTTCGCCGGGATGCAGCCAGATGGCATTGGCGTCGTGTGGCGGGCGGTGTACGGTCAGTCGACCCCGCATCGCGTCGGGGTAGATGTCCATGGCTCCGCGCAATTCGTCTGCGGCACCTGGATGTTCGGGGGCCACCTCGAAGACGCCTCCGGGGTCCCCCTCGACGCGCAGGTCGAGCAACGGAGCGGCTGTCAAGACGAAACGTCGCACGTAACCCGGCAGGATCCGGCGAAACGTCTCGCGCTCCATGGACGCGTTGATTGCGGCCAGCCGTCCCCGCACGTCGCTGAACCCGTAAAGCCTGCGTTCGCGCTCGTCGATGTCGCAGACTCCTTCGGGAGACAGCCGACTCTCGATCTGCGCAACCGCGTTCCGGGTGCCGTTCTCGGTTGACGTCATCTCGAAGTAGTCCTTGAGCGCCACGTTCTCGAACAAGCGTCCGACAACATCGAACACCTTGTCCGAACTGAGTTGCCGCCGGATCGCCTCGAGCTTTTTGAGTAACACGGTGAGAACCCGCCCCTCGCGGGTCTTTGCAGCGACCAGGTTGACAATCACGACAGGATCGTGCTGTTGGCCATAGCGATGGATGCGGCCCATCCGCTGCTCTAGACGAGCCGGGTTCCAGGGCACGTCGTAGTTCGCCATCAGCCAGCAGAATTGGAGATTGATGCCCTCGCCGGCGGCATCGGTCGCGACTAGGTATTGGGCGCCCCTCTGCTCGGCGCGGCGGCGGAACAGATCGACTTGTGCTTCGCGCTCTCTGTAGTCCAGGCCGCCGTGGATCATCGCAACGCGCCCGGCGAATCCCAGCCCTTCCAGGCGGTGTACAAGGAACTCGGCCGTGTCCCGGTGTTCGGTGAACACGATGAGTTTTTCCTCGGCGAAGGCGGGGTCAGCCATGAGTGCACGCAGCTTTTCGAACTTGGAGTCCTGCCCCGTTTCGGCCAAGTCGCGTGCCTGCGTGAGCAGAGCGTCGACCTCCGCACGCTCGTCCCTTAGCTCGGTCAAAGTGAGCGCCGCGAAACCGCCCAGCGCAGCTTCCTCGAATGTTTCGTTCGCCTCGCGGTCGTCGGCCACGTCCTCGTCGGCGGTCTTGGACTCGAAGACATCTGCGGTGCGTGCTAGGCGCGTCTGCCGCCGTTCCAACTCGCCGGAGCGACCTTCCAAGACGCATGAGATTGCTTCGTTCAGACGGGCGATGCGCCGCTCGAAGGAGCACATAAGCGCATATGACGAACTGGCGAGACGACGCTGGAACACGCTCATCGCAAGGCGGGCGGCGGAACGGTTGAGTATCCGAGCCCGGTTGTAGGTCTCTGCGATGTAGCGGGTCGTTGCATCGTAGAGTGTCTGCTCCTCAGTGCTGAGTTCGTAGCTGAGGGTGTCGCAGCTTCTTTGTGGGAAAAGTGGACGCCCGTCGAAGCGGACCATCTCCTCCTTGGTGCGGCGAATGAAGTGGCGACGCCGTTGGGCCTGCGGGTACGACTCGAATGCATCGAAAGTGGCAAGGGCACTCGGCGCGAGAAGACGCCACAAGCAATAGTAGGGAAAGTCCTTGCCCATGTGCGGCGTCGCCGTTAGGAGCAGGATGTTCGGGGCGGACCAACCGAGTCGCCAGCGTGCGTCCCGAGCAGGCAGACCGGCCAGGGCCTCGGCCAGACGGTAGCGATCCGTTTTCCGCACACGGAAGTCCTGGCCCCGGTCGGCGGAGAGCTTGTGCGCTTCGTCGAAAACCACGAGATCGTAGGGGCGCACCTCGCCCGACGCCACTGCCTCGCGTAGCCGGTCGAACATCCTTTCGCCGGACAGCGTGTCGATGCTGACGATCACCCGGTCGCTCTCCGGACCGGTGAACGGGTTGCTGGCCTTTGCATCGGAACCTTGGACAATGCGGAAGGCAAGGCGGAACAGCGTGCGCATTTCGCGCTCCCAGTTGCCCACGAGTCCCGCCGGCGGGACGACGAGAACACGAGCGGGAAGCTGCCGCGCCATGATCTCGCGCAGGTAGAGGCCGGTCATGATCGTCTTGCCCGCACCGGCGTCGTCGGCGAGCAGGAAGCGCAACGGCGACTGCTTGAGCATGTGCTGGTAGACAGCGATGCGTTGATGGGGAAGGGGGTCGATCGACGAGATCTCGGTGGCGAACGCCGGGTTGAACAGATGGCCATGGGCAAGGCGGGTGGCTTCCGCAACCGCCGAGACCGCCTCCGGCTTTGACGTGAAGTCCAGTGTCGGCGGCTCCGAGGTAGCATGTGGCGCAGTTCGGGACGGCGAAGCCGTTAGAACCGTTCTCAACTCGGCGAGCCGTTGCCTAGCCAACGCCGTCGGCTTCGACCGACCGTTCTCCCATCGGTTTACGGTCGCGAAAGAAACGCCGATACGCTCGGCCATCTGCACTTGGGTGAGCCCTAGGTGCTCGCGCAGATCCTTGATCGAAGTGGAACGGTCGGCGGGAATGTCGGCTACCGGTTGCACTTGGTTCTCCGTACGTATGTGTGCAGCCTACTTCGGCCTTGGAGCATATAGCAAGTGTTATATGGTGGACCGGTGGGGTGGCATGGCGGAGTTGCTCTATCGGCGATGCTTGCGTAGCAGGCTTATCCACGGGACTCGACGCCGTTGCATCGGGGATGGGCGCAGCGGTGCTAACAGGTGCGGCAAGGAGAGCAGGGGAAGGCGCTAGCCTAGCCTAGGCGTTGTTCGAAGAGTTGGGCGTGGTATGGCGATGTCGCGTCCGCAGGTTACGCTTGATCATTGGCTATACTCGAGCCGGTTCGGGGACCGATGGCTCTTGGATGCCGCAACCCCCACGTGCCGACGAGCACTCGTACGCGGAGTACCACATGGAGCCAATCATCCTTTTCAACATTGGTTGGATGCGACGGTACCGAGGACTGACCCGGACAGACCGCATTGTCGGAGGCGGTGGTTACGTCGACAAGCATGGCACCGGGGGAGAAATCGACAACTTCCTCCCAAACAATGGCTGGCTGCGCGGCTACGTCAAACTCCCTGGTCGTGTGCAGGATGATCGCGCACTGCAACTGAACATGCGCCGTCTAGGCGCAGCGCGGGACGCCGAGTACCAGGACGGCGTGACAGTTTTGTACTCTGCGACCCGTCCCGAACCGGGATCAGGCACCGTCATCATTGGTTGGTACCGCAACGCGCGAGTTTGGCGCGAACCACAGCCGCGGCATCCATTCCCCTACATCGCCAAAGCCAAACAGCGCGATTGCACTTTGCTAGTTGAAGACGAACGCGTATTCCCCGTACCGCACCGACCCGGGGAATCGTTCCACGCCGGTAGAACGGTGCGCTATCTCGACCGGCCGGACGCCAAGGAATTCGTGCGCAAAGTCCGAGCGCATATCCGGCGTGGCGGCCGGTCCCCTGCAAGTAAGCGTTCCCGTACCCCTGTCGACGCTCTGCTGCGCAAGAAGGTCGAGAACGCCGCCGTCGAGTGCGTCGTCAACTATTACGAATCAAAGGGCTATAACTGCCGATCCGTAGAGAAGGACAATGTCGGATGGGACTTCGTATGCACGCAGAACGAGGTCAAATACCTTGTCGAGGTCAAGGGGTGCTCGGGCGGGCCCGATGTACAGCTCACCCCGAATGAGTACGCCGCCATGCAGCGCAACTGTCATCAGTATCGACTAGCAGTCGTTTCCTACGCACTCGCCGATCCTCAACTTGACGTTGTCCGCTATGTCGCCAGCGACGACACGTGGCGAACCGATGATGACCGTCAGGCCTCGATTGATCGGCAGGTCTCGGCTCGCGTGCATCTTCCCAATCCTGATTGATTCCACCTCGACGAGTACCGACCGACGGACTGCCGACCTACCGCTGGAGCCACGATGACGACACGACGACAACCGCCATCGCGCAAACAGCGCCCGCGATCGCCGCACGGTCGAACGCATGGGTATGAGATCCGGGTTACCTACAACAATGGGTCTTTTGGCGTAAACCGGCAGGTCTCGTTCGAAGAGGCCATCGAATCCGCCATCAAGGAACTACGCGAAACGCTCCACGACGGTCACCACATACACAGCATAGAGGTATGCGACAGGGAGAAGGGCGTTACCGTCTTGTCCGTGCAACACATTCCCACGTCAGTTCGCTCTTAGGAGTTCGGCAGTATCGAGCCTTACAGGCCGGGTGCATCGAGCCCGCACGCACGACCGTCCACCCATTTGGAGGATGCCATGTCCCGACCGCCCACAGCTTGGACCTCCCACTCTCAGCGCACGGGCGCGCGCGGTACCGGTCTGCCTTCCACCTTGTCGTCACGCTGGGGCCCACCATGCTTCTCGTCGTGTCCAGTCCTTCCCTGGCAGCGCACCGGGCATTTCATTCTCCAGCCAGTCCACCCTGCCTTAGCCCATCACGTCGTCCAGTTGACCGAGGCGCGGCTTCTCTGATTGCGGTATGTTCCAAGTTCCAAGGGTCCTGACACCAGCGGGGCCGGTTCGTGGAATTGGCATTGACGATCAATGTGCTGGGCTTTCGCGAGGACGACGCGTGGTGCGCGATCACCCTAGAAATGAGTCTGCGCGGATACGGGGAGACGTTCGATGAAGCTCTGGCCGAACTGAATCGAGCCGTAATGGCGCAGATTTCGTTCGCGGTGCAGAACGACAATGTCGATCAGGTGTTCATTCCGGCCGAGGCGCGCTATTTCGAGCTCTACGAGGATCTGGCCGCGTAGGGTGCTGCCGCGTGTTCTCGAGAGTCTGAGAGAGCGGAGAGTTGACAGTGAGGCGAGCCAGGCGGACAATCGGTTTCAGTCGGGTGCCCCTAGGGGCTCGATATGGCTAGCCCAGCCCGACTTCACTCCCCTTCGCACTCAAACCGTGGTGGCCTCTAGCGGCAAGTCAACGAGCGGTGATGTCTCCGGCCATACCTTGAGGCCGGCTAACGTGCCGGTGTCGCGACGACGGTAGACCTTGGGGAGGATGGTCCGGAAATAGGGATAGTCCGGATTCTCGTTACGGAATGCGCGATAGACGTTGTAAGCGAGAAGGTCCGCAAGTTGCACGCCATTGGACAGCTCGCTCCGCGTGAAAAACGGGTACTCGACGATGTGCGGAAATAGCATGTTCGGGTTCCCTCGTCGGAGCAGCGCCGCATGCTCCATCGCAATGAACTGGCTGAGCTGGGTATTCGTGTCGTCCATGACGATCAGTGCTTGGTGCCGATGGTGGTACTGCCGCATGTAGTGCTCGATCCGTTCGAGGAGCAGTTCGTATGCCCAGCGATGCATGACCTCGTGGGTCGTGTCCGAGCGAAGTTCCCGCTTGTCGATGATCGACGCAAGGATCACCGCGTTGCGGGTGTCGAGTTGGTCGTAGTACGCGTCGACCAGTCGGCCCATGTCGTCTGCATGCAGGGCGGCCAAGAATGGACTGTACCGGGAGCGCGAGGGCGTGTGGCGTAGCCACGAGGATTTGACCTCGCAGTCGGCGAGGCCGAATCGAGGGTTGCCGTCGCGATGCAGGTAATGGGCGAGTTCGAGCTTGAGTCGCGATATCTCCAGTTCGAACGGTCGCCATTGGCGCTCGTAGAGTCCAACCGCGAGAAGTACGTAGATGTGGTCTTTGGGCCGGATCGCCGTACCGGACGATGGATCGCGGTTACCGGATTCGTCAACGTAGAAGAAGTACATCGAGGTAGGTGTCCTTGTAGCTTGGACGTGGGAACTGTTCAGCAGTGACCCGCGTAACAGTCAGCATGACAGTGCAGTGTGCACGAGATCCCTCGGTCGCCCGCGCCGAATCTCAGCTGCCTCGGCAACGGGGGGACAAGCCCGTCCCCTACGATCTGTGTTGCCCGCGCGTGCGCGACCGGCTTGACGGTTCAACTCGCCGCCAATTCCTCCGAGAACAGCGACGGAAAGTGCGTCAACGGTTCGCCAGGACCGGCCAGCAGTTGCTGCTGCCGCGGCGTTAGATCGATCCCTTCGGGGGCCGTGACCCGGGTCGCGCCCCAACTCATGCTCGACACGCAGTACTTGTAGAGCAGGGTGCGGCGTTCGTGGTTGCCGTCCCAACGGGCCGTGCCGTGGGTCAGCGCTTCGGTGAACAGGGTGAGGCTGCCGGCGGGGGCTTCGACGATCTTCACCCAGGGCGAGTCCTGGTGCGCTTCGTGAATGTGCTTCGGAATGCGGAAGTTCGCCTTGTGACTGCCCGGGACGACACAGAAACCGCCGATGCCGGGCCCGGTGTCGTTCAGGTTCCAACTGCCGGTGACGAATCCCGACGACATGCGGTTGTTGGGGAACGTGTAGAACTGGCCCGGCGGGGACAGGGCATGGGGCGAACTGGCGCCGTAGTCGGCGTGAAGCTTACCCGCCGGCCACCCCTTGCGCATGTAGATGCCGTAGAGACGCTCCAGGCGGAAGCACTCGCCGAGACGCATTCTCAGGATTGACATGATGAGCGGGTGATCCATGAGCCGGACGAAGGGCTCGCCCCATTGCAGGAAACCCGGCCCGGTCTTTCGGATTGCGCCAGCGGCGCTGCCGAATCGCGGGAAGTGCTCGGGCGGCGGGGGGAGACCTTGGGAGTCGATCAGGGCATTGAGTTCGGCGACTTCGTCGGACGTGAGCGCGTTCTCGATGACCAGGTAGCCGTTCAGATCAAAAAGGTACTGCTGTTCCTCGAAGTCGATGTCCATCGTATCCCTCAATCTCAGCTAGGAATCCCGGGCGATCTGGAACCCGGGTCGCTCGGACAGCCGCTCGTAGTATGCAAGCGTTGCCGGATAGTCGTTGGTGAGCAGGCCGAAGTTGGACGCTAGCAGCAGCGAGTAGCCGGTCATGATGTCGGCCACCGTGAAGGTGTCGCCGACGAGATAGTCGGACTTCGATACGACGTCCTCGATCGCGGCGATGCAGATGCGCGACCGGGTCTTGCAGTCCTCGATGACGAAATCCACCTGGCCGCCCTCCGGAGCAACGCGGTTGTGGTTAACGATCTCGCCCAAGGGGCGCGCGAAGGTCGCCTCGGCGAACCAGGACCATTGCCGGCACAGGGCACTGTCGGTCGACCCCGGCGCGGGTTGCAGTCGTCCGTTGCCGTATCGATCGAGCAGGTAGTCGCAGACCGCGCCGGATTCGAACATCGTGAAGCCGTCGACTGTCACAGCAGGTACCTTCCCCGTCGGGCTCTTGCTGCGCCATTCCGGACTGTTCTTGAATCGGGGCGAGAAGTCGATGACCTCGACCTCGTAGGGAACCCCAAGCTCCTCGCAGAGCCAGATTACCCGGACGCCGCGGGTGCCTTTGACGTGATAGATCGTGACCACGGTCGTTTCCTCAACCTGTGAAGAATGCCAGGACCGTCCAGCACACGGCGGCGAGAACGGCGGCGACGCTGGCCTGCGGGATCTGCGTCTTGACGTGGTCCATCAGGTCGCAGCCGGTGCACATGGAACTCAGCACCGTGGTATCGGAGATCGGCGAACACTGGTCGCCGTAGACGCTGCCGTCCATGACGGCGGCGAAGCACAGCGTCATGAACAATTCGGGGTGCGCCAACCCCTGCCCGTTCGCGACGGCCCAGGCGAGCGGCATGGCGAGCGGGAAGGCGACCGCGTACGTGCCCCAACTCGTGCCCGTGGAGAACGCGATCACCATCGTCATGACCTGGAACAGGACCGGGAGTATGAAGTACGGCAGGTTGTCGCCGAGTTGCTCGACCAGGAAGATGCCGCCGCCGGTCTTCTGGCTGATGCCGCCGATGGTGATGGCGAGCAGCAGGATGACCGAACCCAGCACTACGCCTTTGATGCCGTCGTGGTAGCCGGCGATGAGGTCCTTGAGCGACATGCCCTTGGCCAGCGCGATGCCCGACGCGAGGATGAGCGCACCGCCGAACGCCCAGTGGACGTTCGGCGAGCCGAAAACGACGAAGGTCGTAACGGCGACACCGATCAAGGTGAACAACGGCAGGAAGAACTCCAGCACGTTCGGCCGGTAACCATCGGGCACATTGCTTCCCTGGAGTTCCTTGGCGCTCAAGGGTTCCGCCCCCGGCGCGTCCAATTCGCCGGTGGACCGGGCGCGTTCCATGGCTTCGCGCATCTGCCTGCCGAGGAAGGGCGGACGTTCGATGGAAAGCAGGAACGTGCCGAGCACGGCGAAGATCGCGTAGAAGCAGAACGGAACGCTCTGGAAGAAAAAGCTGATCCGGTCGGATTCGGTGGCGAGGAAGCTGACCCCGGCGACGAAGATGAACGCCTGCACGTAGGCCGGCCAGGCGTTGAAGGCGAGCTGCGATGCGATCGGCGACGCGGTGGAGTCGACCACGTAGGACAACTCCTCGTGGCTGACCCGTTCCTTGTCGGCCAGCGGTTTTACCGTCGTGCCGACCAGTACGGTGCTGACCGTGCCGCCTTGGAAGAAGATGATTCCGAGGAACCATGCCACGAGCTTGGCGGTGCGCGGGCCACGGACCACGTGCCTGGTCATCAGTTCGGCGAACGCCTGGGCGGCCCCGGTTCGCGACCAGACGCCCATGAGCCCGCCGAGCAACCACAGGTAGAGGATCAGGATTCCGGCCGCCTTGCCCGTGCCGAGGTGCGGGATCAGCACGTCGCCTGTGAGGTCGTATTGGCCGAGAACCAAGGCGCCGGCGATGATGCCGCCGAGCAGTGCCGTGATCGGTTCCCGGGTCACCCAGCAAAGCAGAACCGCGACGACGGCCGGCAGCAGGGACCACCAGCCCCAGTGGGGTTGGGCTAGTAGCTGAAAATAAGCGGGCTCGTCGCCGCTCTCGTCGACGACGAACTGTTCCTCGACGGGTGGCGGTTCGCCCGACTCGGCGATCCGGACGGGGTCGAGTGCCGCGTCAGCCATGGGAATGGCGTTGAAGTGGACGCGGTCGCCTTCCATGACGTAGTACGTGCCCAGGGCATCAGTGTGGGTGTCGAGCTGGATCTTTTCCACCGTCCAGGTCGGCGAAACCGTTACGCCGACTACCGCGGCGACGGCGAGAGCGACGACGAATAGGGCGAACGTGCGGAATCGGGCGAGAGTCATGCGGCATGGCACCTTGCGCGTGCAAGCGAATCATTATGCGGCGCTATTCGCGAGCAAGTCCATCGGGCGGGGGGCGTTGCCGGGCCTCCGGATCAGTGCGTCTGTGGCTTGGCCCTCGCCAGTCGTGCCGAGATGCCGCTCAACTCGAGGAATCGGCCGGTGCGTGTTCCGGCTGCGCGTTGCGCCACTGCGGCGAGTTCCTGGACCGTGTCGACATCCAAGCCCCAGGCCGTGTTGCGTACGACCCTTGGTTCAAGACCGGCTTGGCGGGCCGAGGCGATGTGCGGTTTGAAGCTCTTGCCGTCGAACAGGTACTCGAAGGCGTTGGGCGGCGATGACACCGCGGCGTTCGTGCCGATGTCGTTCGCATCGGGTACGAGGGTCACCTGTTCGTGGCCATCGAGTACGGCAACGACATCCTCGGGCTGGATCAACGGTACGTCGCCGGGCACGAACAAGGTGCCTTCGGCCTGACGTTGGTGCCGCGCGTAGGTCCCGGATTCAACGACGGCGCCGGAAAGGTCCGTGGCGGATTCCTCGAACACGTCGATTCCGAATTCCTGGGCCAGTTCGAAGGCTTGGGCGTCCCGGGATACGAGCAATGTCCCGCTCAACGCGCGGCACCGCGCCAGGGTATCCAGCACGTCGCGGATCATCGCGAGCACCAAACTCTCCCGTTCGCGCTCGTCGAGAACGGACTCAAGCCGTCGCTTTGCCCCGCTCGCGCCTTTGAACGGGACCAGGGCCCAGATGCCGTTGGCGATGGTCAACGGATGAATTCCAGAACTGACCGCGCAAGCTGCACACGGTCGTCGAGGGTCGTCATCACCGTTTGAAGCGCGGTGGTCCCCATTCCAAGAGCCGCCACCGCGGCCTCTGCCCGTGCATCCACCTCGTCGATGACGAAGTGGCTGACGAGACCGGCGTAGTGTTCGGCCACCGCCACCGTGGTCGTGCGTACGCCCAGTTCCCGCATCATCTTGGCGGTGGGCCCCTTGATCGCCCGCCCGCCAACGATGGGCGAGACGGCGACGATGGGCGCGCCGGTGGCGAGTAGAGCGTCGCGCATGCCATCGACGGCGAGGATCGGGTCCACCGAGACGAAAGGATTCGATGGGCAGATCACAATGGCCGTGACCGACTCGAAGGGGATCGCGGGGTTGACGCTCGCCGTCTCGGCCCCCGCGAACTCGAACCCGACGGCCTTTGGCGCGCAGCGGTCGCGCACGAAATAGTGCTGGAACGCCAGTGACCCGTCGCTCGTGAGCACCCGGGTGCGCACCGGGTCGTCGGACATCGGCAGGATCGTGTGTTCGACACCCAGTCGGCCCGCGATCTCGTTGGTCGCAGCGGTCAGGCTCTTACCCGCATTTAGAAGCGTTCGGCGATGCAGGTGCAGGGCGAGGTCGGCATCGCCCAGCCGAAACCAGGTTTCGCCTCCGAACCGTTCCAGCGCGTCCATGAACCGCCAGGTCTCGTCCTTGCGGCCCCACCCGGCGATCGGGTTGGCGACTTCGGCCAAGGTATAGGTGATAGTGTCCACGTCGGGCGAGATGTGCAGGCCCAGGTGCTCGAAGTCGTCGCCGGTGTTGACCACGAATACGACATCCTCGGGCGGCAGCACCTTGGCGAAGCCGAGGGCAAGCTTTGCCCCGCCTACGCCGCCGGTCAACGCCAGCAGGGTCATCGGAACAGGTCCTCTTCCAGCGGCCTGGGGATGGCGGCTGCCGACTGCTCGGACTCTTCCGCGGGGAATCCCCGCATCAATGCCGCCGGGGTTCGTTCCGTGGTCTCGCCCATGGCCAGCGTCGCCGCGCTCGCCAGGCTGTCCGCACGGTTGATCAACGTCACCTTGAGTTCGCGCCCGTAAAGGTCGTTGCCTCCCCTTTGGTCGTCCAGCACGCCGATTCCAGCGGCGCCGATGGCTATGCCGACAGTTCCCAGCCGCCAGGGTCGGTTGGCGCTGTCGGTGACCAGTACGCCGACGCGTTTCGCAGTGGCCTTTACCAGCGCGCGACGGATTTGGCGCGCGCTGGCATCTGGGTCTTCAGGCAGGAGCAAGGCGCTTGCGCCCGCGCCGTGGTCCACGTTCGATTGGTCGACGCCCGCGTGGGCACCCACGAGGCCAAGCCTGTGTCGCACGATGAGCACGCCGGGTTTCTTGCGCACGACTTCGGTGGATTCGTCGAGAATGAGCTGCACAAGGCGGGGATCCTTGTCGGTTTCCGCCGCCAGCCGGCAGGCTTCCTCGGAGGCTTCCACCGTCGCCAGGTCGACTTGACGGCCTTCGGCCTTGGACACGATCTTCTGGGCAACTGCCACGATGTCGCCGTCTTCCAGGTCGAGGTGGCTTGCGGCGAGTCCTTCGATCAACAGCGAAGCCAGGTCGTCCCCCGGCACAACCAGCTTGATGCCGCCGATGGGCGTAATGGCGATGGGGCCGGGCATTGCTCGCCGGTCAATGATCCGCTTGGCCGACGATCTTGATGCCGGAGTGGGAGATATCGTGGCGGCGGTTGATCTGGATGAGGATGCTGGTCAGCGCCTCCGCGGCAGCCGAGTTTTCGATGGGACCGGCATGCCAGGCGCGCATCCCCGCTTCTTCCGCGAGCTGGATCACCTTATCACGGGCGGCGCGCTTGTTGCCGGCCACCAGCACGTCGCACTCGATGGCCACGTCCTCCTGCAACAGGTGCGCAGCGATGTTCTGGAACGCCGTCACCACCATGACCTCGCCGCCCAGGAAATCCTGGGCGCGCTTGCCGGCACTGCCGGCTTGCGGAAGTTGCACCGTGCCCACCTTGGGCGGAACGAGGGGTACCGTGACGTCGATCAGGATTTTGCCCGTGAGCCCGTCGCGCACGGTTTCGAGGGTCGACACCTGGTGCTCGGCGGGAACGGTCAGCACGACGATGTCTCCGGCTGCTGCCGCGTCCGGGTTCTCCATCGCGTCGGCAGGGGTTTCGGGGCTGATCTCTTTGAGATTTGCGACGGCGTTGCGGGCCTTTTCGAGGGTGCGTGAGCCGATGACGATGCGGTGGCCGGCCTTGGACCAGCGGATTGCCAGTCCCGAGCCCAAATCGCCCGTCCCGCCGAGTATGGCGATGGTTTCGCTGCCTTGCGTCACGCCCGCTCCTTATCCGCCACCGTGCAAAGCGGCGCATTATCCGTCCACGGGTGGACGGACGCCAGCAGTCGGGCTGGACAAAGAGCCGTGTGCGATATCGCCGCCCGGCCCTGTAGGACAGAAATCGCGTGTGTCGTTTACAGGTGGTCGTTTACAGGTGGGGTGTTGTGTGCTACTTTATTAGCACATACGTTCTGCGCGTGGTGCGAAG
>JAPPND010000054.1:28998-49674 GCA_028818795.1 Gammaproteobacteria bacterium | reverse complement strand
GGTGGGGTGTTGTGTGCTACTTTATTAGCACATACGTTCTGCGCGTGGTGCGAAGACCACGTCGAATCGAGGAGGGTGTTATGCGTAGACGACGGGAACGATCCCGCGACGATAGGGTGAATCTGACCCCGATGCTGGACGTGGTGTTCATCATGCTGATCTTCTTCATTGTCACGGCAACGTTCGTCAAGGAGGTCGGCTTGGATGTGAACCAGCCCGAGAACGAGCCCGTCACCGTGGATCCGGAAAAGAAGGCCATCGTGGTCCATGTCACCAGCACGGACCGCATCATCATCGCCGGCCAGGACGTGGACGTGAGGTCCGTGCGTGCGAACATCGAGCGCATGCACGCGGAGAACCCGGAGGCGCCGGTCGTCATTCGACCGCATCCGGACTCAAGGACCGACACGATGGTGCGGATCCTGGACTCCGCCCGGCGAGCCGGCGTCGGCAACGTCTCCCTCGCCGCGAGCTGAGCCGGAACTAGCGGTTGGTCGCGAGGTCTACTAACAACATCGGGTCGTCCTGGCGGATAGGATGAACGGACGACCCATCGAGGAATGGGAGAAAGCAATGGATGTTCGTTATCCGACCCTATGGGTGATCCTACTTGCTGCAAGCGTGTCCGTAGCTGCAGACAAGAAGCCGGACGGTGCCACCAAAAAATGGTCCGTTTCGGTGCATGAGACCGCATTTCATGGCTACGGAGGCGTCCGTGCGATGGATTCTCTTCCCGACGGCGCGGATGGCTACACGGAGTCGTGGTCGATCCTGACGCCGAACGTCGGCGTGGGCTATGCCCTCAACGAACGCTGGTCGGTCGATACCAACGTGCAAATGGGGCCCCGGAGCAGTTTCGCTGCGACGGCGGCTGGGCTGGAGGGCTATCCGCGCATCGAGTTCAAGAGCAGCTTTTTGTCCGTAATGGCTGCCCGTGAGTACAAGCTGCCGGAGGGATGGTCTTTGGCACCCAAGATCGGCGTTGCCGTCTCCTCTCGCTACTACGAGGAGGACAAGCACGACGTGAGGTCCACGAACTGGACCAGTTCGCTCGAACCCGTGGCGTCGGTCGAGTTGAGGAAACGGATTACGGATAGCATGTCGTTGTCGACCGACTACACGCGCTACTTCACGGACGACAGCGAGATCAACGGCGCGTTCAAGGTCGGTCTTCGGTTCAGGTTCTGACCTGGGGACGGGCTTGTCCCGTCCCATTGCGGATGCGCCGGGACTTCGTACGGGCGACCGCGCGCCCTGACGGGCGCGTTGCGGTCGCCCCAGGGCCGCCCCTACGGGTTTACTCCATTGATTCAACGCTACGATTGCGTAGACGGATCGCCCATCAGCCGTCGGCCAGCGCATCCCATAGGAACCGAAACGCCAGCGTCCACATGTAGGCCCGCTGGGCGTTGTCCGCAGCACCCGCGTGTCCGCCCTCGACGTTCTCGTAGTAGAGGACGTCGTGGCCCATGTCCCACATCTTCGCAACCATCTTCCTAGCATGTCCCGGATGGACGCGATCGTCGCGTGTGGACGTCGTCACTAGGAGCCTCGGATAGTCGACGTCGTCCGAGACGTTGTGATACGGCGAAAACCCCTCGATGAACGCCCACTCGTCGGGGTCGTCGGGGTCTCCGAACTCCGCCATCCAACTCGCGCCCGCGAGCAGTTCGTGGTAGCGACGCATGTCGAACAACGGCACCTGCGCGACGATGGCGCCGAACAGGTCGGGTCGCATGGTCAGCATGTTGCCCATCAGGAGTCCGCCGTTGCTGCCGCCCATGACGCCGAGTTGCTTCGAGGTCGTGACGCCGCGCCGGATCAGGTCTTCGGCGACGGCGATGAAGTCCTCGTACGCCCGCGGGCGATCCACCTTCAGGGCCGCTTGGTGCCAGTCGGGACCGAACTCGCCGCCGCCACGGATATTCGCCACGACGTAGACCCCGCCGCGTTCCAGCCAGCCCGCACCGATTCCCGCCGAGTATCGGGGCACCTGGGGGATCCGGAAGCCCCCGTAGCCGTAGAGAAGCGTTGGCCGGGCGTCGGTGGCGTCGACACGGGATACCTGGAAGTAGGGGATTCGGGTTCCGTCGGCGGACATAGCCCAATGTTGGCGGATCCCCAGGCCGTCGGCGTCGAATTTGCCGGGTGCGCTCTTCAGGACGGCGGGGGCTTCGCCGACAGAGGCCAGCGAGAGGGTCGACGGTGTCAGGTAGTCGGTGGTTTCGAGGAAGTACCGGTCGTCCCGGTCCGGGTCGACAGCGTCGGCATCGATGGTCTGGAACCCGGTGCCGTCGGCGCCCTGGAGCGGCGCGGCGGTCCACCCGTCTGGCCCGGGCGCCGCGACTTCGATCCGGTTGCGGACATTGTCGAGGATGTTGATCAGCACGTGGTTGCGCGTCAGCGAATAGCCGGCGAGTGCGGTACCCTCGCCCGGTTCAAACAGGACCGAGAGATCCCGTTCGCCTGCAAGGAAACGGTCCAGCTTGATGGCGAGCAGACTCCCCGTCGCATAGGTGCGTCCGGCGACTTCCCAATCGCTGCGCGGGGTGACGTAGAGCCAGCCTCGGTGTGTCGCGTAGCCGGCATCGGTGGGAATGGCGAGCGGTACGAGTTCGGCGTCGCGGCGGATATAGCGGTCGCTGTTGTAGAAGTCGCGTCCTCGATAGACGAACTGCATCTCGAATCCGGGGGACAGTTCCGCGTAGGCGCCGACCGACACGTCCGATGGCTCGCCCTCGAACACCGCGATCGCATCCTCGAGGGGTTGGCCGCGTTGCCAGAGTTTGACGATCCGGGCGTAGCCGGAGTCTGTCATGGTCCCGGGGCCGAAGTCCGTCGCCACGAAGACCGCGTCGGGACCGGCCCAAGCGACGTTTTGCTTCGCCTCGGGTAGGGAGAAACCGCCGTCGACGAACGTCTTGGCGACGAGGTCGAACTCGCGCACGACGTCCGCGTCGGCACCGCCGCGGGACAGCCGCAGCAGGCACCGGTCGTAGGTCGGGACAAGGATCGATGCGCCGCCGTACACCCAATTCTCGCCCTCTGCTTCGCCCAACGCATCGATGTCGAGCACCACTTCCCAAGTCGGGTCGGGTTTCCTGTATTCCTCGAGCGTCGTGCGCCGCCAGAGCCCGCGCGGGTTGTCCTCGTCCTGCCACAGGTTGTAGTACCAGTCGCCGGCCTTGTAGACATAGGGGATGCGGTCGTCGGCGTCGAAGATTCCGAGTAGGCGTTGTTCGAGGGATTCGAACTCCGGGTCTTTGGCAAACGCATCGCGCGTGGCCCGGTTGTGCTCCTCGACCCACGCCAGGGCGTCCTCGCCACCGACATCCTCAAGCCAAAGATAGGGATCCTCGTCAGTCGAACAGCCCAATAGCGCCACGGCCACCCCCATGCTCGTCAAGTGTCTGATCATCTACTTCCTTGACAGTCGCCGGCTAGGCGCACGACGCTCGTCTTGGCAATGTTCCCGAATTGACCTATGTTTTCATGCGCCTTCGCCATGGATCAATGCCCGTCGCATCCGACCGCGCGTTGAACATTAGGCAAAGACACCAACATCCCAAGGAAAACCCGCTCCCATGGCCAATCCCGCGATGACCATCGAACAGAAACGCGATCTCTACCGCGACGGCTACATCATCCTCAAGGACGTCGTTGCCGATGAACTCGTGGAGGCCGCCCGCGCTCGGATCAAGCGGGCGCAAAAGGGCGAGAACCTCGGCCGCGATCAGGCGATGACCGATCTCGTTAACGCCTCGTCGATCACGCCGATCCTGCACGAAGCGATGGGCTACTTCGACCCGCCCGTGGCCTGCCAGATGGGCGTGATCAAGCCGAGCAAGCCCGGTACGCGATTCAACAACCTCGGTTACCGGGACTGCGACATGCCCTACTACGGCGCGGGCATCCACATGGACGGCAACATCACCGTCGGCGCGCCCCAGGAGGTGCAGGAGGGCACGCCGGAGGAAATCTACGCGCGTCACTTCGCATCCGGCCCCAAGGGCGACATCGGCCGCAGTCCGGAGGTCATGGGCCACAACATGGTGCCGCTGTTCGAAGACCCGGACATGACGCTGGGACTCGGCAGCTTCACGGCCTTCGTGATTGTCCCCTTGAACGACCAGACCCGGGAAGGCTGCGGCCAAACCGCGGTGCTCCCGGGCGCCCACCACGCCATGCAGAGGTTCTTCCGCTGGCAACGCAGCGTCAACGACTGCCTCGGTCCCGAAGGACCGGGGTGGCCGAGGCTCGACCACGAGGTGCCGAACCGGTGCGGCATGATCTACCTGCCGAAACCCGTCCAGGAGCAGTTCCTCGACGAGACCGCCGAGTCCACGCCGGACGGCCGGCGGTGGCCGCGACCGACCCAGATCCTAATGTCGCCGGGCGATGCCTGCATCACCATGTACCACATCCCCCACTCGGGCACCCGCAACGAGCACGGCACCGAGTCCCGCAAGAACATCATCTTCCGCATCCGCAACAAGAAGCGCCAGCCTGACAAGGTGGTGAGCGGCGTCACGGACCACCCGGACCGCGGCCAGAGGGGCGAATGGCTGGAGTTCGAAGAGGGCAACAACCCTTGGGAGCGCTCCAAGGACGCCATGTGCGACATGTGGGACGAGTGGGAAGGCATGCGCGGGGTCGTCGCCGAAGAGCAGGCCAAGGAACGGGCGGCAGCGTAGGTCTCCGCTAGCGACGTCCCTTGAGAGTCTGATCACCTCGGCTTGCTATTACCTGAATTGCCGGTAGTATTAGCGGCTATTCAGGTAATAGGCTGTCGGCCATGAACCCCGTTCTCGAAGCCGTATTGGGAAACCGCACGGCAGCTTGGGCGCTTTTGTTTCTTGCCGCCTACGGGGAAGGGCACGCTAACCGCATTGCAGGAACCTACGACCTCGCGGTCAGTGTCGTGAGGGACCAGCTCTTGCGTCTCGAGGCCCACGGCGTGCTGGTCAGCCGCACGGTGGGCCGTGCACGCGTTTTTCGGTTCAATGATCGCAATCCCACGGCTCGGAATGTCAGGGGTTTCCTGCGAACGGAACTTGATCTGCTCCCCGAGAGCGACGTGCGTCGTTACTTCCGCCAGCGGCAGCGACCCCGTAGGACCGGCAAGCCCTTGTGATGCCTATCACCCGGGATACGACGTTGGAGGAACTTGCCGCGACGATCAGCCAGGCATTGGAGGCGGCGGGTGTCCTAGCGACACTATCGGGCGGTAGCTCGGTCTCGGTCTATGCGATGAACGAGTACGAGAGTGACGATCTGGACTTCGTCACGTCTCACGGTCAGACGGCGTTGCGAGATGCGATCAAACCCCTTGGCTTCGTCCCCAGCGTCAACCGGCGGCAGTTCGAACACCCGGAGGTCGATTGGCTTGTGGAATTCCCACCGGGTCCGCTGGCTTTCGGCGACACACTCGTCGTGCACGAGGACGTGCCGATGTTGGAAACCCGATTCGGCCCGCTGCGGATCGTCTCTCCAACGCTAAGTGTTCTGGATCGCCTGGCCGCGTACTACGACTTCAACGACAACCAGTGCTGGGACCAAGCGGCCATGGTTTCACGACATCAGACGATCGATTGGGACGCCGTGCGCGCATGGGTGGTGCGGGAGGGTCAGCCAGCGGAAGACGTGGATCGACTTAGGGAGCGTGCGCGCCCTAACGGGCGCGTTGGGATCGCGCGGAGCTACCGTAGACCTGCTCGGTGATGTCCGGATGTCGGATTGGGGAATACTACGACGCGTTTACGACGAGTCCTGGCGCGGTTACGTCGGCGTAGCGGCCCAGCGGCGGGCAAAGGCAGGCGCAAGCCGTTGGGCGAGAAGCTCCGATTGCTCGTCTCGGGCCAGGTCGTCGGGATCGCGCAGCAGTTCTTCGAGATCGAGCGGGGCAAGGCCGGGGACGATCATGGACGTTTCCACGCTTTCGTAGCCGTCGGCCACAGCGACGAGCAAGGTCGCACGGCCTTTCGGCTCGGCCTCGGTGCCGCCGGTGCGTCGCCAAACCCACACCTCCGGTACGCCCAGCCGGCCGTAGGCGGCCAGACGCACGCGCTCGCGCTCGCGGCTGAGCGGCGTGGTGTCGATCTCCACGACCAGGTCCGGAATCGGTGCGGGACGGGATGCCGTCCGGAGCGCCGCCAGCTTGGCGGGGGAGACGAATAGCTGCGCGTCCGGGTGCCGGCGGTCGCTGGCGGTTCCTTCGAGTGGAGCGGTCGCACCCACATAGGCTCGCGCCCCCGACGCGCGGCGCAGTCCCTGCAGCAGGTTAAAGACGGTGGTGGCGCGGGGATCGTGATAGCGTCCATTTGGCACGGGGTCGACCTCCATCGCGCCCCGCAGCCCGTTGTAGCAGGCACCGCGAGGCAGGCTCTTTCCGTCCATCATTTGGTCGTAGCACTCAACGGGCATGGGAAATATCAGCGCCCCGTGCTCAAGGCGCAGATCCGAGTGTTCTCCGAGGCAAGCAGCGATCCGACCAGCCATGCCGCTAGCCTACTCCCCGGCCTGGAATCCAACAACCGCAGTCGCTTTGGCCCAACGGCCCGGCGAGGTCGCCGAATGCATACCGGGCGGCTGACCTAACGTCACGCCGTGTCCAGCGGGTCGACGTCGATGGACCAGCGCACGCCACTTGCCTTGGGATCGGCCTGTTCGAGCCGGTCCAGCGCCAGGTGGAGGTCGCGACGGCGCCGGGCGAGCAGCAGGAGCTGGTTTCGGTAGCGGTCGGCGCGACGGGCGATCGGAGCGGGTGCGGGTCCGAGGAGTTCGAGTCCTTCCCCCACAAGCGTCTCGGTGGCGCGTCGGAGCAGATTCAGGGCGGCGGCCTCGGAGGAACTCTCGGCACGCACGATGGCCAAGAAGATGAACGGCGGCATGAGGGCGGATTCGCGGCGTTGCCGTTCGCTCTTCACGAAGCCTGGATACCCCGCCTCGATTAGAGCCCGCAGGTTCGTGTTGTCGGGGTCGAATGTCTGGATCCAGACCTCGCCCGGTCGCTCGCCCCGGCCCGCACGTCCGGCGACCTGGACGATGAGTTGCGCAGTGCGTTCCGGTGCCCGGAAATCAGGTGACAGGAACCCGCCATCCGCATCGAGAACCGCAACCAAGGTGACGTTCGGGAGATGATGACCCTTGGCGAGCATCTGGGTCCCGACGAGTATTGCCGGTTTCCCCTCGGCGACAGCAGCGAGGTCAGCCTTGAGACGGCGTGTGCTGCGGGTCGTGTCGCGGTCGATACGATACAGGGGAACACCCGGATGCCGCGTTCGAAGCGTTTCCTCGGCGCGCTGGGTTCCGGTTCCGACAAGGACGAAGTCGGTTGCCCCACACGAGGGACACGCGCGGGGGATCGGCCGCCGACGGTCGCAGTGGTGGCACCGCAGTTGCCGGGGCAGGCGGTGGTACGTGAGCTTGACGTCGCAGTGATCGCATTCCGCTTGCCAACCGCAGTCGGAACAGAGCAGCACGGGCGCGTAGCCACGCCGATTGATGAACACAAGCACTTGGTTGCCTGCGGCCAGATGTACGCCGATGGCTCGGTGGAGTTGCGTGCTCATGCCCCCGTAGAGCCGCTCGCCGCGAATGTCCGTGATGCGGTAGCTCGGCATGGAGCGCCCTTCGACGCGACGCGTGAGGCGTAGATGCCGGTAGCGACCCCGACGTACGTTCTCCAAGGTCTCCATGCTGGGTGTCGCGCTGCCCAGCACCACGGGGATCGAGAGCATCTGGCCGCGTTTGACGGCGACGTCCCGGGCCGAGTAGCGCAACCCGTCCTGTTGCTTGAACGACCCGTCGTGCTCTTCGTCGACGACGATCACGCCGAGGTCGGCGAACGGTGCCAGGATCGCCGAACGCGTGCCGATCACCACCTTGTGCGATCCGTTGCGGCACTTCAGCCAGGTGTCGAAACGTTGCGGATCGGTCATGCCGGAATGCAGCGAAGCGGTGGCGCCGAAGCGCTCGGCGAAGCGAGCGGTCGTCTGCGGCGTCAGGGCGATCTCCGGAACCAGGACGAGCGCCTGTCGGCCCGAGCGCAGCACCTCGGCGATTACGCGGAGATAGACCTCGGTCTTGCCGCTGCCGGTAACCCCTTCGAGAACATGCGTGGCCGCGCCTCCGAGGGAGCCGCCAATCGCACCGATGGCGGCCGCCTGCTCCCGCGTCGGTTCGATGGGGGGTGCCTTGGCTTCGTAACGCGGCGCAACGACCGTTCGTTCCACCAGTTCTTTGGCAAGGAGCGCGGTGAGCGACTGGCGTTTGATACCGAGAGCGGCGAGTTCGGCGTCGGCGGTCGGTCCGAGTTGGTGCAGTCGGTGGAACGTGTGGCGTTGGGCGGGTGCTCGGGCGAGCGCCGTGTCGGCATCCGAAGTGTCCGCTGCGGGCCGCCAGACGACGTCATCAACGGGCTCGGCCTTGGCACCCCGTCGCGCCTTGACGGGCATCACCGTCTTGAGGACATCTCCGATGGGGTGGTGATAGTAGCCGGCGAGCCATCGGGCCAGATCCACGAGGTCCGGCGGCAGCAGCGGTTCATCGTCGATGATCTGCTCGATCGTCTTCAATTTGTGGGGGGACGAGTCGCGGATGTCGAGGACCACGCCCACGACGCGGCCACGTCCAAGCGGTACGCGCACGCGTGTACCCGGAAATGGAACGCCGTCAGCGTCCCCGAACGCGTAGTCGAACGTGCGCCGTAGCGGACGGGGGAGCGCGACTTCGATGACTGCGGGCGGGCTCACGGCAGGCGGGGCATTGGTTAGGATCTCGGTAGCCAAGTGTAGTCCGCACGCGGCGTTGCGTAGCTCACACCGGTTACAGTTGCACGCTAGGCACCTCGCCCCATCGGGATTTGACATGTTGATCGCCAGCTCGCTGCTCGCGAGCGGGAAACGACGGATGTCCTCTACCGGCACGCCGCGTGTCGACGATGAGGTACTGAATCGCCTGGAGGAACGGGTCGCCTCGGCACGAAAGTCCCGGCAAAGCGATGCTTGAGGCGAGAGGGCTGCACATGGGTCTCCAGGTCGCCTTGGCGGCAGCGGCCGCGGAGTTGCGAATCGCGCGTCGAACCGTCAGGACGTGGATGGTCGCCGGCCTTGCCGTTGCTTTTGGATTGGCCGTTTACCACGCCTGGTCGATCCAGCACTCCCAGATGGGCATGTCGGCGCACGCGCGGTTCGCGCTGCCCGGGATCGGCATCCTCGTTCTTTGGGTTCTGGTTGCCGGTATCGTGTTCCTGGCCTTCGATATCCCGCGCCGCGATGAGCGGGAACGTGTAGCGGAGGCGTTGGACAGTCGCGCTGACCCCTGCGGTTGCCTGGCTGCCGATGTCCGGCGCGAACTTCGCGATCGACGATCCCAGCCGGCGCGCGCCGGACTTCCACGACGTTGATCTCCTGGTGCGAGTTCCCGACGGCTGGCATGCGGCAGGGCCTGGGCGACTGGAGGCGGACGACGGAGTCCGATTCCGTCCCGGGGTGCCGCTGGCGCAGTTCCCGCTGATCGCGGCGCCTTTCGAGCGGCGCGCTCTGACGATGAGTGACATCGAGTACGAACTGCTCATCCACCCGGAGCATTTGGCCAACCTGGAGTATTTCTCGGAGCCCGAACGGAAGGAGGCGACCCTTCGCTACCTCGAGCAGGGGCATCCGTTCAGATCGCCACAGTTGTATCCGCATGGCGTATTCAGCGTCGTGGAGGTCCCCGGGCAGCTTCGCCGCTACGGCGGTGGTCGGATCATGGACACGGTGCAAGCGCTGCCGGGCATACAGATGCTACCGGAGCACGGCTTTCCGACGCGCCGTTTCGCTGCCGATCCATCCGTTTTCTTTCGGCGGAGAATGTCTGACGAATTTCGGCTTCAAACACAACTCTTCTCGATCGAGCGGGGACCGCTTGGCGTGCCCGCCGGTTGCGGGAGCAGCTCGAAACATCGGGCCGTACCTCACAAGCGCCTCCGGCGACGGCGCGATCGCCGCCAACTATCTCTTCGAGTCCCTGACCTCCTCGGTGGGGCGTGAACGTCGCACGGTGGCGCCCGCGCACTGGCTCCAAATCGGTCTCGCACCGGGCCTGTCGCTGCCCGTCAGGGCGCTGAACCGACTCATGGGCACGGCGACGTTCAGCTTCGGGTGGTACCAGTTCTTCGGGATGGAACTCGAGGACAGGAGCGCCGAGTTCTCTTTCACCGGCGTCGACGCGAGGGCAACGACTAAGGGCGTCGACATCCTGATCCACAAGGGCAACCTCATCGCGGGCGCGGTCCTGAGTCTGATGGAACGAACTGAGGTCGCCGACTTTGTCGCACTGATGCGCGAACGCCATGGCGGCGGAACGTTCACCGTCGGCGAGTTCATCGCCGCCATGTCGGAGACCGATCCCGCCATGGCACCTTACATCGGTCACTTCATGCGCGAAGACACCTTGCCGGGATTCCTCGTGTCCGATGTCCAGGCATTCAGGTTGAAGGACGACGACAACGGCGCACCGCGCTATCAGGTCGCCATCCATGTGCGAAACAACGAACCTGTCCCTGGGGTTGCCGGAATAGCCGTGCGCGAAATGCTGACGGACCGCCCCGGTGGAAGGTACCACCGCGCACCGTTCGTCCATATGCCGGGGGATAGCTCGCGGGAGTTCGGCGTGGTGACCAACGCGCCGCCCGCCGACTTGCGCTTGGAGACGTACCTGTCGCAAAACGCCCGCGTGACGCGGCTGGCGGTACCGAGGGTTGATCCGGAGGCGATTGTCACCGAGGAGCCGTTTTTCGGTGCCCGACCCAGCACTTGGCGGCCACCGGATCTCGGCATCGTCGTGGACGATCTCGATCCGGGTTATTCCTATGTGTCCCCTGCTAGGAGAGGATTCCCATTCGGGCTTGGCCCGGAGAAGGACGATGTCCAAATGCCGGAGTACAACTACCTTGTCCGCGCTCCGGGATGGCATCGGCACGGCGACCCACTGACGATAGGTTGGGGCAGGTACCGCAGGACCCTGACGCGGATCTTGGCGGGAACCGGCGAAGGCAAAGCGACGTTCGCTGCGGAACTGCCGTCGAAAGGTGCCTGGCGGCTCTACTACCACCTGCCGGGAGCGTCGGCCGGAGGATATGCCACGACGGCGGGTGGCCGAAATCCGAGCGAGCGCTTCGGGACCTACAACCTCGATATCGTTGCCGACGACCTGCGTATCCCGGTCGCGTACGATGCGCGGACGCGATACCCGGCTGGAACGACATCGGCACCTTCGCCCTGTCGGCCGGTCCGGTGAGCGTCACGGTGTCCGACGCCACCGATGGCCAGGTGGTTGTCGCAGATGCGGTTCGATGGGTACCCGTGTCCGACGAAGACGCGAGCGCGGCAATCGAGGGTTCAACGACCGGTCCTTGAGGCCGGTCGGTCGTAGGTGGCTGCACATATGGTGCTATGCTCGTCTCGAACTCAGACGAACGGTCGCGGTCGAGGTCGTTGTCAACCGCGATCCGAGGCGGCGCAACATTCCTAGATCGCGTCTATCGCTCGCCCTGATCGCCGGCGCCTTGGTAGCGGTTGCGGGCGTCGTCGTCTGGTGGTGGGAGCCGTCAGAATCCGGCATATCACCTGCAGGTTCCGAGCGGTCGGGCGCCGAGCCGTTGACGGGCCAAACTGCGCTCTCGGCCGAGGACACTTTCGCCGAGATCGCCGAGATCATCGACGACTTCTCGCGCAATGCCGCAATGTATCGCTTGGCTACTGGCGCAACGCGGCAGCAGGTCGAGGCGTGGCTGGACGAGGTGGAGACCTTGCCACCCAGCTCGCACCGCTACGACCTTGCCCGTGTGCTCTACATCCGTTTCGCTGCGCTCGACCCGGAAGCGGCGCTCGACCACGCCTTCCGGGGTGCGACCAAGCCGGCCTGGCTCGAGGCCATCTTCAGAACCTGGGCCCAGGTCGATCCCGATGCGGCGATTGCACGGGCGGCCAAGCTCGACTCCTCCCCGAAGGCTGCGGCATCCCGCACGCTGCTCCAACTCGGCCTACCGTTGGAGGAGTTGCGCTCGATGGTGGAGCGCCTCGACGCAAACGAGGACCACGATCAATATCGCCGGGTCGAGAGGATCATTGGAGTTACGCCGCCAACGCCCGGCATGCGGCTGCTGGCGGCGACCCAGGCCAGCAAGCTCGGCAGACGCGGCGACGAATCCCACGCCGACGCCTGGTACCGGGCCATTGCGGTCGAAGACGGCTTGGTGCGGCAGATCCTTGCCGAACGGATTGCCCTCGACTGGGCGTCGGACAGCCCCGCTGATGCCCTAGCGACCGTGAAGGCTTGGGCCAACAACGACATCCACGTGACCGTGCGGAGCAACGGCTTCAGCACTAGGCTGATCCGACAGCGAATTCGTTCCCGGATCGTTTGGAAATGGGTTGACGATGAACCCGTCGAGGCGTTCGCGTGGCTGATGGCGCAGGAAATGCCCGACATCCGGAGCCATATCGGAGCCGTGATGAGTCGATTGACGCAACACGCACCGGAAGACGCTATCGCCCGCCTTGGCGATGTCCCTGCTTCGCAGAGGCCAAGCGCCGCCTATGCCGTGCTCGGGATCTTGGCGGGACGGAACATTGATCAGGCGATGAGCTTCTTTGCATCGTTGGATATCTCCTGGAAGGTGAACAACACCCACGTGCTGCGACGGGCACTCGTTGCAAACCGTTCGGCAAGGCAGGCACTCGATTGGGCCGTGTCGGTGGATCAGCGGATTCGCGCCGACGAGGTGGCCGCCGTGATCCGCGATGTGCATAGGAAGGATCCCACCGAAGCACTTCGGTTGCTGGAGTCTCTCGACGAACCGAGTCTGCGGATCGCAGCGGCGGACGAGGTGGTGCGAGCCGAAGCGCGGCGCGATGCGCAGGAAACACTGGCTTGGGCCCGGAACTTCGAACCCGAGGCCGGGCGATCCGACTTGATCGTCAAGGTGTTCGACACCTGGGCTGCCCGGGATCCCGCCGCCGCCTGCCGAGAGTTGCTCGACATGCGCGGCGGGCCGGTGCGCGATCGAGCCGCGGCGACCATGATGCGCGACGTGGTTTCTCGCGACGCCCCTCTGGCGGAACATCTTTTCGATGCGATCGAGTCGCCGGATCAGCGAGCCCGGGCCGCCCAACCGCTGCATCGGCATTTCAGCGACATCGAGCACGATCGACGCAAGGCGGAACGGTACGGCAAGTACCTTCCGGACGACGGCGGCGATGCGTAGAGACCTTCTTTCCCTCCTGGCAGGACTCGCGGTTGGGTCCCTCGCCGCAGCGGCGGCCGAAGCGTCCCGCGCAGAGTCGGTGGTGTCCGCCACCGAAGAGGATGCGTCGGATACCGACCGTGCGACGTTGGCTGGAATAGCGGGCGTCGCCGATGGCTTCGACCGTAATGCCGCGTTGTATCAATTCCTCGCCAAGGCGGATCGCGGTCGCATCGAACGGTTGTTGGGCGAGGTGGCCGACCTGCCCGCCGCGCCGCACCGAGACGACGTCGCGCGCGTACTCTACATTCGCTTCGCTTCCGTTGATCCAGCGACGGCGGCGGATCACGCGGTGCGTAACCTGGCGAACCCCGAAGCCGTCTCGGCGGTGTTCCGGGCTTGGGCTCACGCGGATCTCGATTCAGCCGTGGCGTGCGCCGCGGGACTGCCGACGGGCCCCAGAGTCGACGCGGCACGGGCGATCCTGCAACTCGACCTTCCCGTCGCCCGGCTGGGTTCAATTGCCGAACGCCTCGGTGCACGGCTAGCAGATGTCGAAATCTCGAAGCCGGTAGTCCCTGCACGCGGTGAAGCTCACGGTGCGGCGTTGGCAAGGCTCAGCGCCATCGACGATCGGGACTCGCGCCGGGAGGAGGAGATGCTGTTGGCGTCGGACTGGGCAACCGCGGACCCGGCTGGCGCATTGGCGGCGATCATCGGTTGGGAAGGAGAAGCGAGCGTGAGAGACTCGATGCTCTACCACGTTATGGACAGATGGGCGAAGGCGGATCCTCGACTGGCCGCGGATTGGTTGCTCGCCCACGACGCCGGCGAGTTGCTCGACCTGGTGTTCCCCGCATTCCTAAGTCTTGCCAGGACGGATCCGGATCATGCCGAGGCGCTACTTGAGGGGCTTCCCGCAGAGTCGGCGAGGCGTCAGGCCCGAATCGGGGTGCTCACGGCGCTCCTGGATCGAGGAGACCTGGACCGGGCGTTGACGGCCTTCGCGGAACTCGACTTGCGTGATCAGCCGGTGGTCATGGGCGACCTGGGTGCCGGTTTGGTGCGTGCCGACCCGGAACGGGCACTGGAGTGGTTGATGGGCCTCGACGAGACGGTTCGAAGGGACTCCTTCGACTGGATGTTCATGGATATGTACGGCGTGGACCCGTCGGTGACGAAGCGACTGATACAAGGCATAGCGGACCCGGAAATGCGGATCGACGCTGCAATGGCAGTTGCCCATTGGGAGATGGGAGATCCCGGAGAGGCGTTGGCGTGGGCCGAGTCGCTGGGCACCGAAGAGCAGTACGCGCCCGTCGTGGCGTACATGTTCCAGGAATGGTTCCGGCGCGACGCGCCTCGGGCAACGACGGCGCTAATGGAATACCGGACCGGCTTGGCGCGAGACCGTGCACATCACACCTTGATTGCTGTCCGCTTGGCGGCTCACGACACCGAGGCGGCGGAACGGTTCTTCGATGCCATTGAATCACCGGACGAGCGCCGATCGGCGGCAGGGACACTGCAGCGGTACTACACCGAAACGGACCCGATCGAACGCAAGGCGGCGGTCTTCCGTGGGTTGGCGACCGAAGTGGATTGAGTGGCCGCAGTCCGACCCGGCCCGTAGTCTCCCGGTTGAATTGCCCATCCGCGACGAATAGACTGCGCGCCTCTCGAACAGGGCGGACAAGGCAACGCGATGAAGTCCGACATACATCCGGAATACGGCGAGATCACAGCCACATGCAGTTGCGGCAACGTGATCAAGACGCGTTCCACGTTGAACCGGGACATCCACCTGGAGGTTTGCTCGGCCTGCCACCCGTTCTACACCGGCAAGCAGAAGATCGTCGACACCGGCGGGCGCGTCGAGCGATTCCGGCGCAGGTTCGGCGAAGGTTCCCTGCCAGCAAACTGACCGCCTCTCTGGCCGAGATTCGGCCATTCCGAGTTCCTCTATCGACCGACCGGCGGCCCCGAACTTGCGGCCGTTGGCGTGATCAAATCAATGGTAATCTCCGCCTAGGTGGCGGTCGTACCTGCCGCGCAAGCGGTGGCCCGTCGGGAACGACGGGAGCCGACCGTCGCCCCGGGCGTTTGGGCAAGACGAGGCGCCGGTAGGGCGCGAGTGGCGAAGGAACGAGGAGAACCCGCCATGAAACGAGTCCGCAACCCGTTGAATTCGCGCTTTTGTGTGGCTGTCATGACCGCGGTCGCCCTCGCTGCGTTCGGCGCCGTCGCCAGTCCCGGCTCGAAAATGGTCAAGGAGCTGGAGGAGAACGACGGCTTCTACGACGACGAGCGTTGGCAGCGGTATGTCACCGAGATCGGGGAGCGGCTTCTGGTGCATACCCCGGACCGGGGCAAGAAATACCATTTCTACGTGATCGACGGCGCGATCCTCAACGCCATGGCGATGCCCGAGAGTCATATCTTCGTTTCCCGGGGATTGCTTGCGTACGTTCGTTCGGAAGACGAACTGGCCTCCGTCATCGGCCACGAGATCGCCCACATCACGGCGAGACACGTACGCCAGAGGCGCATGACGGACTTGTTCGGCAAGTCGGTCGGTTTCCTTTCCGCCATCGCCACGGGGCGACGCGAGCTGAACCAACTGTCCAACCAGCTGACGTCCGTCGTGACGTCCGGATACGGTCGGGAAATGGAACTGGAGGCCGATCGGCTCGGCGCGGAGTACATGGCAAAGGCCGGCTACAATCCGACGGCCGTCATGGACATGCTGCATGTCCTCATGGATCAGGCTCTTTTCAATCGCCAAGTCGCAGGCAGGCCATCGGGCTATCACGGCCTGTTCGCTTCACACCCCAAGCAGGACAAGCGCCTGCACGATGCGGTCACCTACTCGCAGCAGTTCCTGCCCGATGAACTCGTCGATCCCGTCGGCGACTTCTGGAATCTCATGAACGGTCTGGTCTACGGCGACGAGGCTGCCCGGGGCTTGGTGCGGGACAGCACCTACTACCACAGCGCCCTGCGGGTCGTGATCGAGTTCCCGGACAAGTGGCAGGTGGGCTACTCGTCCTCGCGGGTCAACGGCATCGCGCCGGGCGGCGCCGGCATCGGCGCGATCAGCGTCATGCGCCACCAGCCCGTCAAGCGCAAGTCGCCGGCCAAGTACGTCACCGACGTCCTGAAGCGGGACGACGTCACCAGTGGCACCGAAGTGGAGATCAACGGCAACGAAGCCTATGTCGGTGAGGTGGACACCAGCGCCTCGAACCTACAGCTGGGACTTATCGGCGTGCTCTACCACCGCAACGACGTCTTTTTCTTCAAGGGCGAATGCGGGCCGAACGGTGACCCGGAGACATTCCGGCAGCAGTTTCGTGCGACGATGGACGCGCTACGCCCGATGAGCCAGGACGACTTGAAGATCGCCAACAGTCAGCGCATCGAGATCATCGTCGCCAAGCCCGGGCAGACCTACGCCGAACTGGCCCACAACTCCCCGATCTATGAGTTCCCGGAAGAGACGCTGCGTCTCCTGAACGGGGACCACCCCAACGGCGAGCCGCGAGCAGGGGACTACATCAAGGTGGTCAGGTAGTCGACTGCGCCCAATCCACGGCAATTGGTCGTTCCGCTCGCGCGAATGCGTCAAGCTGCGGGTAGTAGGCATCGAAATCCTCTGCCAGCGCCGCTAGCGAGTCGTCGAGCGCCTCGGCGAGCTGTGGTCCGAGATGCGTGAGTCCGAGGCGGCTCAGGACGTGGTCCATGGCGTGGTGGATGACGGCCAGGTCGGTATAGCGTGCCAAGAGATCGGTCTCGATCATCCGCCGGACGAACTGGTTGCCTCGCGCAGGGACCCAATCGCCGTACCGTCCCACTGCCGCATAGACGCGGGCCGTGAAGTGCCGTAGATCACCGATGCCGTGGCGAGGCCAGGACTGCGCGAGGCAGTGGTCCGCCACGATGTCGAGCAGCACCGGCGCCACCCGCCGCAGGGGGGGCGGAAATCGGCTGGCACTCTCCCTCATCGCCGGAAGACGGTTCGAGAACGAATCGATGCGCCGATGCAGCCGAACGCCCGCGCGCAGTTCCACCGGCAGGGATTCGGGGATGTTGCCCTTGACGAAGTCGCCGAGGATGCCGCCGGCCAGGAAGCCGTGACCCGGATGGGCGAGTACGCAATGGGCAAGGAAGTTCAACGCGTCACCGGACGCGGAATGTCCAGTTCGAGGAACCGCTTGAGGTACGCCTTGAAGGTCTCCCGGTCGCCGGCTTCCATCCGAGCTTGGCGGCTAAGCGACTCTTCGCTCATCGCGGTGAACTCCTTGTGCCGTTCGGGACTCAAGGGGCGTTCCTCGAAATAGCCCCGGTGCGCTGCGGATTGGTTCATGGCGAAGCGGAAGAACGGAACGCGTTGCTGTCGTAGGGCGTTCAATACCCGGGCCGATGGCGTCAACTCGGGTTCCGCGACCTTGCGGCGCTGCAGATCCACCGCCTCGGCGTGGTTCCCAACGCCCGTCACGGCGTCGATTTCCTCTGCAACCCGGACGCACTCGTCGAGCAGTCGCCCGGCCCAGTCGGCGAGCGGAAAGCCGATGCCGCCATCGATCAGTTCGAGGCCGGGTTCTCGGCCGCGCTCGACCACGTCGAGCTGGTTGGCAACCATGCGTTCGGATTCGGCGCGGCTGTCCGGCGGGCTATCCATGAGCAGGCACAGGAGCAGGAAAACATCGAGGAATCGGCAGATGTCCGCATCGATGCCGAGGCTTAGAAACGGATTGAGGTCGAGGCACCGCACCTCCACGTACTCCACCCCTCGTCCGTAGAGCGCCTCGAGCGGTCTCTCGCCGGACCGCGTCCGTCGCTTCGGCCGAATGGCCCCGTAGAACTCGTTCTCGATCTGCAGCAACGATGTCGAGAGTTGTCGATAGCCTCCGCCCACCTCGACGCCGACGGCCTCGTAGGGCGGGTAGGGTTCCGTCAGAGCGCCGAACATCGTGTCGGCATACTCGCCCAGGCTGTTGTAGGAGATGTGCAGGGACGACTGCGCATCGCTTTGGTAGCCGAGGCGCCCCATCCTGAGCGAGGTGGCGTGGGGGAGGTAGAGCGAGCCTTCGTCGAACCGGGCCAGGCCGGAGTCGGTGTTGCGGATGAACGACTTGCACACTGCCGGCGAGGCACCGAAGAGATAGACCAGGAGCCAGGAGTAGCGCCGGAAGTTGCGGATCAGTCCGAAGTAGGCGCGGGTCACGAAGTCGCCCTCCGGTGCCTGGTTCCGGCTCGCGGCGATGGCGGGCCATAGCGTCTCGGGCACCGAGAAGTTGTAGTGGATGCCGCTGATCGTCTGCATGAGGCGACCGTAGCGATGGCTCAGGCCGTTGCGGTAGACCGTCTTCGACTTGCCGGCGTTGGACGTTCCGAACTGTGCGATGGGGATGTTGTCGTCGCGACCGATCATGCAGGGCATGCTGGTCGCCCACAGCAACTCGTCGTCCACGTTGGAGTAGACGAAGCGGTGAACGTCGGCCAGCTCGTCGAGGGCCGCCTCGGCGCTCGGATGCACGCCGGTGATGAGTTCCAGCTGGGCCTCGCTGAAGTCCATGGTGATATGCGGATGCGTCAGCGCCGATCCCAGTTCGACGGGATGCCGGCTCCTTGCAAGGATGCCGGCGGGCGTCACCCGCAGGCTCTCCTTTTCGATGCCGCGCCGCAGTGCGCCGAGTTCGGCGCGACCGCGGATCGCCGCCAGCGACGAGTCCGTGAGTTCAGCCATCTTGCAGCTAGGTCGGACGCGGTCCGGCGGCGATGATGCCGGGATCGACATCGAACTGGGCGAAGTTGGCGGCGAACTTGGCCGTCAGCGCGGCTTGGGCCTGATCGTAGGCGTCGGGGTCGCGCCAGGTATTGCGCGGATCGAGCAGGGCCGGGTCGACGCCTGGCGCGTTGACCGGGATGTCGAGGTTCAGGCTCCGGATATGGCGTCTCGGCGCGTTCCTTAAGGCCCTTGACTGGATGGCGCGGACGATGCTGCGTGTGGTGCGGATGTCGAAACGTCTGCCGACCCCGTACCCGCCGCCGGTCCAGCCGGTGTTGACGAGGTATACCTCCGAGCCGAAGTTCTCGACTCGCTTCATCAGGAGGTCTGCGTACACTCGCGCTGGACGGGGAAAAAAAGCGGCCCCGAAGCACGTCGAGAACGTCGCCGAGTACGGCTCGGCGGAACCGACCAAGGTGGAGCCGACTGTTGCCGTGTAGCCGGAAAGGAAGTGGTAGGCGGCGGCCTCCTTGGACAGCATCGAAACAGGTGGCAGCACGCCGCTCAGATCGCAGGTGAGGAAGACCACGGCGTTGGGTTCGCCGCCTTGGTTCTCGGGCACTTTCGCGGCGATGTTCGCCCGGGGATAGCAGGCGCGGGTGTTCTCGGTAAGCGACGAATCCGTGTAGTCGGGTTCGCGCGTCGCCGGGTCCAAGACGACGTTCTCGATGATGGTGCCGAACCGAATCGCGTCGTAGATGACGGGCTCCTTGTCGCGCGAGAGGTCGATGCACTTGGCGTAGCAGCCCCCTTCGAGGTTGAACACGACGCCTTCGCCCCAGCCGTGTTCGTCGTCGCCGATCAACAACCGGTCAGGGTCCGCGGAGAGGGTGGTCTTGCCCGTCCCCGAGAGGCCGAAGAACAGGGTCACGTCGCCGGCTGAACCCGCGTTGGCGGCGCAGTGCATGGGGAGCACATCGCGTTCCGGGAGCAGGAAGTTCTGCACGGCGAACATCGCCTTCTTCATCTCCCCGGCGTAGCGGAGTCCGGCAAGCAGCACCCGGCACCCGGCGAAGTCGATCATCACCGTGGCATCGGATGCGGTCCCGTCCCGCTTGGGGTCGCAGATGAACTCCGGCGCGCTTACAACTTCCCAGGTCGGCTTGCCTGCGGGGTTGAAGATCTCCGGCGCGATGAACAGCGCCTTGGCGAATAGCGCGTGCCAGGCGTATTCGGTGGTGACGTTGACCGGCAGGTAGTGCACGGAACCCGCACCGACGTGTACCGCCGACACGAACGCATCCCGTCCGGCGAGGTGGCCATGAATGCGACGCCAGAGTGCGTCGAATACGCGTGCCTCGACGGGCAGGTTGATGGATCCCCAGTCGATCAGATCTTCACTGCCCGGTTCGGAGACGATGAAGCGGTCCTTGGGCGACCGGCCGGTGCGTTCACCGGTCTCGACCGCTAGCGCACCGTTGGCCGCGAGGCGACCCTCGCCGCGCAGGACGGCTAGTTCCGCGAGCGCGGTGTTGGATAGTTCGTAGTAGCTGCGGGAGTCCCGCGAGGTGTCGAAATTGAGCGCCATGGCCGTCGCCCGGTTGGATTGGGGGATTCTACACGACCGCTCCCACGACTTCCCCGACATACGCGCCCTCACGACTTCCCCGACACACGCGCCCTCGGTCCTACAGGGCGTAATCCAACTCGCACG
>JAPPND010000054.1:27265-28898 GCA_028818795.1 Gammaproteobacteria bacterium | reverse complement strand
CGACTTCCCCGACACACGCGCCCTCGGTCCTACAGGGCGTAATCCAACTCGCACGCAAGATTCCGATGATTCTTACGGCGTAGGTGGCAATTGGCTGATACCGGCGGGGAAGCCGGTTTGCCATTGTCTGCCACATGACGACGCCCCGATCTCTGCTAGTGGACCCGAACAATGAACGCGACTACCACGTCGCGTCGCGTTGCGTACGTCGCGCGTTTCTCTGTGGCGTCGACCCGTTGACGGGTCGTAACTGTTCGCACCGCAGGGGTTGGCTCCTGCAACGTCTGAAACAACTCGCGCCCTGTTTTGCCGTAGACGTGTACTCGTACACGGTGCTCAGCAATCACTTCCATCTGGCTTTGCGCCACGACCCCGTCGCGTGCAGGTTCTGGACCGACGAAGAAGTGGCTTGGCGATGGTTTGATGCGTTTCCGCCGAAGGAACACGGGGAAGTCGTGGAGGAACTCAAGCCCGAGCGCCGTGAACTGATGCTTGGTGATCCGAAGCGCGTTGCGGCTGCGCGCAAGACCCTGGGGTCGTTGTCCGACTTCATGAAGCACCTTAAACAGCCGATTGCCAGGCGGGCAAATCTGGAGGACGACTGCGAAGGGCACTTTTTCGAACAGCGCTTCTATTCGGGTGCGCTGTTGACCGAGGAGGCCATGATCGCCGCCATGGCCTACATCGATCTCAATCCGGTCAGAGCCGAATTGGCCGATCGGATCGAGGCGATTAAGGACACCTCGATTACCGAGCGTCTCCAGGTGAATAGCGCCGAAGCGTTGGCGGACTACCTGCGCCCCGTTTTGTCTGGATTGGACGACTACGTCGTCGGCTCCGCTACGACACAGTGTTCACGGGAAGTATCCGCTGGCGCGGCGCAGGACATTGACGAGATTGCGGACGCACACATTGCGTCGGTTAACAACAGTCCCCCGTCGGACGTGGAAGATGAGGTAGGAGTACCCGATGCGCAACTCGCCACCGGTGACGGCGAAGCGCCATCTTCCCGATCCACCGACGTGGCGGCCCCGGCCGACGGGGAAGGGACCGAACCCCGACGCAAGCGCAGACGACGGCCGGCTATCAGGCTCACGGACTACATCGACATCCTCCGAGGGATGGTCGATGCGGAGCAAAGAGCCACGGTCGTGCCTACGGATCGGGTGGCGGAATGGCTGGCGCGAACGAAGGTGCTCAAGCGGCGGCAACGTGCTTACGGCAACGAGGCGGCGTTACGCCAATGGACGGCTGACCGAGGTCTTCGCCTTCGGGAGGTGGCTCTGCCAATCTGAATGCAGACTGGCAGCGCCCTGGCGCTTGGGCGCCTGCTGGGATCTTTGAAAACGATCCTTCCGCCACCTTGGCGGCTTCTGACCTGCAGGTGCCCGCCGCGTGCGACAAGATGATTTGCAGGTTCTTGGTCTGGGAGCGCCCCCGTAAGAGCGCCTTCGCGTTGCTTGCACCACGCAATGAGCCCGGCGAGGTGGCCGCCCAACAGACGTGGCCAATCGACAGGAACTTCTGCTGTCCCGGCTGTGTATATCGCCCCAAGACAGTCCATTGCCGTCCAGTGTGGGCGGAGTCCTACAACCCGTGCAGACCGGAACCGCCTGTGTCCAAGTGGAGACCT
>JAPPND010000054.1:0-27165 GCA_028818795.1 Gammaproteobacteria bacterium | reverse complement strand
GGAACCGCCTGTGTCCAAGTGGAGACCTTAGCGGCTATCGGTGAATCGAGCTCCGGTTCGATGCGGTTCAAGATCTCGACCATTTCGCGTAGGCGATCTGCGACAGGGCCGTTGGGGCGACGCTTGTCGCCGCCTTTTGGCGCGTTCGGGTTGTGTCCGAGTGAAGACCATCAGCGAGAGACGGCCGAGTTGCCGGGAAACGGAGGACGTCAACCGCCCGTCTTCAACTCCCGCAACGCCCGCCGCTGCTTCTTGTTGGGTCGCGACTTGGGCACGGTGAGCCCGGCGGCCCGCATGCGCCGTTCCGACCGCAGCCTCTCGCGGCTGTCGATGGATTCGGGCGTTTCCTTGTATAGGGTCGCTGCGGCGGTAGCGCTGCCCCGGCGCTCGGCGACATCGACGACCGTCACCGTTTGTTCGACCTCGCCGCGCGTCAAGGTGAGCCGGTCACCCCGCACGACCTCCTTTGCAGGCTTGGTGCGGGCACCGTTGAGATGCACCTTGCCGCCGTCCACGGCGGTCTTAGCGAGGCTTCGGGTCTTGTAGAAGCGCGCTGCCCAGAGCCATTTGTCAAGGCGAACGTGGCGGACGTCGTCGGTCTCGGTCGACATGCCCCTATACTAACCGTGTGGACCGTGCGCTAATCGAAATCGTCAAGGCTGCGGGCAGTGCCATCCTTGAGGTCTACGGCGGCGCTTTCGAAGTCGAGACCAAGGCCGACGACTCGCCGCTAACCGAGGCGGATCGCCGCGCACACCGCATCATCGTCGATGGCCTGCGAACCCTCACGCCCGATCTCCCGATCATCTCGGAGGAGTCCGAGCCGCCGCCATACGACGAACGACGGCGCTGGCCGCGCTACTGGCTGGTGGACCCGCTTGATGGCACCAAGGAGTTCGTGGAGCGCAACGGGGAGTTCACCGTCAATATCGCGCTAATCGACGGTGCGGAGCCGGTTCTCGGCGTCGTGGGAGTTCCGGCACAGCGCAAGACCTACCTGGGCGACCGCGCCCGACGGGAGGCGTGGCGGCACGACGAACTCGGTAGAACGCCGTTGCACACGCGTGCCATGCGGGGCGACGGCGTTGCGGTAGTTGCGAGCCGCCGCCACGGCACCGGACGCCTTGATCGGTATATGCGAGCGCTTGAGGGCAACTTCCCGCGCGTCGAACGCATTCATCTGGGTAGTTCATTGAAGCTGTGCGTGTTGGCGGAAGGCGGAGCCGACCTCTATCCCCGGCTCGGACCGACGTCGGAGTGGGACATCGCGGCGGCCCATGCGGTGTTGGCGGCGGCGGGTGGCGCCGTCACGCAGTTGGACGGCACACCGTTGCGGTACAACAAGGCGTCGTTCCTGAATCCTGACTTCCTGGCCGTCGCAGACCCAACCTACGCCTGGAGTTCCTTGCCCCCGGCGCCATGACAGGCCCATACTCGACCGCTTTTGCGCACGGAGGGAGCAAGATGGTGGATGGCCCGGTCAGGCGGCCGCGCCCGTTGCCGCAGCCGACGCCGGAAACTCGGCACTTCTGGGACGGTACCAAGGCAGGCCAACTGCGCCTGCAGCGCTGCAACGACTGCGGGCACGTCTACTTCCCGCCACGGCCACTGTGCCCGGCATGCAGTTCGCGCAGCGTGGAAGTGATCACCGCGAGCGGCAACGGCAAGCTCCTGAGCTACGTGATCAACCACCGCCCGCATCCGTCCTTCGACGGCCCCTACGCCATTGCGGTAGTGGAACTCGACGAGGGGCCGACGATGCTCTCCAACATCGTGGACTGCGAACAAACTCCGGAGGCACTGGTGCTCGACATGCCCCTCGAGGTCACGTTCGAAGACAACGGCGACATCGCCATCCCCCTGTTCCGCCCCCGGGAGAGCCAATCATGACCGTCGCCATCGTCGGCGCGCCGCCGAGACCACCGAACTCGGCAGGATTCCCGGGATGAGCCAGATCCAACTCCATGCAGATGCCGCGCTCAACACCCTGGCCGATGCCGGGCTCAAGGCGAAAGACATCGACGGTGTCGCGACCGCAGGCGAGTCACCGGTCAATATCTCCCACTACCTTGGCATCGCGCCGCGCTGGGTGGACGGTAGTTCGGTTGGCGGCTGTTCCTTCATGCTTCACGTCCGCCACGCCGCGGCGGCCATCGAGGCGGGCTACGCCGATACGATCCTCATCACCCACGGCGAGAGCGGCCGCTCCGGCGTCGGGCGCGGCGGCAGGGGAGGGGGCGCCGGGTCGCTGCTCGCCCAATTCGAAGGTCCCTACGGGTCGATGGGCCCGACCACGATGTTCATGATCGGGGTGTTGCGCTACATGAAGCAGTATGGAGTGACCCACGAACAGTTGGCGATGGTCGCCGTGGTGCAACGCGAATGGGCCGGCATGAACCCGCGTGCATCGTACCGCGACCCGATCACGGTGGACGATGTGTTGAACTCGCGCCTGATCGCCTACCCGTTCCACCTCCTTGAATGCTGTCTCGTTACCGATGGCGGCGGCGCGTTGATCCTGACAGCCGCGGAGCGAGCTGCGGATTTCCCGCACAAACCCGTCTACATCCTGGGTAGCGGCGAGAGCGTCGAAAGCCCCATGGTCAGCCAGATGAAAGAGACCTGACCAGCTCACGGGCGTTCCGAATCGCAGGAGGCGAAGCAATGCAATCGGCGGGGATCAACCACGGCGACTTAGATCACATGATGGTGTACGACGCGTTTGCACACCTCCCGATTTGGGGATTGGAGGATCTCGGTTTCTGCGCACGCGGCGAGGCACCGGCGTTCATCGAGGACGGCAACACGCGGCCGGGTGGTCCCCTGCCGCTCGACACCAACGGCGGGGGACTGTCCTACATGCACTCCGGCATGTACGGCATGTACGCGCTGCAGGAGAGCGTTCGGCAAATGCGGGGTACTGCGCCCGCACAGGTCCCCGGTGCTAAGGTGTCGCTTTGTCTCGGCGTGGGCGGTATGTTCGCCGCCAGCGGCTGCATCGTGATGGGCAATGAACTGCCTTAAACCGTTGATTAACGTAGTTTTTTGTATCGTAAGACGGTTCCGGGAGTGGCCTCACTAGCCGGGCTGCAAGGATGAAAGTGTGATCGCCCTGCCGAGGAGAACTACACTGTATCGATATACAGACCCGACTAGTGAGGAGTCCAATATAGCAGATGGGATAGGCGAATTTGAGGGGGTTTCGGCACCCCTCGAAGCCGTGATGGGAAATCTCGAATGACATCAATCGGTTAACGATTGCGATTCCATATTTCCTTCATTTTTGGCTTCGACGGAGGGTTCTTGGCCCGCCCCCACCCGCGACATACCGGCATCAGCCCGAGCCGTCGTGGCCGAAATGCTCTCGGGTATGATTGGCCGCTATGCCATTGCTGGACCCCGAGCAAACCGCCGCGTTCGACCGCGATGGCTATCTCGTCCTGCCGGGTGTCTTCGATGCGGACGAAGTCGCCGCCATGCGCGCCGACGCCGACTTCATTCTCGAGCTGATCGTCAACTCGTCCCTCGCCAACGAGCGCCAGAGCCGCCGCTTGGACATCCGCCGGAAACTCGACGGCACGATGGTCGTGCGCAAGATCCAGCCGATCGTGGACCTTGGCCTCGCCTTGGCCAGGTTCTCCGCCGATCAACGCCTGCTCGGACCGATGTCTGAACTTATGGGTGACGAACCCGTGCTCATGGAAGAGAAACTGAACTACAAGCAGCCGGTGCCGTCGATGGCGACGTTTCGGGTGCCGGCGGACGACGACCGGTTCCCGGTCCACAACGACTGGGCCTACTACAGGGTGAATGGCTATCCTCAAGGCATCGTTTCGTCGGCGCTCACCATTGACGAATGCCATGAGCGCAACGGGCCGATACGGGTCTTCCCGGGCACCCACAAGCGGCACATCGATCACCTCCGGGTCCGCAACGGCTTGGAGGTGCCGCCGGGGATCGTCGACACTGACCGAAGCGTGGCGGTGCTGGCACCACCGGGGTCGGTCATGTTCTTTCATAGCTGCCTCATCCACACCTCGAGTCCAAACGACTCCGGGGTGCCGCGGCGCGTCATGATCTACAGCCACTACCCGAAGGCCGCGGCGCTGGGATTCGACATCCGCAACGGACCGAACCGCCTGAACGAATCGCCCTGGGAATGGCGCTACCAGCGTATGAAGGCCGCGGGCGAATTCGTGGATTCGTTTCGCGTCGGGTGTTGACCGGATGTTGGATCCGCCCAGTCGCAACCCCAGTCACGGGAGGTGAAGACCCAATGAGATTCGTCATCTACGGTGCCGGCGGCATCGGCGGGACCATCGGCGCTCGACTGCACTTGAGCGGCTTCGAGGTCGGACTGATTGCCCGCGGTGCACACTACGAGGCGATCGTCCGGGACGGCTTGCGCTTCGTGTCGCCATCGCAGGACGTGCATCTGAACATTCCTTGCTTCCCTCATCCTGACGAGGCCGACATCCGCCCCGACGACGCCGTCATTCTCTGCATGAAGGGGCAGCACACCGAGGACGCGATGCGCGATCTCTACGCGGCCACCGGCGGTGAAGCTCGCGTCATCTGCTGCCAAAACGGTGTCGAGAACGAGCGCCTGGCGCTGCGTCGTTTCCCGCACACCTACGGCATGGTCGTGTTGCTTCCCGCAGAGCACCTCGAACCCGGCGTGGTGGTGAACTTCGCGGAAGGCACCGCGGGGTGCCTCGACGCGGGCCGCTATCCAGACGGCGTGGACAACTTCATCGAAACGGTCGCCGCGGCGCTTCGCCGCGCGGGATTCAGTTCGGCGCCGGATGCCGCGATCATGGGCCAGAAGTACGCCAAGCTGTTGGGCAATCTCAACAACGCCGTGCAAGCGGCTACCGGAACCGGATCCCGTGCGGTGGCCGCCAAGCTGCGCGAAGAAGCGCTCGCCTGCTATCGCGCCGCAGGCATCCACTGTGCCACGGTGGAGGAAACGCGTGCGCGTCGAGCCGATATCCGGGGTCGCGAAGTGCCGGGGCATGATCGTCACGGCGGCTCGTCGTTGCAGAGCATGCTGCGCGGAACCGGCGACATCGAAACGGACTCTCTGAATGGAGAGATCGTTCTGCTCGGTCGTCTCCACGGTGTCCCCGTGCCGGCCAATTCGGTAGTCCAGGAAGTTGGCAATCGACTCGTGCGCGAGAATCTTGAACCGGGGAGCATGACCATCGAGGAACTGGAGAGCCTCGTGCTTGGCATGGGTATCCAGACGGCCGCCGCCTCGACGTAGCAAGAGCAGTTGCCCCTAGCGTGATCGCGGGAATCAGCCCCGGGAGGTGGCGGCGCTTGCCATCACCGCGATATCACGTTTTAGACCCAATCGTGTGTGTCCGATAACCGCGTCCAATCGTGTGTGTCCGAGAACAGCGAATAGCGCGTGATGTCAGCACGATGTCTTGCTTGCGACGGAATCGCGTGTGTCCGGGACGAGGAAGGAATAGCGCGTGATGTCAGCACGATGTCTTGCTTGCGACGGAATCGCGTGTGTCCGGGACGAGGAAGGACCGGGAACGCCGGCGGGACAACGAATGAGGAGGGGGAGGGGGAAGGACTTCGTTGTCTCGCCGGCGTTGCACCGGGAGACAACGGTGCAACGACCTAGGTGTGCGTCCGGAGACGGCGCTCCGATTCCGCGAACGCCCCCGGTGTCGGCAGCATGGCCTTCCGGTTCGCGTGCGGGACGCCCGTATGTCGTGCTATCTCAATCATAGGGGCGCGCATTGTACGCAGCGGCTGCCTCTCCGCAAGGGGTATTTCGAACTTTTTTCTACGGTCTTTTCGGGCGTCCAATCCCTGGGCCCCTCGGCTACTCGTGGAGCTTAGCCAAGCAGCGCTTCGAGACGGCGACCGGCTTCGGCAATGCTCCCGCCGGGCATCTGCACCATTTGCAGTTCCGCCCCGGCCGCAGAGCGTTCGGCCAGTTGTTCGGCGACGGAATCGATGCGCCCGATCACCTGGATCTCGCGCACCATGTCCTCCGTAATCGCCTTCACCGCGCCCTCCATGTCGCGCTGGCTCCACGCCGCTCTCGAAGCCGTCACTTCGGCTTCGAACCCGTTGCTGGCCAGCATGTTCCAATAGAAGTCGCCCATGCGGTTTATGTAGTGGAACAGCGGTTGGCGTGCCGCGAGCCAGGCCTTCTCGTCGTCGCTCAAGTTGCCGGTCAGCACGTAGACATTGGTGAACGGCGCAATGGTCACCGAAGCCGCATCCCGCCCGACGGCCTCCGACGCATCGCTCAGATCCTTGCGCAGCGACGCGAAGTGGCCCTTCGGCCAGTGGATCGGGTAGATGCCGTCGGCGATTTCGCCGGTCTGCCGTATCGACTTCGGCGTGATTGCCGCGATATAGATCGGCACATGGTCCCGAGGCCGGTCGTAGTCGAGGCGGAACCCGCGGCTCATCGAGAACACCTGGCCTTCGTAGTTCAGGCGCTCCCCCTTGATGAGGGTGTTGATGATGTCGACGTATTCCCGAATGCGCCGCAGCGGCCTGTCGAAGGGCACGCCGTGGAAGTGTTCGATGACGCGATGTCCAGACGAGCCGAGCCCGCACACCATGCGGCCGCCGGAGAGCATCTCGAGCGTCGCGAACTCCTGGGCGATGGCACCGGGCGAGCGGGAGTAGGTGTTGAGTATCGAGGTGCCAATCTGGATGTTGCGGGTGTGTGCCGCCAACAAGGTCATCCACGGAATCGTCGAAGGACCCCAGGCTTCGCCTATGGCCACCAATTCGTAGCCGAGCGAGTCGGCGATCCGGACCTTTTCGATCGACTCGTGCCAATCCCGACCGAGGCCTGCCAGTACGCCAAGCCGCATGCTTTGTCTCCGCGCCCAATTCCCGCGCGCACTGTGGTCGAACGACAGGTGTAATGCAAATGCTGCCGCCCTTCGGTGCGTGAAGAGGGGTCAGTCGGAGTCGCGGCCCCTCAGCGCGTGGTAAATCAACAGCAGGACGGCCGCGCCTACAGTTGCCAAGAACAGGCTCACGAGATCGAAGCCCCGCACCGACCCCAAGCCGATACCGGCACCGATCCAGCCACCGAGGAACGCACCGGCGACGCCGATTACGGCAGTGACCAGAATGCCCCGGGGACCCTTGTCGGGCATGATCCACCGTGCGAGCGCACCGGCGATCAACCCAAGCACGATCCAGCTCAAGATGCCCATCCGCGCCACTCCGGCGATCCCGACTCCTAAAGACTACACGCGTTCGACCAGAGACACGAAGATCGATCTTATTGTTATTGAATGCGCTATTGTTAATCATTCTCATTTGTAATACAGTCGCGGGGTCGCGAGCTCACGGGGCAGGAGATGAATCGGACATTGGCGTTGTCAGCACTAGCTGCAGGCCTAGCGGTTGCCAACGACAACGCCGACGAGGTGCCCTATCTCGAAGAGGTCACCATCGTCGGCACCCGAGCGGAGGCCGAAGGCACCCCGGGGGCGGCCCACATACTAGACTCGCAGACGCTAGCCCGCTTCGCGTATACCGACGTGCAGCGCATCGCCCGCCAGGTCCCCGGGGTCTCCATCCAGGTGGAGGACGGCTTCGGCTTGCGTCCCAACCTAAGCATCCGGGGCGTGGCGACGGAGCGCAGCGGACGCATCACCTTGCTCGAGGACGGCGTGCTGATCGCTCCCGCCCCGTACTCCGCACCCTCGGCCTACTACTTCCCCACCGCCGGTCGAATGGCCGCCTTCGAGGTCCTCAAGGGGCCGGCGGCGATCAGCCAGGGCCCCTATACCATTGGCGGCGCGTTCAACATGATCTCGACGCCGATTCCGGTCGAGCCCGGCGGTTCGCTGTTCGCGGAAACCGGGCAATACGGTACGAACCGGCTGCACGGAACCTACGGTGCTTCCGGCGAACACGGTATCGGCTATCTGCTCGAGACGCATCAGTGGTTTTCGGACGGCTTCCAATCCATCGACCGGAGCGACAGCGATACGGGCCTCGACGTTCGGGATTACACCGTCAAGCTCGCCCTTGCGCCGTCGCAATCCGCGCACCGTGTGGAACTGAAGATCCAGTTGGCCGAGCAGACCTCCAACCAAAGCTACCTCGGACTGACCGATGTGGACTTCCGCGACGATCCGCGCCGCCGCTACAGTCTGTCGGCGCTCGATAGCATACGCACCGACCACGAGCAGGTGATCGTCCGCCACGAATTTGCCGACGATGCGTGGAGGCTGACGACGACCGTCTACGACAACCGGCACGCCCGGAATTGGTTCAAGACCGAAGGCATCGACTTCGACGGCAGCGCCAACGCCGAGGCCTTCTCGCGCACCAGCTGGTCCAGCGTTGTGTCGGCCGTGAACCGCCGGACCCCGCTGGGGGGGCTCTCCGCCGCGGCGTTGGCGGCGATCCTTCACGGTACGGCCGACACGGCCCAGGGCAGCATCCAGTTGAGAGCCAACGACCGTCAGTACGAGTCCCGCGGCATCCAGTTGGGCGTGTCATGGAGCGGGCTCGTGGGCGATGTTGTACACGCTCTACGGATCGGCGTTCGCTATCACGAGGACGAGGAGGACCGGCTGCAGCGCAACAGCAGCTACCGCCAGGAGAACGGGATGTTGCGCCTTGACGATCTAGGTCGCCTAGGCAACGCCGGAAACCGTATCCAAGAGGCCGAGGCCGTCGCGGTCTTCGTCCAGGACCGAATCGACATCGGAGATTGGACGCTGACGCCGGGGCTCCGCTACGAGGCCATTGACCAGCGCCGCACCCGCTATGAGATTCGCTCGGGTCGAACGGAGAACCCCGCCTCCCGTGCAGCCGGCAACCTGCGTAGCACGCGTGCCAACCGAACCCGGATCGTGCTGCCGGGAGTCGGCGTCCTCTACCGGCTGAATGATCGCGCGACGTTCCTCGCGGGCGTGCACAAGGGCTTCACGGCACCGTCCAACGCGCCGGACGTTCGACCGGAGGAAGCGGAGAACTACGAACTCGGGGTTCGCTTCCGCGCTCCGCTCGTGCAGTTCGAGGCCGTCGCTTTCCTGTCCGACTACGACAACCTGCTGGGCGAGTGCACCTCCTCCTCGGGGGTCGATTGCGAGGTGGGCGATGCCTTCAACGGCGATGCGGTCACCGTCCGCGGTCTCGAACTGTCCACCGCCGTGGACTTGGCGCCAACCGCCGGCTTCGGGGTGCCGTTTGAAATCGTATACACCTACATCGACGGACGATTCGACACCGACATCGCGGACACGGACTTTTTCGGCGACGTCGGCGCAGGTGATCCCGTGCCGTACATCCCGAAGCACCAGGTGTATTCGACCCTCGGCATCCACAAGGAACCTTTTGCGGGCCATCTTTCGATCAGCCGTGTGGAAGGGGCGTGCGTGCGGGCTTCCTGCGGCGAGTTCGAGAGAACCGATGACTCGTTCACCGTCGACTTGGCGGCCAGCTACCAGTTGACCGACTCGGTGGGTCTCTTCGCCCGGGTCGAGAATGTTGCCGATGCCGACGACATCGTCGGCCGTCACCCATACGGCGCACGGCCCAACAAGGTCAGGACGTTTTCGGTGGGGGTTGATCTCGCCTGGTAGGCGGCGCCAACTCCGCGGGCGTTAGACATGCGAGAAGCGGTCTCCTAAGCGTCGCTTCCGGTCTGCACCTCGATGACCACCAGCGTGTCTTGACCGGCGTTGGTCAGCCGGTGTGGCACGCCGTTCGGCAGGTGGGTCGACTCGTTCGGACCTAGGAGAAGCCGTTCCGCTCCCCGCACGACTTCGGCGAGACCGCGGACAACGACCCAGTACGTCGACTGTTGTCCGGGCTTCCGGAGGGAAGGCGAGTTGCCTTGCGCCAAGGTCAGGCGCGTTAGGCGAAAGCCGTCGCGATTGCTCGAGGTCTCGGTGCGGCCCCAGTGACGATGGCGGACCTCTTCCCAAGGCAATAGCTCGATGAGCGCGGGCCAGTTGCCGACATCGGACCACGCCATGTCGGTGGCAACCACAACGCCGCGATGCGTGTTTTCCATGACCGCCCTGTCGATGGACTCGGCCGGACAACGGAGGAACGCATCGCCCGCAAGATGAACCCCCTCATCCGGCTGCTCGACCTCTGGCGCAGCCTTGCATGCATGGTGGATATCCGGGCGATAACGTCTGAGTTCGTCGAGATAGACGCTGGCGCGAAACAGGAACATGCCGCTATTCCAGATCCAGCCTCCGTCGGCGAAGTAGTGCTCGGCGGTCTCCTGCGGCGGCTTCTCGGCGAACGCCGCGACCTTCCGGACGTTGCCGTCGTCCGTGGCGGCCGTGCCTGCCCGAATGTATCCGTAGTCCGTTGCGGGGCTCGACGGGGGAATGCCGAACACGACCACGCTGCCACTCCGGGCGAAGGGGACACCCCGCCACACAGCCGATGCAAACGCGGTCTCGTCGGCGATGTGGTGGTCGGCGGGAAGGACAACCAGTACCGGGTCTGCGCCCCCGTTGGTCGCCCTGAACGCCGCCAGCGCCGCCGCCGGCGCGGTATTCCGCGCTGCCGGTTCGAGCATGACGGCACTAGGCTCGACACCGCACTCCTTGCATTGATCCGCGACGATCAAGCGATGCTCCTGGTTGCAGACGACGAGCGGGGCAAGACAGCGAAGACCGCCGATCCGCGCCAGCGTTTGCTGGAGGAGGGACATCTCGCCTGTCAGGCGGAGAAACTGTTTCGGGTAGCTTTCGCGCGACAACGGCCAAAGCCGCGTTCCGGAGCCGCCGGCCAGCACCACGGGCAGAAGTTCGCTGTCCTGGGTGTGCGTCGCCACGGCTCCGCTCCCGAAGCCCGCAATCGGCGGGCAACGTGATTAGACTACCAGCCCATGGAGTTCCTTACGCTGCTGGCCGACTACTGGCTCGTCGCCGACGAGTGGATCGGCGGTGCGCTCGGACTCCTGATCGTCTACTTTCTCATCCGCGAGAACGTCTGGGCCTGGCCGCTCGGCGTCGCCTATGTGCTGGTTTCGGTCACCGTGCTGCTGGAGGCGCGCCTATACGCGAACCTGGCGTTGCACCTGGTCGGCTTTCTGCCCCTCAACCTCTATGGCTGGTACCACTGGCTGTTCGGCGGCGAGCAGCGGGACGACCTGCCGGTTACCCGGGCCAGCCCCGCCCTGCTGGGGGGTGTCGGCGGGTTGTGCATTGTGGGCGCCCTTGTTCTTGGCTGGTACTTCGCGAGCTTCACGGACGCCGCCTATCCTTACTGGGACAACGCCGTCTTCGTCATGAGTCTCGCCGCGATGTGGCTGACGGCCCGCAAGAAGATCGAAAACTGGGTGGTGTGGATCGTGGTCAACGTGGTGTCGGTCGGCCTTTACTACGCCCAGGATGTCCTGCCGTACACCTTGCTTTATCTCGTCTACATCCCCATGGCGGTGTGGGGATACTGGACGTGGCTGGGATCCATGGGACGACGGCTGCAGTAGTGGTCTAGTTTCCGTAGCTCAATCGTACTGGAACAGCGTGGGAGAAATGGTGGCCAGGGGCAGAATCGCAATAGTTTTGTAAGAGACTGTTCTAGAACGGATTCTAACGTCCGGCGTTGATCTCTACCCAACGCTTTTCCCCACGGTCGGTTCGACACGTTGCTATGAGTAGCGGGTCTTCTCGTTGTCCTCGGCCAGCAGCCCTTTCCATGGGCAGCCCGCCGGCAGTTGTCTAACGCCCCTTGATCTCGACGGCGACGTCGCGTGGCCGGGGTCCGGCGGCGAAGGGTGGAGATGAGCGATGTGCAGCTATTCCCCCGACGGATCAACCGGTCCTTCCAGCGCGCCCAGTGCTTTCGCGCGCTGAACCCTATGGCGCCGGGCCAACTCGCGCATATCCGTGGTCGCGTCCGTCTCGTCGACGATTTCCAGGCCGAGCAGGGTCTCGATGACATCCTCCATGGATACGATTCCAGCCATGCCCCCGAACTCGTCCAGCACCACCGCGAGGTGCTCCTGGCGCGTACGCAGGACTGTGAACAGGTCGGTGATGGCGTATGTCTCGCTCACGGCCACGATCTCGCGGCGCAGCGTGGCAATCCGCTGGTCGCCACGCCCCTCCAGCAGCGCAAGGAGGAGTTCCGTCCGCAACACGTAGCCCGTGATGTGGTCCTTGGATTCGTCGTGCACGGGTATCCGCGAAAAAGGCAGGCTCTTCGCCTCCGTGTGGTACTCGGCGATGCTGGCGGCTTCCGCCGCAACCTCGACCACAGTCCGGGGCGTCATGACATCCCCTGCCTGAATTGTCTGGAAGCGGATCAGATGGCCGATCATTTCGCTTTCCTCCGCCTCGAACACGCCTTCCTGGGCACCGAGTTCCGCCATCGCCACGAAATCCGTGCGCGTCAGTACCGGCTGGGTCGTGCCGTGTTTCAGCCGTCGCGTGATGTACTGACTCAGCCACACGAAGGGCGCTAGCCCCACGATCAACAACCGAAGCGAGTGCGCGGTGAATGTGACGAAGTGCTGCCAGTAAAGGGCGCCGATTGTCTTGGGCACAATTTCGGAGAAGACCAGTATCGCGATGGTCATGCTTGCCGGAACCGCGATCCTGGTGATCCATGGATTCGCCTGTGCCCAGATCGTCGCTGCCTGATCGCCTACGCCTATGGCTCCGACGGTGTGTGCAATGGTGTTGAGCGTCAGGATGGCGGCCAGGGGACGGTCTACGTTGGCTTTGAAGTCTTCGAGATAACGACCGACACGGGTGCCTTGCCGGAATCTCAGGCGCGCATGGCTCGGCGTGATACTGAGTAACACCGCTTCCCATAGCGAGCAGAAGAACGAGAAGACAAGAGCGAGGAAGAAGAACGTAAGGAGCAGGCTGTACATCACATCAACGGATATAAGCGGGTGTATGGACAAGTGGACATTGCGGCGATTGTACTAGCGATAAGAACCGGTGGAGCAGCGCATTATCCCGTGGGGCTGGGTAGAAGCGTTCGACCTGGCGGCGCAGTCTTCCTCCGGTTTTTACCCTCGACCGGTGCCGGTCGCGACACGCCGCCGATGGGGACCGCGACTCGTCCTTGGGCACGCGCGACCTCGAGGAGCCGACAAACGCAGCAACCGCCCAGGCCGTTCCCGCCGATCGGCGAGGACGCCTACCGCCATGTCACGGGAACGCACATCGTGGCAGGACGTACGTTCAGATCTCCGATCAAATGTCCTGTTAGCCTACTGATAAGAATAAAGTTTTTGAATCGTGACCCTTGCCGTGCTATTCGATAGCTCCCATGCAAAGTTCGTCGAGCTCGCCGCACCGAGGATGACCCGAGGCGTGTCCCGCAAACCCTCCTTCAATGCCGCAACGGAGGCGATGCGCCTCCGAGCTGATAGCCACGCCCGCCGCCGCGTGCGCTACCGCGGCTCACGCCTCGACCGTTTTTCCCGCGAGCTGCTGGCCCTGCGCGACGAGGGGGCGACCACCGCCGAGATTCAGCGTTGGCTGCGCGAACGACGCGTACGAGTCCACCACTCCACCGTCGCCCGTTGGCTCCGGTGCCGAGGCGCTAGCTGACGATGCCGAAGTTCCGCAGGACTCGGGCCCCCGAACGCCAGGCGCGGATCATCGTCGGGCGTCTCGTCAACCTCGGCGTGCTGCGCCGGGGCCCGGCGCCGACCGCGTCCGCGCGCACGATCGACAACTACCGCGACTGCCTGCTCCAGATCGCCCGCCACCTCGAAAAGGATGGTCTAGAGCTTTTTGATCTCGATCGGAAGTCCGCCGAGGACTACCTCCGAACTCGTTCTGCTGATCTAGGGCAAAAAGCGCTGGACATGCACCGGCAGGTTATCCAAGCCACGCTCGTCCACGTCACCGGGCGGCTTCCCGAAGGAGGGAAGCTCACCGTCGTTCGATCCCTGAAGCCCCAGGTTAGGCAGGGACGGGCGTACACCCCCAAGCAGATCCGTATGGTCGCGGCTGCCCAGAACGCCCGCAACGGCCTCTCCACCTTGATCGCCCACGCCGCCGGACTGCGGGCGCACGAGCTTTTGACGCTTGCCCGGCCTGCGGAACAGCCGCCCGATCTCCGGCCCGCACGTCCGGAGAAGTTCCACGACAGGCCGGGCACGGACTTCACGGTCGTCGGCAAGGGCGGCCTGATCCGCATTGTGCGCGTCTCCAACGATCTCGCCGAACGCCTCGAGCGCCTCCGGCTCGACGATCCCGTCCGCGTCACGGACCGCGGGGTGCACTACCTGCCGCGCTACGACGTCGGCGGTGGGACGCCGTGGACCGTCAGCTTCTCCGGTGCTGCCAAGCGCGCCCTCGGCTGGAGCACCGGCGCGCACGGAGTTCGGTACAGCTACGCCCAGGAGCGCATGCGGGAACTCCAGCGCATCCTCGTCCGCGCCGACGCGCTTGAAGTCGTCAGCCAGGAACTCGGCCACTTCAGGCCGGAAATAACCGAGACATATCTAAGGTGATCCACTACCTCACGCCGTGACCTCGGGGCCGGTGTCCTGGCGATCGTCGAAGGGACCCCGCACCGACGGGTAGCTGCGACTCCAGGCCTGTTGCGTGGTTCGCGCACCACGTCGGGAAGATCCGCCTCGTGGTGTTAGAACCGCGTCTCGCCCGGACGCTGGGAAAGGGTCCTGGCGGACGCCTGTTCCCAGCGTCCGGGCTGGTCTCGGTTGCTAGTCGCGCACAGTCCGCATCGCACAGACGCTACGCGCACTCGCAAATGCAGTCGCAAATGCCTCTTGCCAAGCGCGCCTGTCGCCGCTAGTCTCCGCGCCGTTTTCTTGTACCTCCTTTGGGGTACGTGGCCGGATATCCCGGCGTTCATGGTGCCCCGCCATCGAAAACAACGGGGATTGCCCCGCCAGCGGCCGGAACAGCAACGTCCCGGTTGACTAGATGGGGCTAGCGCTGACACGGCGCGGCAGAGGTTCCACTGCCCAAAGGAACAGCGCGAGATCAGTGCCAGCGCCGTCCGCTAGGACGAAACAGGGTGCGAATGGGATGACCGGAGTAGTGATCCGAGATTCCGCTCAGCACCGACCGAATGCAAGCATCGGTCGAATGCGAGAACTTTCTTACACACAGTTCGACGCTTGCTCGCCCATGCGGATGGTCCGTAGCCGTGACAGCGAGCACGAAGCTATGGCGTAACTAACAGCGGCGCATGCGCCCGCCCACGGCACACACGGGACGGCTCTGCCTCAATCTGCTATACGTTCCTCTGCATAGGTTCCCCGCACGGTTAGGGTACCCGGGACGTCCCGGATCATAGGAATCCCGAAGACGTACAGGCACGCGCCTTCATTGGCCACTTTCCCCCGCACGTTGAACCCGTTCTCGGTCAATTTCCGAACACCCAGAAGCGTCGACTCCGGACTCTTGGTCGTCGCAACGATGTCCACGCTACGCTCCACGATGTTCCATCCTGTCGTTGCTTCCACCCGCCAGTCGACAGGCGTCGGCGTCGTCTCGCAGACGTGGTTTCGATGCGTTCGCGAGAAGGATCTCTGCGCGCTTTTCGAGGCGCACGTTCACTCGTTCTTCCTCCAAAGGCAACGATGATGGAACAACCCGACTCCCGCTACGTTCTGTATTCGGTCCAATCACCACATCAGGACCTGCGTCGTCCCTGGCCGAGGGCGGAGCGCCGCTCATCGTCGGCACCCTCGCGTCCCGTATGCTGGCCGTCATCACAACTGCGACCATGCCGACCGACAACACGCCAATGAACAGCGCACCACCACCTGCCCCCTTCCTCGAATTCACTGTCCCCCGACCCGGCCGTCCGCGATCGTCTGCTCGCACTCGAGCCTCCAACTCTCGACGTCCGCCCTGGCGGCTAGGGCCCCGCATCCGCTTGCCACACGGGAGGCACTGTCCCCGGGCGGCTATCCCGCATACCGCGTCACCAATCCGTACGTCGGCCTAGCGCGGCGGTAGGACGCAGGCGATCCCGGCGAGAACGTGCTCGGCCAGCTGACCGGCATCGAGGATTCCCACCGCTCGCGTCAGCTCTCCTCTAACGCGTCCTCGTCGGCCTCCGGCGGCGCCAACGTCACGCGTACCGTCCAGCGCACCATGGTAGAGTTCGGCACGACCACCTCCGCATCGTCGGCGGTCGCCAGGACTGTCGCCAACGGGTCAATGCTCTTGACTTGGCCGATAACCTCGGCGACGCGGATCCAGGTTCCCGGTGGATAGCTGTCCCGCAAGTACACGCCGGCCAGCAGGTTGGCGGCGACCTCCCGTGCACCGAGACCGAAAGCAAGGGCCGCGCCGACGCCCGCAGCAGTCATAACAACCGCGATCGCGACCGTCAGCAGTTGCGTTTCGAGTTCGAGCTGGCCGATGGCGAGCGCCGCGGCGATAACCGCCAGAAGAACGTAAGCGGCCTGGCCGAGGATCTTTGCGTAGCGCGAGTCCATGCTTTCGGCGGCACCGCGAACCGCGTCCCGCGCGAACGTCGCCGCGAACAGGCCGATGGCGAGGATGAACACCGCTCCCAGCACTCGGGGAAGATACTGGACCAGGCTGTTGATCGTCGAAGACAACCGTTCGAGCCCCACCGATTCCGACGCGGAGAGCAGGAATGTCAGCATCAGAATCCAGAACACCAGGCGGCCCATGATGTGGCTCGCCGTCTTGTGCACATTGATGCGAATCAGGAGATCCGCGAGGCCGACACGTTCGCTCAACCGGTCCAGCCCGACCGCGCCGAGCAGCCGCCGGACCACGAACGCAGCAACCTTGGCTACCGCGTAGCCGAGCAGCAGTATGGCCAGCGCGGCCGCGAGATTGGGCAGGAAGGCGGCGACTTCGGCCCACATTGCTGTCAGGGCCTCTAGCGCGCCCCCGCCGAGATCGTTAATGGAATCCAGCATTCGGTCCTCCTCCTTAGCGACGCGGCCCGCTTCGTGCTCTGCAGCACGGTCGAGCGCCGGTCAATCCCGGTCCCCCTCCGCAGCGTCCTCGCGTTCGATGTCTTCGACGGACTCAATCTCGTACAGGGGATCCTCGGCCAGACCACTGTCGTGCGAGGCGATCTCGCCCTCGACTGCCGAGACGGCCCCGAACCGCGCGAGGTGAAACAGTGCGTCGCCCTCGTTCACTAGGGGCAGGCGGTTCACGCAGATGACGATTCCCTCGAATGGCGCCGCCAGCACCATGTCGTCCGCCGAGAACGGTGCCGACACGACGCCGAGCGTGTCCCCTTGCTGCACGTGCGCCCCGAGCCGCGCCAGCGGTCGGAACAAGCCGTCCGAAGGCGAACGGAACCAGCTCGTGGCGTTCGCAACATATGGCTCGGCGCGTACCGTGCGCGAACGGCGCGCCGGGAGCATGTCTAGCGTGCGCATGACGTTCACTACGCCCCTCACCCCCGCGACGATCGCCTTCTCGTCGAGCCGAAGCGCCTCCCCGGCCTCGTAGGCGATCACCGGAATGCCGATCTTGCCGGCCTCCGCGCGCAGGCTCTGGCCGAGCAGACCCGAGTTGACGATGACCGGAATCCCGAAGCCGCGCGCCATCGCCTCGACGCCGGGCTGGTCGAGGGCAGCGCGAATCTGAGGCAGATTCTCGCGGTTCACCGCCGCCGTGTGCAGATCGACGGCGTGTGTGCAGCACGAAACGACCGAGCGGAAGAAAAGGTTGGCCGTCCGCGCGGCCACGGACCCTTTCTCGGTTCCCGGGAAGCTCCGGTTCAAGTCGCGGCGGTCCGGCAGGTAGCGGGACTGGCTGAGGAAGCCGAACAGGTTAACGATGGGCACGAGGACCAGCGTGCCTCGCAGCCGATCGAGGGACGACAGCGTGCGCAGTCGCCGGATGATCTCGATGCCGTTGAGCTCGTCGCCGTGGATGCCGGCGCACACCAGCAGCACCGGCCCCTGCCAGCGCCCGTGGATCACCTCCACCGCCATGTCGAGCGGCGTCTGGGTGTAGAGCTGTGCCATGGGCAACTCGAACTGAAGACGCTCGCCGCGGCGCACGCGCCGGCCCGCGATTTCGAAAGGCCCTTGGAGCGTGGCGGTACCGCGCCGGCGCGCCGCCTCGGGGGCGGCGCCCGTTGGGTCGACCGCGAGACGCGGACCGACGGGTCTAGCCGCTGCCACGGGTCCGCGTCCTGCCCGGTCGCGCATTGCGTTCGATGAACTCGATCACGAGACCGGCGACGTCGACGCCCGACGCCTCCTCGATTCCTTCGAGCCCGGGCGAGCTGTTGACCTCGAGCACCAGCGGCCCGTGGTTGGAGCGGATGAGGTCGACACCGGCCACGTTGAGCCCCATCGCCCGCGCCGCCCCAACCGCCGTGCGGCGTTCCGCGGGCGAGATCCGCGCGGTCTCCGCAGATCCCCCGCGGTGCAGATTGGAGCGGAACTCGCCGGGCTTCGCCTGTCGGCGCATCGCCGCCACGACGCGGTCGCCGATCACGAAACAGCGCACGTCAGCGCCGCCCGCCTCCTCGATGTATTCCTGGACCATGATGTTGACGTCGATCCCGAAGAACGCCTCGATGACACTCTCGGCGGCCTTGCGGGTCTCGCACAGCACGACGCCCACGCCCTGTGTGCCTTCGAGCAGCTTCACCACCAACGGTGCGCCGCCTACCATGTCGATCAAGTCCGGTATGTCGTCCGCGGTGTGCGCGAAACCGGTCACCGGCAGGCCGATGTCGCGGCGGGCGAGCAGCTGCATCGAGCGCAGCTTGTCGCGAGACCTCGAGATCGCCACCGACTCGTTGATTGCGTACACCCCCATCATCTCGAACTGGCGCACCACGGCGGTGCCGTAGAACGTGATCGAAGCGCCGATTCGGGGTATGACGGCGTCGATGTCGCCGAGGCGTCCGCCCCTATAGCTAATCGCGGGGCTGGCGGGCGCCATTTTATTTTCGCCGCGCTGGGTGTCCACACGGGCGGCGTCGGGGCGGGGGCGCCGGGCGCCCTCGACCAGGCGTCGGGTTGAATAGAGCTTCGGCCCGCGGGAGAGGACGGCGATCTTCACGACGCCGCTCCGGCAGCGACGGGGCTGGCGGGCTTCCCGGTCATGAACGACCGGCCGGGGTCGACCACGAAGCGCCGCCTGATGGCGGTGCGCCCGACCAGCATCGCGAACTGCATGCCCGCACGGTCGGCGAGCGTGATCTCGACCGACCACGCCTCGGGTCTTTCGCCGATGCGCAGCGGCGTTTCGATCACGTACCGCTCTTCAGCGTGTCCACCCGAATCCTTGACAACGCGGACATCGGTCACGCTGGCCGCGCAGACTATGTCCTCGGCGCGCCGCCGGTCCGGACGCAGGGTGAAGCGCACCCACGGCTTCCCGCCGCGGTCGAACGGTTCGATGCCGCGCGCGTTGATCGCCGACGTGCGCGCACCGGTATCGATCTTCGCGCGCAGCGCGGGCACGCCGATCTCCGGCAGGGCCGCCCATTCCCGCCAGCCGAGCGCGTTCAAGGCCTCGGCTCCCCGTTGGACGCGTGGGCTGTTGGCATGCCCTGCAGGTCCAGCGCAGGGTCCGGATTCGCCAGAAAGATCCTGAGCGCGCGGCGGGCGATCCACGCGACCGACACGTCGTTGTCGCGGGCGAGCCGCCGCAGCTGCTTGTACTGCGCGCGATCGATGTTCACCGAAATCCTCTCCTTGTGGGCCATGTCCGTGCCACGAAATGATGCAACCTGCATCTAAACGTAGCGACCCGTGCCGAATAGGGTCAATCTACCGCGCGACACCTCCACCGCATTTCCACGCTGCGTGGATGTTCGTTCAACGTATTTCGTCTCCGGCTGCGGTTCTCCATACTGTCTCCATTGCCTCGCGGTTGCGTCAGGCATCCGCCACACGCTCAGGGTTCGCACCGCTGCCCCCGCGTGCCGACTCGCGTTGCGCGGACAACGCAGCCGCGATCAGGCCCGCAGGCGCCGCCACGATCCCGAGCGAGAGCAGCAGGATCACCGAGGCGAACGCCTTGCCGCCGGTTGTGACCGGATAGACGTCGCCGTAGCCCACTGTGGTGAGCGACACGACCGCCCACCACAGGCAGTCGCCGAACGTCGCGAAGTACTCGGGCTGCACGTCCTGCTCGAAGTGCCGGATGCCCACGGCCGCCAGGCACAGGACCGTCCCGGCAGTCGCGCCGAGTAGTGCGAACTCCTCCCGGACGGAACGCAGCGCAGCGCCGAGGCGGGCTGCCGCACGACCGTAGCGGCCGAGCTTGAGCAGCGCGAGCAGTCGGAACAGACGCAGTACCCGAAGCGCGAGGAGCTCTTGGCCTCCCGCGAGAATGATCAGGCCCGGTACGCCAGCGAGGAGGTCGACGACACCGAAGAAGCTGAACGCATAGCGGCGCCGGCCGAGATAGAGCCGGTAGCAGTACTCGCCCGTGAACAGGACCGAGAGTGCCGTCTCGATGCGGTCGAGCCACGCCGCGTTGCTCCCTGCGAGATCTCCGCCGACCGCCACCGAACCGGCGGATAGAACGATGAGCGGTGCCGCGGCGAGGTCCAAGCGCCGTTGGATTTGCAGGACACCGGGGGGCCGACCGGGCACGGGTCAAATCCACTTCCTGCGCCGGAAGAATACGAACTGTGCGACTCCCGCGGCCATCATGAGCGCAACGACGACAAAGTACCCATAGCGGGTCCCGAGCTCTGGCATGTTGACGAAGTTCATGCCGTAGACGCCGGCGAGGAACGTCATCGGTACGAAGATCACGGTGATGACGGTGAGGATCTGCATCACCCGGTTGAGACGGTGGGCGGACATCGCCAGATATCCGTCCGTCAAGTCGGTGGCCGTCTGCGCGTACATTTCCGCCAATGTGCGCAGCCGCTCCGAGAGTTCCCGGAACGCAGACCCGGCCGCGCGCGCCTCCGGCGATGCATCCGCACCGTCCGTTTGCGTGATCAGCGTCGCAACCCGCTCGTGGCCGCGTCCGACCCGCGCCGCAGCGCGCAGTCGCGATTTCCAAGCCGTTAGTTCGCCGAGTACGGCATCGTCCGGCTCCGCGAACACGCGGTCCTCGAGGCCGTCGAGGACCGGTTCGATGCGGCCCACGGCATCCACCAACCGCTCGCCGATCCGCCGCGCGAGCCGCACCGCGAGGTCCGTCGGCCCGTCGGCCGCAACGGCTCCCGCCAGCAATTCCGGGGCCAGTTGCTCGACCGCCGGCGACGCGCCCCGGCTGCAAGTGGCCACGACCCGGTCGGCGACAAATGCGTGCAGCGGCAACGTGGCGAATTCGGCGCTCGGATCTACTGCGGCCGCTTCGCGCCAGAGCACGCGCATCGTTCCCCCGACCCGTTCCGCGGCCGGCGGGGACTTCGCGTCCGCCGCGCTGCGGAAGACGGCCGGCTCGATGCCGAGGCTCTCGCATTCCGTTCGTATGGCAGCCGGGTCTGCGTCGCCGTGCACCCAGAGCCAGTGATCCGGCCGTGCGTGCCAAGCCCCGGCCAGGCCCTCGAGCGTGCCGAAGACCGGTCGTTGGGGCGATGGTCCAAACAGCACGGCGCGCAACGGCTCGGTATTCGCGGCCTCGGGCGGGGGCGGGCGACCTCGGCGTAGGAGAGCATCGATCGCACCGCCGACCGTGTCCACTCCGGCGCGCATGGCACCACCGAGGGAACGGAGCGTCGTTTCGTTCACACCGCGAACCTTGCCGCCACGTCACCGGTCGAGCCGGAACCTGATGCGCAGGCGTTCGATGGCACGCTGGTAGCGCATCTTCGCTCCACTCGCGCTGATACCGAGAATGCGTGCGATCTCGGGGAAGGACAGGTCGTCCACGAGCCGGAATGCAAGCACCGTGCGTTCTTCAAGCCTGAGGCCGGCAACCAAAGCGCCGAAGGCGTCGGATTCGGGCTGTCCGGTGACATCGTCGCTGGTGCTAGCCTCATCGGGCAAGTGGCTGCGGAGCCGAGCCGCCTTTTCGCGTTCGCGCTGCTCGGCGGCAAGGTGCGAGTGCGCCGTGTTGGTGACGATCTGGCGCAGCCACGCGTCGAACGTGGTGACGTCACGAAGGCCCGTGAGCGCGTGGAACATTCGCAGCATCGAATCCTGGGCGATGGTCTCCGCCGCGTCCGTGCTCCCGGTGATGGCCCGTGCCAGCCGGCGCACCGCCGGGTAGCGTGACGCCGCGAGCTGCTCGAAGGCCGCAGTGCCGTACGGCAGCTCCGCCTGCGCGCGGCGCACCAGGTTCCTGACCGCCGGATCCACGGGGCAGGGGTTCCGTCGGTGCCCGGCTCAGGATTCGGGGCCTTCACGGTGCTCGTCGGACGCCGCACCGATCCGCACTGTGCCGCGCACCAACAACATGTTGGGCACGCTGACGTCGCCGTCTCCCGTGACCACCACTGTAGCGAGGGCTTCTACGGCCTTGACCTCACCCGCCGTTCCTTCGACCGCGATCCGGGTGCCCGGCGGGAAGTTGTCCCGCAGATAGGCTCCGGCGAGCACGTTCGCTGCCACCTCACGCGAACCTAGCCCGAAGGCCAGAGCCGCGGCGACTCCAGCCGCAGTCATGACGATGCCTACCGCGACGGTGAGCAACCCGGACTCCAGCTCCAGCTGACCAATCGCCAACGCCACCGAGATCACGGCCAAGAGACCATAGGTGGCGTGGCCGAGCGTGTTCGCGTGCTCGGAGCCGATGTTCGCTGCGGCAGCCCGCACGGCGTCGCGTGCGAAGGTTGCGGCGAACAGGCCGATCGCGAGAATGAACACCGCGCCGAGCACCCTCGGAAGGTACTGGACGAGGCTGTCGATGGTCGCCGACAGCCGGTCGAGCCCGAGCGATTCCGATGCCGAGAGCAGGAACACGAGCAACAGGATCCAGAATACGATGCGCCCCAGGATCCCGCTCGCAGTCCTGCTGACGTTCATGCGGTCGAGCACGGCGGCCAGGCCGGCGCGTTCGCTCAGGCGGTCGAAGCCGACCGCGGCGAGCAGCCTGCGAACCACGGAACCGGCGACCCTTGCCGCGACGTAGCCGACGACGAGTATGACCATTGCGCCGGCGAGGTTCGGTACGAAGCCGGCGACTTCGCCCCACATCTGAACGAGGGCCGTGATCGCGCCTTCTCCAAGGTTGTCGATGGAATCCAGCATTGTTTCCTCCTATTGGGTATCTGGTGGTGCGGCGGTTCGGTCGGATGTACGCCGGTGCAGGTGCCGGGCGACTGTGGCGAGCAGGCTCAGCACGACGCCGACCAGGCCGCCGAAGCCGAGCGCGATCACGTCCCGCAGGGCAAGCTGCTGTCGCGCCCTCGCGACTACCTCCGCGACGCGGTCGTCCGCATCGTCGGACGAGGCGTCGTCTTGTGGATCGAGCAGGTCTCGATAGCGCTCCGCCGCCGTGCCCTCGAACCATTCCTCGCTCATCGAGTCGGCTCCTCGTCGTTCGCAGCCGGTTCGCGCGACGCGACGATCGCGCGGTGCACCTCGTCGATCTTTCGTACGATCTCGCCACCGCCGAACAGCGCGAAGCCGATGGCCACGTTGGCCACTGTCGACAGGATCCAGTCCCACCAGCCGTCCGGCGGTGATCCGAACAGCGGCCACAACGGGGCGAACGCCGCCACCGCGAGGCCGATCGCGCGCAGCAGGACCTCCAGTGGCCGTGTCGCCTCCACGCCGTGCCGTGAAAGCCGAAGCGCATGCCGCCAGACGAACGCACCCGCGATGCGTGCCTGGCGTACGACCTCACCGGACAGTTCGCCGAACACGGACCGGAAACGCCCGACATCGGCCTCGACCGATTTGGGCTCCGGCACCGGGCGGGACGGGACGTCCGCGTCGGCGGAGGGCCCCACAGTCGGTTCTTGATTCTCGGCAGGGGGCGCGTGAACGTCAGCATCCGACGGCTCGCGATCCGCGCCGGACTGCCCAGTATCGCGCTGTTCCTTCACGGGAGGTGTATTGCTCGCTCCCTCAGAGGCACGGCCTTTGCGTCTCCCTCCTGCGGACGAACGCGGTTCCTTGTCATCGAATGTCGTCACGGCTCGTCCTCCCAATCGTCGAGCTCGTCATCTCCTGAGAACGGAGATGCCGATTGGTACTGATCCGGCGTGCGGTAGCTGGCGTGGTTCGAGCGACACCCGGAAGTAGTTGTCGCTTGTCACGCCTGCCTCCCACATCCCTCCTTCGCTACCTTTGGGACTTGAGTTTCGGCCGAAACGTCACAACGTTGCTGCCAATCCAACGGTCGGCGACTCGCTCGCCACCCTATCCCCGGCTTCCGACACTGGGGACCATGGTGGCCATCGATTGAGCGGTCTTCTTGCTCATTGGGCACCGGCGGGACCCGCCCCGCGATCCGTCGCGTTCCCTGCAACCATCACATCGCCCCGTGTGTGGCGAACGGGGTGCGGGTGCGTCTCGGATCGATAGCGTCAGACCGAACAGGTCGGATCGACCTGCGCCACCGCGGACACTGCTGGTTTTCGTTTTCTTGATCCGCGCACCGACCCAACGGTACGTTGCGCTTCTCGCGACGCAAATGCTCCCCATTTGGCCATCAGTTGACGTCGTTTCTCGATTAAGTCAGACCTCGCGTAAGCTCGTTCCACCGCCGAACCAACCTTGTGAGCAAGGCTAAGTTCGATCACGGCATGGTCCATCTCCGTGCACTCGGATGCCCAGTCGCGGAACGCGGATCGGAAACCGTGAACTGTCGTCCGTTCGGCAAGCCCCGTGGCGCGCAGAGTCTTCATGAGCGTCATGTCTGACAGCGGCCGACTGCCACGCGTCGGCGAAGGAAAGACCAAGCCCGACTCGTCCCTTAGAAGCGCGACACGTTCAAGCACATCGACACATTGGTCGCTGAGCGGTACACGATGTTCCGCCCCAGCCTTCATGCGGTTAGCCGGAATGCGCCATTCGCGTCCGTCCAGACTGACCTCGTCCCACGTCGCCCCGCGGGCCTCGCCGCTGCGGCTCACGGTCAGGATGAGGAACCGGAGACATAGCTTGACCACCAGCGACCCGTCCGCTGCTGCCACTACCGCCAGCGCGTCCGGAACGTCCCGATATGGCAACGCACGGAAGTGTGCCCGGACGGTCGGCATCGCAGGCAGGGCGCCGTTGATCGCCTCGCCGGCCCAGTTATGCTCGACGTACCCGTGGGCCTGACACCAGGACAGCGTTGCTCGGATGCGCTGACGCAGTTTCCGCGCCGTCGCCGGCTTCGTCACCCATATGGGCGCGAGCACTTTGAGGAGATCCTCGCGGCCGATCCGGTGTACTCCCTTTCGCCGATGACCGGGAACGCGTACCTGGCCATCGACTGCATCCAGTTGCGGGTGTGCTTGCCATTGCGCCAGCGGCGCTTGTTCGCTGCAAACGTACTCTCGGCCGCTTCGCGAAATGTGGGAGTCCTCGCGCGGCGCTTTGCAGCGAGTGGGTCGCCGCCGGAACGCGCGACCCGCCGATTATCGAAAGCAAGCTCGCGAGCCTGCGCGAGCGTAACGAGCGGAAAGCCGCCAAGCCCCAAATCGTGCCGCCGTCCGTCAATCGTGATCCGTTGAATCCAGCTTTTCGAGCCTCCGGGGGCTACTCTCAAATAAAGCGTCCCGCCGTCTCCGTACATTCCCGGTTCGGCAATGGCTCGTATTCGGGTCACCGTCAGCCGACTAGGCATGCTTTCTTTCCCCACGTTTTTACCAACGATAGTCGTGGGATCATATGCAGCCTCATGGACAGATGCAATACATGATTATTTAGCAAATCAGTAAGTTATGCTAACTAAGAAGCCGCAGGGGAACCCTATGAAAACGTGGTTTGGTGGCCAGGGGCAGAATCGAACTGCCGACACGAAGATTTTCAGTCTCCTGCTCTACCGACTGAGCTACCTAGCCAATGCCCTTGCTTCATGCCGCCGACGGGCCGACGGCATATCGGGCTAGTGCGCCCGAGCGGCGTATTTAAGCCGTTGACTAGGTAGGCGTCAACTCGCTCTCGCCGGCGGATGGCTTTCTGGCCACCAGCCTTGCCAATGCCGCCCGTCGGCCGTCCGGGTCGTCGAACTCCTTCTCGTCGATTTGCTCGACGACCATCCCGCTCGCGACACGGGAGAGCTCACCTGTCTCGACTCGGAATGCCGGATTCTTCGGGCCGATCACATCGGCCGCGGTGGCGAGGTGCTGCTCGATGACCAGAACGCCACCCGGCCGTAGCGACTTCACTAGCGTCGAGACCAGCGGCAGATTCACGTAGCGGATGTTCACGATCAGGTCGTAGTCCACGCTGGCTTCGAAGCCGTCGTCGAGGTCGCATTCGATCCAGCGGATCGGCAACTCACCGGCGTCGGCGCGACCTCGTTCCAGCGCGACCCGGGATATGTCCACGGCATCCACCGCGAAGCCGCGGTTTGCCAGGTAGATCGCATTGCGCCCGGCACCGCACGCCAAGTCGAGAGCACGCCCGTTCTCGGGCAACGCCTGGGCGTTCTGTTCCAGGAATGGACTCGGATGCCGGCGCGACTCGTAGGCGCCGTCGGCGTATCGAGCGTTCCAACGGTCGCGGTCGGCGGTACTCATGCCTCGGGGTTCGGCGTGGTTTCCTCGTCGCTCACTGCCGGCGTTCGCTCATGGTCCGCCTCGTCCGGGGGTAGTTTGCGGACGATGCGCCAGGCGAGCCACATGCCGCCGATACCGACAACGAGGCCGAGGCAGAACAACACGATGCCAACGACGCTGCTGAGTTCGACACCTGTTTGGCCGATGCTCTCCATGCTCACCGCACTCCGCATAGCTCACGGGGTATGCTGCGTCTTTTCGAGGTGGATGCCAAATGAAGCTCTACGAATACACCATGGCGCCGAATCCCCGGCGGGTACGGATATTCCTCGCCGAGAAGGGTGTCGAGATCGACACGGTCCAGGACCATCCGGTGAGAACCTGGGGCCGGAGTTCCGTGCCATCAATCCGCGTAGTCTGCTCCCGACGCTGGTGCTCGACGACGGCACGGTCATCGACGAGTCCGTCGCCATCTGCCGCTACATCGAGGAACTGCACCCGGAGCCGCCGTTGATGGGCACGGATGCCAAGTCCAAGGCCGTGATCGAGTCGGCGCAGCGACACATGGAGTGGGACGGGTTGCTGTCCGTCGCGGAGGCGTTCCGGAACTCCAACCCCACGTTCGCCGACCGCGGCATATCGGGCAGCGAGGGCGTACCCGCC
>JAPPND010000055.1 GCA_028818795.1 Gammaproteobacteria bacterium | reverse complement strand
CCGACCGCGTCGCGATCGGTCGATTTCACCCTCACTTTCTTATTGGACAGCGGGGTAGTTCTTACGATGGATCGCGTTGCCGTATTTGTCGATGCCGGCTACCTGTTCGCGGAGGGGGCTCGGGCATTGGCGGGTCGAAAGGTAGCCCGGTCAGACGTTTCGCTCGACCACGGGGCCGCCGTCGGTCACCTCGCGCGTTACGCTCGAGGCAAGACGGGGATGCCGTTGCTGCGAATCTACTGGTACGACGCTTCGGCGAACCGGCCCACACGGTCCCATGTCGTGTTGGCCGACCAGGCCGATGTCAAGCTCCGGCTTGGCCGCGTCGATGCCGCAGGACGCCAGAAGGGCGTCGATGCGCTGATCGCCAGCGATTTGGTTGCCCTGGCCCGAAATCGGGCGATGGCCGATTGCGTCTTGCTCTCCGGCGACGACGACCTGCGCATCGCCGTTTCCGAGATCCAAGGGCTCGGTGTCCGCGTTCACTTGGTCGGCATCTGTCCGGCGGTGCGCACCCAGTCCCGATTGCTTCGGCAAGAGGCCGACTCGACGAGCGAGTGGGGTGCCGACACCCTCAGGGGCTTCATGCACTGCCGAGACCGGAATACCGGGCGCATCGACGTGACCGGGTTGGCGAAGGATGTCGACCCTTTCCTGCGGGGAACCCGTCTCCATGACCAGCGTCGGGGACACGCAGTTCGCGGCATGGCCCGGCAGGTAGCCCGGCAGGTGCTGACCAGGGAATTCGCCAGTCGCACCGGTCGCTATCCCTGATCGGGGGTTTCCGCCCGATTCGCGATTTGCGCAGCGATCCCCGTCGGTCTATTATTCCCGAGCGTTTTAGTCGGGAATACCCATGGTCGATATCTCAGAAGCCGCACAAGGCTATCTTCGTGATCTGCTCGCCAAACAGGATCCGGGCTGCGGCATACGGATATTCGTCGCCCAACCCGGAACCCCGAACGCGGAGACTTGCATCGCCTACTGTCGAGAAGGCGAACAGCAGGACGACGATTCGCCGGTGCCGTACAACGGGTTCACCGCGTGGTTCGAGTCCCGCAGCGAGCCCTATCTCGAGGATGCCGTGGTGGACTTCCAGGAGGACCGGTTGGGGGGCCAGTTGACCATCAAGGCCCCGAATGCGCGGGTGCCCAACGTCGACGAGAATTCGCCGTTGGAGGATCGCATCAACTACGTGCTCTACAACGAGATCAATCCCGGCTTGGCCGCTCACGGCGGTCAAGTCACCTTGGTCGAAGTGGTCGACGAGACCGCCGCGGTTCTCCAGTTCGGTGGCGGCTGCCAAGGCTGTGCCGCAGTCGACATCACCCTGAAGCAGAGCGTCGAGCGGTCGTTGATGGAGCAGATTCCCGAACTCACCGAGATCCGGGATGTGACCGACCACTCCATGACGGAAAACGCCTACTACCGATAACGCCAGGTGTCGCCGTGGCGATCCGTGGCATTTCCGGTGGTGCTCGAGGGTGCTAGGAGGCCTTTGCGGGTACCATCCGGTTGATCAATGGTTCGTGAAGGGTCGCTGCCAACCGGCGCAGAATGGTCTCGGTGTCGTCCCAGCCGACGCAGGCGTCGGTGATGGACACGCCGTAGGCCAAGTCCCGGCCGATGGGTTGGCTTCCCGCCTCGATGTTGCTTTCGAGCATGATCCCTACGATGGAGCGGTTGCCGGTGATGATCTGGCTGGCCACGGCGTCCACAACCAAGCCCTGGCGTTCGTGGTTCTTGTTCGAGTTGGCATGGGAGCAGTCGACCATGATGTTGGCCGGTAGTCTGGCGGCCAACAGGTTCGATTCGCACCGTTCGACCGCCGGGGCATCGTAGTTCGGTCCGGAGTCGCCGCCGCGCAGGACGATGTGCGCGTGCGGATTGCCCCGGGTTTCGATTAGCGCGACCCGGCCGAGGGCGTCGATTCCAAGGAACCGATGCGGCTTGGAGACTGCCTTGAGCGCATTGACGGCCACGGCGACGGAGCCGTCCGTGGCATTCTTCAGTCCGACCGCCGATGACAATCCGGATGCCATCTCGCGGTGCGGTTGCGATTCCGCCGTGCGCGCACCGATCGCGGACCAGGCGATCAGGTCCTGCAGGTACTGGGGTGTCATCGGATCCAGCGCTTCCGTCGCGATGGGCAGGCCGCGGGCCCCGATGTCGACAAGGACCCTTCGCGCCAGGCAGATTCCGTCCTCCACATGACCGGTGTCATCGAGGTATGGGTCGTTGATGAGGCCTTTCCACCCCGTGGTTGTGCGGGGTTTCTCGAAGTAGGCCCGCATGACGATGTAGAGCGTATCGCGCGTCTCGGCCGCCAATCGCGCCAGTCGGTCGGCGTAGTCGAGAGCCGCGAAGGGATCGTGGATCGAGCAGGGTCCAACAACGACCAGCAGCCGGTGGTCCCGGCGCGCCAGGATGTCCTTGATCCGTCGCCTGGCGTCCACGACTCGCCGGCGCAGTTCGTCGTTCGCCGGATGCCGGCGTTTGACCTCCCGAGGCGTGGGCAGCGGCCGTTGCGCCTCGATTCTTAGGTCCTCCGTTTCGATTGCCACAGTCGTCCCCTCAAACAAAAACCCCGATGGCCACGTCGCCGATCGGGGTTTTCGCGAAGGGCGACAAATGGCGCCCTCGGTGTGGAGCACGCCCTACCGATAGAAAAACCAATACCAGGCCGGGCTGACGCAGTCACGCCCGCTGCCGCTAGCTACGGCCAGGCCCGTCGAAGATGGTTCGGTAGGCGGTGCGTTCATTTCGCGGCGCATTCTGCGCGTTGCCCGATCGCCATGTCAAGGTCGCCTAGACCGCCGAGATGCGTCGTGTTTCGTTCCCGGCCAAGGGCTTGTCGAAACCCGCGTGTGGTATTCTGCTGCGCTCTTTGAAGCGGCGGAATCCCTAAGCCATGTGGCACCTCATCGAGGATTTTTTCGAGCAGGGCGTGGTGGTCAAGCTCTTTCTGGCCATCGGCTGGCTCGCCGTCGTGATCATGATCGCCAGCCTGATCAACCTGTTGTTGTTCTAGCCCCGTTCCCCGTCGACCGATGTGGCTCAAGTCGCTCACCGACGAACAACGCGAAGCCCTGCTGGGGCTGGCCCACAACGTCGTCGTCTCCGACGGAATTCTCGATCCGAACGAGGAGGACATGCTCGACGAGTTCAAACGGGAGATGGCGCTGAAACCCGACGTCGTCTCGGACTACCTGGAGCTCGACGGGATCGGCGAGATCTTCGACTCGCGCCGGGCGCGCACGGTCGCCGTGTTGAACCTGCTGCGCTTGTCCTACGTCGACGGTGCGTTCGAAATCGAAGAGGAGTGTCTGCTGAAGGAGGTCGCAAGAGCGTTCGGGATCAGCGACGCCGACTTCGCGTTGATGGACAACTGGGTCCGGCGCCTTGTTGGCTTGGAACGGGAAGCGCGCGATCTCATGGTGCCTTGATGCTTGCTGATCTCGCTGTTCAGGATGCCCCGTCGCCCAGCAGTACCCGTTTCGCGAGATTCAGGGTCGCCGCGAGATAGTCGCTGCCGCCCCGGTCGGGATGCAGTTTCTGCATGAGGCGCCGGTGCGCATCGACGATGTCCTCTTTGGATGCCCCGGACGACAGGCCGAGGACGGCAAGAGCCTGTTCCTTGTCCATATCACGGTCCGCCGAGGGTCGCTGCCGCTGGGTATCTTCATCGGACCATCCGGGGTGCCGACGGTCCAGGTAGGCTTCGAGCAACTGCAGCGAGTCGGCCTTTTGAAGTTCGCCATGCAGCGTCCGGAGCGCCGCGAGATCGAGACTCGAGAGCCGCTTGCCCGCGAACGTTCCCGCGAGGACCTCGCCGTCCATATCGCCGCTGTCGTGCACTAGCGTCATCCGCAACTCGTCCGTGGCAACCGTCGAGGTTGATGGGCGGCCATTGCCGGATGGCGACGGGTTGGCGCCCTGCATCCTGGAACGAATGAAATGGCCGACCAGCGGTCCGAGGACGAGCCCCAGGACCCAGCGGAGCAAGGGGAGGGCACCGGCGAACAGCGCGGCGAGCCAATGCAGGCGTCCGCTTCCCGCCATGATCGCCAGCGTGACGGCGAGTACGACCGCAGCCGTCCACCCGGCCTTGGAAAGGCGACGGGGACGACTGCCGGAGGCGAGTTCGCGCCACAACACGATGAAAGAGACCGTGCCGATGGCGATCGCAATGACGACGGCGATCATCGAGGCATCAACGGGGAAGCTGCGCGAGCATGTCCCGCGCAAGGCGATGTTCGATCTCGCGCAGGCCGGAGCGGCCGCGGGTTGCGTACCGCGCCACCGCGCCGAACAGGGTCCGAAGTTGATCGGCACTGCCGGGAGCAAACGGCGCGTAGGCACCGCCGGTAATGCGCGCGATATCCTTGAATAGCCGGGCGGCCATCGGATCGTGACCCTCCTGGAAGACGAAGAAAGGCACTTCAAACAGGGCAAGGCGCCCGGCGGCGGCGATGACCTGACCGTGGGCCTCCTCGCAGGCGTCGCCCACGAATACGGCGGCCTTGACACGAACGGCACGGGCTTCGGCCAGAGCATGGGCGAGTACGCGCTGGATCTGCGTAAGGCCGCCCCGACAGACGACACCGGTCATGCGCCGGAGCAGGTCCGGGGGAGAGGCGGACCACGGCGACGCGTGAAATTCCTCGAACCCCCGGTAGTAGACCAACTGCACGGCCAGCTCGCCGGAACCATCGCCGGTCGAGTTGTCCGCCGCGGCCTGAAACAATTCCGCGTGCAGGTTCATGGCCAGGTCCCAGGTGGGCGCCCGACTGGCCGTGGCGTCCATCGCGAATAGAATGCGATTCGGTTCCGTGTCCGTTCTTGCCGGCGGATTGGTGGCCCGCACGTCGGCTAGGAATCGCGCGACGGCATCGCGGGTGGCAGGAGTCTTGGCCAACGCTTTGCACCGAGAGACGAGGCGCTTATGATGCGTATGCTTGGCGTTTCGGGCAACACGTCTCAACGCTTCAAGGATCGAGGGGAGTGCGATTGGAACAGGCCGAGGTCATGCGCTGGCTGGAGGAACTCAAGGTCGAGCATCGCGACCTCGACGAGGTCATTCGGTACCTGATCGAGACCGGGCACAAGGACCATATGAAGGTCCAGCGCCTGAAGAAGCGGAAGCTCCGGCTAAAGGACTCGATAGCCAAGCTCGAAAGCCAACTCATTCCGGATCTCGATGCCTGACCCGGACACCTTTCTCACGGTTGCGATCTCCTCGCGGGCGCTGTTCAACCTCGATGCCTCCGATTCCATTTTCCGCAACGACGGCCTAGAAGCGTACAGGCGCTATCAGATCGATCGCGAGAACGAGCGGCTGGAACCCGGAGATGGCTTCCATTTCGTGAAGAAACTCTTGAATATCAATCGATTGATCGGCAAACGTCGAGTCGATGTCATCCTTTTGTCGCGCAATTCGGCGGATACCGGCCTACGGGTGTTCAACTCGATCAGCGCACACCAACTGGATATCGTTAGGGCTGCATTCTCATCCGGTGAAAGTCCGTACCGTTACGCTGCGGCATTCGGTTGCGACCTGTTCCTTTCCACGGAACCGGACGATGTCCGCCAAGCGTTGCAGAACGGCATCGCGGCGGCGAACTTGCTGAGTTCGCGCAAGACCGAGAACACCTCCCAATCCTTGAGGATCGCCTTCGACGGCGATGCCGTACTGTTCTCCGATCAAGCGGACCGGATCTACCATGAAGAAGGCATCGAGGCGTTCGTCGAGTCCGAGGCCCGCGCTGCGGACCGACCGCTTGGTGGAGGCCCGTTCAAGTCGTTTCTGATGGGGTTGCACCGGCTTCAGGGGGAGTTCCCGGACACCGACTGCCCGATTCGTACGGCCCTGGTGACGGCACGGGGCGCACCGGCGCACGAGCGCGTCATCAAGACCCTTCGTACCTGGGATATCCGTCTGGACGAAAGCCTGTTTCTGGGGGGACGCGAAAAGGCCGCGTTCCTTCGCGCATACGATGCCGACGTCTTCTTCGACGATCAGGCCGCAAACTGCGAGTCGGCGGCACGTCACACGGCGATCGGACACGTGCCGCACGGTGTTCGCAACGAGGGATCAAAAGCATAACAACCTGGGTTATTATTCCATTTCCCTATACAAACCCACTCGATGCCGGTCCAACGACAAAAATGAAACTCCAGCAACTGCGCTACATCTGGGAGGTCGCCCACCACGAACTGAACGTGTCGGCGACGGCGACGGACCTCTTCACGTCCCAGCCGGGGATCAGCAAACAGATCCGTTTGCTGGAAGAGGAACTCGGCATCGACATTTTCGCGCGCAACGGGAAGCGTCTGACCCGTATCACGCCAGCCGGGAAAATCATCCTCGACAAGGTCGGCGAGATTCTCCGGGAAGTAGCGAGCATCCGCCATATCGCGGACGAGTACCGCAATGAAACGCGCGGCATGCTATCAATTGGCACCACGCACACCCAAGCCCGCTACGCGCTACCGGACATCCTCCCCGGCTTGCGCCAGGCGTACCCGGAAGTCAGCCTGCACATGCGCCAGGGGACCACCGAGCAAATCGGGGAATGGGCCTCTGCGGGCGAAGTCGACTTCGCCATCGCTCCCGAAGTGATGGACCGCTATCCGGATCTCATCATGATGCCCTGTTATCGGTGGAACCGGTCCGTCGTCGTCCCTCGAAGTCATGAACTTGCACACCGGGTCTCTCTGGATTTCGAGGATCTGAAGCGCTATCCCATCGTCACCTACGACGCCGGATTCTGGGAGCGACTTCCGGTCGCCGGGGACAGTGAGGCCGAACAGGGCGAGAACGTCTTCGATATCGCGTTGTCGGCGGTGGACACGGACGTAATCAAGACCTATGTGCGGTTGGGGTTCGGCATTGGGATCATCGCCAGGATGGCCTACGACCCGGAGGAAGACAGCGATCTGGCGGCAATCGATGCGAGCAACCTGTTCAAGGCGAGCACCACGTTCATCGGTTGCCGCAGGGGAACCTTCATGCGTCAGTTCATGATCGACTTCGTCGGTGCCTTCGCGCCCCACCTTACCCCGGAGCTGATCGAGCGGGCGTTCGTTGCGCCGAATCCAGTGGCGAGGGCAGCCGTATTCGACGGGATCGATCTGCCGGAGCGCTAGCGCCGAATAGTCCGACAGGCTGCTAGTGTGCCGTCTCGGAAAATAACTTGAGATATCGTATCAACCCAGACGCCTGCGGCAAGAACAGCCCAATGCTTGTTTCTTGGACGGCACATCCTCCATTTTCCGCCCATGGTGCAAGAGTAAAACCCCGTTCGATTCGTCGCCTCAAAGGCGAGACCGTACGCTAGTCCACGATACGAAGCGGTTCCGCCACGTTCTGCGCGTGCAGGCCGCATTCCTTGTGTTCGAGGTTCTCCCACCACCAGCGTCCCTCACGTTCGTGTTGGTGCGGTCCCACCGGCCGAGTGCACGGCTCGCAGCCGATTGACCGGTAGCCCTGGTCGTGGAGCGGGTTGTAGGGCACGTGGCGGCGCCGGATGTAGTCCCAGACGTCGCGTCCCTTCCAGTTCGCCAGCGGATTGAGTTTGCGGATTGCATGATCGGCGGAGGAGAACGCCAGGTCGTCCTGGGATGTGGGCAAGCCTTCGCGGGTGATGCTCTGGTCGGCTCGCTGTCCCGTGATCCAGGCATCCAGTTCCCGGAGTTTCCTGCCGAGGGGTTCGATCTTGCGGATCGCGCAGCATTCGCCGTGGCCGTCGCGGTAGAAGCTGAACAGTCCCTTCTCGCGTGCCAGGCGCGCGACTTCGTCCGGATCCGGGGCCAACGTCTCGATGGCGACGGCGTAGTGGTCGCGCACTGTTTCCATGAACCGGTGGGTTTCGGGATGCAACCGACCCGTGTCCAAGCTGAATACCGGCAGATCAGAACCGAGAATCCGAGTTCCCAGATCGATCAGCACGACGTCCTCAGCCCCGCTGAAGGAAACCGCGATACGCTCGAAGTTCTGGAATGCGTCCTCCAGGAGACCGAGGGCCTCAAGTTCCACGGACCTCCCCGCGGGGCCGGCCGCACGGATCGAAGGGGACACTTCGGTGTCCGGGCCCGCGATGTTCGAAGACGGTTCCGCCATGGTCCGACAACGAAGAATGGTTTTGACCGACCGCGTAGCCTAGCAGTACCGTGTTTCGGCAAGAAATAACGTCTCGCCATAACCTAATGTCACCTTTGGTGACGCCGCCATGGCAGCGGGGCGTGTCCACGAAGACTACCCGCTGCGACACCGAGTCCGAGGCGCCCCGTCAGTCAGCGTCGGTAGTCTTCTGGACTAACCCTGTAGAATTGCCCGTTTTCGACCGGGTGGTTCGTTTGAACGTTCTGTGTCTCGATTTGGAAGGTGTCCTGGTTCCGGAGGTCTGGCAGGCGGTCGCCGAGAAGACGGCAATCCCGGCGCTCCGCAAGACCACCCGCGACATCCCCGTGTACGACGATCTCATGCGTGCTCGGCTGGCGATCCTCGAGGCGCATTCCCTACCGCTCGGCACGATCCAGGAAGTGATTGCCGGTCTTGATCCGCTTCCCGGGGCGTCGGACTTCCTCGCCTGGGCGCGCGAACACTACCAGGTGGCCATCCTCTCCGACACGTTCTACGAGTTCGGGATGCCGCTCATGGCCAAGCTCGGCCACCCCCTCCTGCTTTGCCACCGGCTCATCGTGGAGGGTGGGCGAATCGTGGGCTATCGATTGCGTCAGGAGGATCCGAAGCGTCAAGCCGTACGCGCCTTCCATGCGATGAACTACCGGGTGATTGCAGCCGGCGATTCCTACAACGACGTGGCGATGCTGGAGGAGGCCGATGTGGGCTTGTTCTTCGACGCGCCGCCGAGCGTCGTCGAGCAGTACCCTTCGTTTCAGGCGGTCGCCGGCTACGACGAGCTAGTGACCGCCCTCGGACCACTCGCTTAAGGTGGGGCCGATGACCTCAGCCGGCAGCCGGTTTCGCGACGCGCTACGCGAAGAGAATCCACTGCAGATCGTCGGTGCGATCAATGCCTTTGCTGCGATCATGGCGGACCGGGTGGGTTACCGCGCCGTATACCTGAGCGGCGGCGGGGTTGCCAATGCCTCCTACGGGTTGCCGGACCTGGGCATGACGTCGATGAACGACGTGCTGGAGGACGTGCGGCGGATCACCGCAGCGGTCGACGTGCCGCTGCTCGTGGACATCGACACGGGTTGGGGTAGTGCGTTCAACATCGCCCGAACGATCCGATCCATGATCCGTGCCGGTGCGGGCGCTGTTCATATCGAGGACCAGGTGTCTGCGAAGCGTTGTGGGCACCGTCCGAACAAGGCGATCGTTTCCGCCGAGGAGATGTGCGACCGAATCAAGGCCGCGGTGGACGCGAAGACCGATGCGCAGTTCGTGGTGATGGCCCGCACCGATGCTTTGGCCGTGTCGGGACTCGATGCCGTCGTAGAGCGCGTGTCGCGATTCGTGGATGCGGGCGCCGATGCGATCTTTGCGGAGGCGATGACGGACCTCCAAATGTACCGTCGGGTGACCGAGGCGGTCGACGTCCCGGTCTTGGCCAACCTGACCGAGTTCGGCAGCACGCCGTTGTACACCCTGGCCGAACTCCGAAGCGTTGGGGTGAGAATGGCGCTCTACCCCCTGTCCGCGTTCCGGGCCATGAGCTTGGCGGCGTTGCAGGTCTACCGGACGATCCGCGAGCAGGGCACCCAGCGCGGCGTCGTCGACGCCATGCAGACCCGGGATGAGCTATACGAGTTGATCGGCTACCACGACTACGAGAAAAAGCTCGACGAGTTGTTCGCGGCCGAACCGTTCCCGGGTGGCGATGCCGAAAGAGAGGGGGATTCCGATGGCTGACAAGGCACTGGGCGGGGCGGGCCTGCGTGGCATGAGCGCCGGCGAGACAGCCCTGTGTACGGTGGGACGAACCGGGACCGGTCTCACCTACCGCGGCTACGACATCGCGGATCTCGCGGCAGGGGCGACCTTCGAGGAAGTCGCTCATCTGATCCTCTACGGCGAACTTCCCAGCGCCGTCGAACTCAATGCCTACCGCAACAAGCTCAAGGGGCTGCGAGGGCTGCCCCGGCCGCTCAAGGAAGTGCTGGAGCGGATTCCCGCCCACGCACACCCCATGGACGTGATGCGGACGGGGTGTTCCGTACTCGGCAACCTGGAGCCTGAAGGCGACTTCGGGCGCCAGCAGGAAGTGGCCGATCGCCTGCTTGGCGCGATGCCCTCGATCGTCAACTACTGGTATCGATACAGTCACGAGGGCATACGCATCGATGTCGATACGGACGACGACAGCATCGCGGGCCATTTCCTCTCGACCCTCAAGGGGGAGGGTTTCAGCGCGCTCTTTCGGCGGGTGATGGATGTCTCGTTGATCCTCTATGCGGAGCATGAGTTCAATGCCTCGACCTTCACGGCCCGGGTGTGCGCGTCGACGCTTTCCGACATGCACTCGTGCGTCACCGGTGCCATTGGGTCGCTGCGCGGACCGTTGCACGGCGGAGCGAACGAGGCCGCCATGGAACTGATCGACCGCTTCGACTCGCCCGAGGCGGCCGTGGCCGAAGTGCGCGAAATGCTCGCCCGCAAGGAGGTGGTGATGGGCTTCGGGCACGCCATCTACCGCCGCTCGGACCCGCGCAATGCAATCATCAAGGGTTGGGCCGAGAAGCTGGCCCGGGATGTCGGCGACGACCGCATCTATCCGATCTCGTGTGCGATCGAGAAATTGATGTGGGACGAGAAGGAGCTGTTTCCCAACGCCGATTTCTTCCATGCGGCGGCGTACCGGTTTCTGGGCGTCCCCACCAAGCTCTTCACGCCGATTTTCGTGTGTTCCCGGGTCTCGGGCTGGACGGCCCACGTGATGGAGCAGCGCCAAAACAACCGGATTATCCGCCCGAGTGCGGACTATGTCGGACCCGGTCCACGGCCATTCCCCGGGCTCGCCGAGAGATAGCGATGGGAAACGTCGACACCAATGTGCGTCCGGAACCCGATACGGAACTCGTAGGGATAGCCGAGTACGTCGCCGACTTCGAGATCACGAGCGAGGAGGCCTACGACACCGCACGCTATTGCCTGATGGACACCCTTGGGTGCGGCTTCCTGGCATTGCGGTTTCCGGAGTGCGCCAAGCATCTGGGTCCGATCGTCCCGGGAACGGTGGTACCCAACGGGGCGCGGGTCCCCGGAACGCAGTTCGAACTGGATCCGGTGAAGGCGGCTTGGGACATCGGCTGCGCGATCCGCTGGCTCGATTTCAACGATACGTGGCTCGCCGCCGAATGGGGGCACCCCTCGGACAACCTGGGTGCCATCCTGGCGGTTGCCGACTGGATCAGTCGTCAGGCCGTGGCGGGGGGCGAGCCGCCGCTCGTGATGCGCGACGTGCTCACGGCGATGATCAAGGCCCACGAAATCCAGGGTTGCCTGGCCCTGGAGAACAGTTTCAACCGTGTCGGCCTCGATCACGTGCTACTGGTACGCGTCGCCTCGACGGCGGTTGCAACCGCCATGCTAGGTGGAACACAAGGCCAGGTCGTCGACGCGTTGTCCCATGCCTTCGTCGACGGCTCGGCGCTGCGGACATATCGCCATGCACCCAATACGGGTCCCCGGAAGTCGTGGGCGGCGGGCGATGCAACCAGTCGTGCGGTGCGTCTGGCGCAACTGGTCCTGAAGGGGGAGATCGGCTACCCGAGTGCCCTGTCCGCACCGCACTGGGGCTTCTACGACGTGGCGTTCGGCGGCAAGAGATTCTCGTTCCAGCGTCCCTATGGCAGCTATGTCATGGAGAACGTGCTGTTCAAGATCTCGTTCCCCGCGGAGTTCCACGCCCAGACGGCGGTGGAGGCGGCGGTGGCGCTGCACCCGGTGGTCGCGGGCCGTCCCGACGAGATCGAACGGATCGTTCTCACCACGCACGAATCGGCCATCCGCATCATCAGCAAGACCGGCGAACTCAGCAACCCGGCGGACCGGGACCACTGCCTGCAGTACATGACCGCAGTGGGACTCCTGAAAGGGAATCTCACCGCAGACGACTACGAGGACGTGGCCGCGGCGGACCCCCGTATCGACCGGCTACGGAATCTCATGGTCGTGGAGGAGGACGCCCGGTACAGCCGGGAATACCACCAGGCGGACAAGCGCAGCATCGCCAATGCGGTGCAGATCTTCTTCAAGGATGGTTCGAGCACCGAGAAGGTCGAGGTTGAGTATCCGATCGGGCACCGGCGGCGGCGGGAGGAAGGCATCCCGGTCCTCATCGAGAAGTTCGAGGCCAATCTCGCCACGCGTTTCCCGGCGGTGCGTACCCAGCGCATCCTTGAACTTTGCGGGGATGCCGATCGGCTCGCCTCGACGCCGGTCCACGATTTCGTTGGTCTGCTCGCGATCTGACCGGAACGGAGGACGCTCCCCCAGCGTCAGAACTGCGCTTCCTCCGTGGATCCGGTCAGGGCCGTGACGGACGACTGGCCACCTTGGATGACCTCCGCGACCCGGTCGAAATAGCCCGTGCCGACTTCCTGCTGGTGGCTGACAAAGGAGTAGCCGGCATTCGTGGCGGCGAATTCCTTCTCCTGCAGGTCCACGTACGCGGCCATCTGGCGATTCACGTAGTCCCGGCTTAAGTCGTACATGTTGAACCACATGCTGTGGATTCCGGCCAGCGTGATGAACTGGAACTTGTAGCCCATCGCGGCCAGTTCCTTTTGGAACTTGGCAATCGTGGCATCGTCCAGGTTGGCCCGCCAATTGAACGACGGCGAGCAGTTGTAGGCGAGCATCTGGTCCGGATGTTCGCGATGAATGGCATCGGCGAATGCCTTGGCTTCATCGAGGTCGGGCACGGCGGTCTCGCACCAGATCAGGTCGGTGTACGGTGCGTAGGCAAGGCCCCTGGCGACTGCCTGATCGAGGCCGTTGCGCGACTTGTAGAAACCCTCCGGGGTGCGCTCGCCGGTCAGGAACGGCTTGTCGCACTCATCGATGTCGCTGGTGACCATGTCCGCGGCATTGGCGTCGGTGCGGGCCATGAGTAGCGTGGGTACGTCGCAGACGTCCGCGGCAAGTCGCGCGGCAATGAGCTTCTGCACGGCTTCCACCGTGGGCACGAGGACCTTCCCGCCCATGTGGCCGCACTTCTTCACGGACGCCAATTGGTCCTCGAAATGCACGCCTGCGGCGCCCGCCGAGATCATCGCTTTCATGAGCTCGAAGGCGTTCAGCACGCCGCCGAAGCCAGCCTCGGCGTCGGCGACGATGGGCGCGTAGTAGTCGATGCCCTCGTCGACGCCCTTGGCCCACTGGATTTCGTCGGCACGCCGGAAGGCGTTGTTGATGCGGTTGACCACGCTCGGCACCGAGTTCACCGCGTAGAGGGACTGATCGGGATACATCGTCTCCGATGTGTTGTTGTCGGCAGCCACCTGCCAACCGGAGAGGTAGATCGCCTTGATGCCCGCCTTGACCTGTTGCACGGCCTGGCCGCCGGTCACCGCACCGAGGCAATTGACGAAGTCCTCTTCCTGGAGGAGTTCCCAGAGCTTGTCCGCGCCGTGCGCCGCGAGCATGCTGCGATGCGGGATGCTGCCGCGCAGGTTGACCACGTCTTCGGCGCTGTAGCCGCGTTTCACATCCTTCCAACGCGGGTTGGTTTTCCATTCCTGCTCAAGCTCTTCGATCTGCTCTGAGCGCGGCTTTCGCGGCACGAAGTGCAGTGCCATCCTTAGGTTCCTCCCGGACAAAAGCGCGCCATTGTAGCGGCGCGGTCGCGGAATGGAAGCGCTGTAGGTCAGGGCCGTCAGGGCCTACCACCAGTGGTCCGGCATCGACGCCATGGCCGCCCTGCGCTGCTGGATCCTCAGCAATCGTTTCCCGACCTATAGGTCCGGCGCAATACACGCCGCAGTCCAATCGTCGTACACCCGAATCCCAAGGGCCGACGCTGCGGGTGAAGCATGGAGAAAACGCCGCCGGTGCTCTTGCTCGAGGGGCGACAATCGGATCGCGGCGGCGGTCGAAGGGAGTGAACATCGCCCTATTCAACTCGCGGGGTTGGAGTTGCGTTTCCCACACCTTCGACCACCGCGCCTCGGTTTTTCTGGGGGACCGGCGCCGTGGACGAAGCGTGGAAAACGCGCAGCCGCTGGCGCACTGTTCGAGGCGGGCGATGGGGCGGCCAGAGGAGGGAACATCGCCCCTTTCAAGTTCGCCCGGTGATGGCCAGCCACCAGCGGAGGGTGGTCGGGCGGCGGGGCGGAACATCGCCCTATTCATTCG
>JAPPND010000063.1 GCA_028818795.1 Gammaproteobacteria bacterium | reverse complement strand
CGACCGCGTCGCGATCGGTCGATTTCACCCTCACTTTCTTATTGGACAGCGGGTCAGCCTAGGCCGGCCGGCTTGATGAGACATGCGTAGGGGCGACCCTCATAAGCGCTAACCTGTTGGCATTTTCGAGCCTGGAACGGTTCAAACCCGTGTTCAAGGCATCTACTTGGCATACGAAATCACCCTAAAGCCGTCAAAATCGACGCAAGTTAGCGCTTATGGGGGCGACCCTTGTGGTCGCCCGCGCCAACACGCCGGCACTTCCCGGCGGGACGGGACAAGCCCGTGCCCTACGGCACCCGACGTCCTCGGCACCAGGGATTTGTCGACACCCAAGATGGCCCGAGCGGCCGGCGGCGGTCAGACCTCCTTGTAGATCCTGGCGCGTTGCCTAACGGGTTCGAGCAGCGACCAGTCGCCTTGCGGGATGTCGAACCCGTCCGGGTAGGGCGAACGGGGCTCCATTCCGAGCGACTGCATCACGCGGTCGTCACGGTAGTAGCACTGGGCGGTGATCGTGACCAGTGTTCCGACGCCGACGAATCGGGAACGGCTCAGGTCGCTGGCGATTCTCGCGCGCGTCGCTGCGTCCAAGTCGGTGTACGCGGCGTCATACTGCTTGGCGGCTGTTGACTCGATCTGACTCAGCGCCTTGGCAACCGCGGCGTGGTAGGGACGGGCGGTGGCGAGAATGTCGGCCGCGATGGCGGGATCGTCCGCCCCCGGCGTCCCGAATTCGGCACTCGGTGGAATCACCGCACCGACCAGGCCGAGAAGCGTCCCCTGCTCTTCGGTCGTGAACGGGTTGTCGGTGGCAATCGTGTCCATGGTGCCTAGTCGAACAGATTGGCGAGGCGCTTCTTCATCGAGTCGGCGATGTAGAGCGCCAGCGCCTGGATGGTGCGGGTGGGATTCACGCCGGCGGAGGTCACGAAGATGCTGCCGTCGACGATGAACAGGTTCTTCACGTCGTGGGCACGACCCCATTCGTTGACCACTGAACGTTCCGGGTTCGTGCCCATGCGCGCGGTCCCCATGAGATGCCAACCGCCGACGCCGATGGGGGCCTCGGTGATGACGTCCTTGGCTCCGGCCGCGGTCAGCACCTCGGTCGCCCGGGCGACGGCATGGTCGAGCATCCGGCGGCTGTTCTCCGAGAGCGTGTAGTCGACTTTCGGGGCCGGGATGCCATGCCCGTCGGTGAGTTCGGGATCTAAGGTCACCGTGTTGTGTTCTTCGGGCAGGTCCTCGCAGATACCTACCATGCCGGCGATGCGGCTGAAGAGTTGCCGATAGGCCTCGTGGTGGCCCTCGCCGAAGGGAATCCGTCCGCTGAACATGCCTGCGAGCGCCGTCGCGACCGGGCCTCGGCCCCGATTGATCTCGTAGGTGTAGCCGCGAACAAAACCGCGGCTTGGGTCGGTTTCGTAGAACTCCTGGCTCCAGATGCACACACCGGGGCCGCGATAGCCGTCGAGGGGCTCGTCGAAGATCCCTTGGATCGACGCGTAGGGATGGAACATCAGGTTCTTGCCCACCAGACCGCTGGAGTTGGCGATACCGTTGGGGAAACGCCCCGAGGTGGAGTTCAACAACAGGCGCGGGGTACCGACCCCGTTGCAGGCGACGATGACCACTTCCGCAGGCTGGAACTGCTCGACGCCGTCTTGATCGTAGTACACCACGCCGGATGCTCTATTCATGCGAGGGGTACCCCCTCGCGCTCCCCCGCTGAAGGCTCTGCCGTCGCCGTTTACGGTTATTTCGCGTACCCGGCATCGCGTCCGCACCTCGACCCCTGCCCGCACTGCATGGGGCCAATAGGTGATGTCCGTGCTCGCCTTGGCGCCCTGGGCGCAGCCGCTGCTGCAGGCCCCGAGGTTGATGCACCTGTCCCGGCCGTCGTAGGTCTCGGTGGCGATGGCCGTGTCCGAAGGCCACCAGTGCCAGCCGAGCTTGTTGAAGCCCTTCGCGATGGCCGTGCCGGCCCTGCCAAGCGGCACGGGCGGCATGACCGACTCCTTGGGCGGATACGCGGGATCACCGGCGAGGCCCGACACGCCCATCATGCGGTCGTTCTCCGCGTAGTAGGGCTCGAGCATGCGATAGTCGATTGGCCAGTCGTCGGCGACGCCGTCAAGGGTCTTGACCCGAAAGTCCGACGGGTGGAAGCGCGGGAAGTGGCCGGCATAGAGAATCGTGCTGCCGCCGACGGCGTTGAAGTTGGCGACGGAGATCGGCGAGTTCGCATCGTTGACCGGATAGTCCGTCTCGCGCTTGCGGCGGTTCGGCGAGATGCTCATGTCGCTGAAGGCCCGGGCTTCCCAATCCCGGCCGCTGCTCGGATACTCGGCCGGATTCATCCAGTCGCCCTGCTCCAGGCAGACGATGCGCATACGGGTCTCGGCGAGGCTCCACGCGACTGCGGCGCCGGATGCGCCGGCACCCACGATCAGGACATCTACCGGGTCGGTCACGGGCGCCAGGCCCGGCCAACGGATTCAGCCGTCACGGGAGCGGGTATCCCAAGGATCCTGATCGAGCGTGTGTCCTTCGACGGCGCTTACGCGTTCGCGAATGGCAGCCACGTCGATTTCTACCGTGCGAAGACGCGTGTCGAGGCCTTTGATCTCGGCCCCCAGTTCGTCCCTGACGTTCTCGATATCGGCGGTGAGCCCCACGCGGACGTTCTTGATGTCGGTGCTGAGGTCGCGACGCAGTTCGCCGATTTCCTGCCGCAATTCCTGGCGCAGTTGGCCGAATTCCTGGCGCAATTGGCCGAATTCATGGCCCATGCGCGAATAGGTGGTCTGCACCATGGCCCCAAGCGCGAGGGCCACCGTGAGTAGGGTGGTCAAGATTGCGATGGTTCGGCTGTCCAGCCAGTTTGGCAGGACACCGATGGACCGGGTGTTGCCGGGCGTATGGCCCGATGGCGAATTTTTTTGCTGGTCCATTTCGGCTACTTCTGATCGTTGACTCGAAGCGCTGCACAATGCGCTATTCCGAGCCCGCCGTCTGCGGGACATTACCACTTTGCCGTGTAGGAAATCTCTCCAATTCACACCCGCTTGGCGAGCCGCTTGATGATCCGCGCGAGATCATCCCTCAAGTCCGCCCTTTCCAGTCCGTAGTGGAAGAGCGCTTCGAGGTAGTTCACCGGATCGCCGGTGGTAAGCCATCGCCCTTCCCGGACCGGGCAGGCGTACACCGCCCCGCCTCGCCGCATGTACGCCTCGATGGCATCCATCAGCCAAAGCTCGCCGCCTTTGCCGGTCGGGATCTCGCCGAGCAGGGCGGGCACCTCGGGTGGCAGGACATAGCGCCCGAAGCCGACCAGGTTTGACGTCACCGCGGCGGGTTCGGGCTTCTCGACGATCTTGGTGACCCGCATCTCGGCGTCGACTTCGATCATCCCGTAGCTGGGAACCTCGTCACGCGGCACCTCCTGGGCGCCGAGGATCACGCCGGGCGTCTTGTGGTACTGCTCGATGAGTTGCGCGGTGAAGGGCACCTCGGAACTCACGAGGTCGTCGCCGAACGCGTAGACAAACGGCTGACCACCCAGCAGCGGTGCGGCGTTGAGGGCAGGGGTGCCATTGCCGTAGGGGCCCTTTTGCCGAATGTAGGCGACATTCACGAGTTCACCGGGTCGGCGGGTTTCCGCGAGGTAGCGCTCCTTGCCGCTGGCTTCCAGCGCGTCTTCGAGGGTGGGATGCTGATCGAAGTGGTCCTCCAGCACCTTCTTGTCCCAGCGGCTGACGAAGACCACGTCCTCGATACCGCTCGCGGCCAGTTCCTCGACCAGGTACTGGATGATCGGTCGGTCGATCAGCGGGATCATCTCCTTGGGGATCGCCTTGGTGGCGGGCAGGAACCGCGTGCCACTGCCCGCGGCTGCGATTACCGCCTTCTTGATGGGAGACCCCGACAAGGTCGCTCCTCCGTTCGAGTGGTCCCGGCGAACACACTGTAGCAAAACGAAACCGTAGGCCCGTCGGGGCGGGTGTCGGGGCGGGGCTATAATCGGTCTCTTGCGATCCGATGGCATCAAGGATGGGCGTAGAGGCAGTGGTATTGGCGGCAGGCGCGGGGACGCGCATGCACTCGGCGTTGCCCAAGGTCCTGCATCCGCTGGGTGGACGCCCGCTGCTCGCGCATGTTCTCGACACCGCGCGCCGTCTCGAACCGAGCCGGATCCACGTGGTTGTCGGCGCTCAGAGCGAACGGGTCAGGGCCTGTTTCGCGGATCGCCCCGGCCTGTCCTGGGTGATGCAGGAGTCGCGTCGGGGCACAGGCCATGCAGTTGGTAAAGCGCTGCCGGCGGTATCTGACGACGCGACGGTCCTCGTCCTGTTTGGCGATGCGCCGTTCACGACCTCCGACACCATGACGGGCTGCATCGAGGCAGCGGGTACCGGTGTCGCCCTGGCCTGTGCGGATCTTCCCGATCCCTACGGCTTCGGGCGAGTTCTGCGCGATGGCGACGGTCATATCACCGGGATTGTCGAGGAGCGCGACGCAACCGAGGCCGAAAAAGCCATCGCGGAGGTCAACACCGGCGTCTTGGCAGCTTCCAAACCGGTGCTTCTCGATCTCGTCACCTCCCTTCGACCGGACAACGATCAAGGCGAGTACTACCTGACGGATGTGGTCACCTTGGCCGTAGCCCGTGGATTGCCGGTGACCGGTGTGCCGGCCAGTGCCGAGGAGTCCCTCGGCGTCAACGATCGCGCCCAGTTGGCCCGGTTGGAGCGTATCCACCAACGCCGCGAGGCATCGCGACTGATGGCCGAGGGCGTAACCTTGATGGATCCGACACGCGTCGATATCCGGGGATCGCTACGCGCCGGGCGCGACTGCGTCATTGACATCAACGTGGTGTTCGAAGGCACCGTTGCGTTGGGAGACGGCGTCCACATCGGACCCGGCTGCGTGATCCGCGACTCGTCGCTGGGCGACGGCGTCCGCGTCGAGTCCATGAGTTCGATCGACGGCGCGGCTATCGCGGCCGGCTGCCGGATCGGTCCGTTCGCCCGGCTGCGACCGGGCACCGACCTCGCCGAGTCGGTACACATCGGCAACTTCGTCGAAACCAAGAAAGCGAGCATCGGGGCCGGCGCCAAGGCCAACCACCTGGCCTACCTGGGCGATGCCTCGGTGGGCGAAGGCAGCAATATCGGGGCCGGGGCAGTCACCTGCAATTACGACGGGGTGGACAAACACCGTACCGAGATCGGCAATGGCGTATTCGTCGGCACCAACGCGACGCTCGTTGCGCCGCTCGTCATCGAGGACGAAGCCTATATCGGCGCGGGGTCGACAATCACGACCAAGGTCCGGCGCGAGGATCTCGCCGTGGGTCGAGGCCGTCAGCGGAACATCCCGGGGTGGATGCCCCCTGCCAAGCGAAAACGCAAGGGTTAGCGAACATGTGCGGCATCGTTGGCGCAGTAGCGGGCCGGGAAGTACCGGCCATCCTGCTTGAGGGGCTTCAGCGCCTCGAGTACCGGGGCTACGACTCCGCCGGGATCGCGGTGACGAAGAACGGCGTCGATCTCAAGGCAGCGAACGGTTCGACGATCGAGCGCCGCCGCACCATCGGCCGTGTCCAAGAACTGGCGGAAAACCTAGCGTTGGACCCGATCTTCGGGACGACGGGAATCGCCCACACCCGTTGGGCGACCCACGGTCGGCCCTCCGTGGAAAACGCGCACCCGCACATGTCCCGTGGCCGGATCTGTCTGGTGCACAACGGCATCGTCGAGAACTTCGAGGAATTGCGCAGCGAACTGATGGATGACGGCTATCAGTTCGACTCCGGAACGGACTCCGAGGTGATCGCGCATCTGATCGACCGCTGCACGGACGAGGAGGAAGACCTCCTGGAGGCCGTGCGCAAGGCGGTGAAGCGCCTGGACGGCGCCTACGCCTTAGGGGTGATGTTCCGGGACGACCCGGGCCGGATCGTCGGCGTCCGGGTCGGCAGTCCGCTGGTGGTGGGCGTCGGGATCGGCGAGAACTTCATCGCATCGGATGCCCTGGCGTTGCGCCCGGTGACCGACCGGTTCATCTATCTCGAACAGGGCGATCTGGTCGACTTGACGTCCCGGTCGATATCGATCTGGAACGTCAACGATCGCGCCGTGGTTCGGTCGACCGTCCGGGTCGAGCACAGCGGCGATGCCGCGGACAAGGGCGAGTACCGCCATCACATGGAAAAGGAGATCCACGAACAGCCCAAGGCTATCCGGGACACCCTGGAAGGGCGGTTGGGCGGCGACCACGTGCTCGAACCGGCGTTCGGCATCGATGCCAAGCGCGTGCTCGACGACACCCGGTCGGTGACCATCGCGGCCTGCGGAACCGCGTACTACGCGGGCTGCATCGCCCGCTACTGGATCGAGGAACTTGCCGGGATTCCCACGAGCGTGGAGATCGCCTCGGAGTTCCGCTACCGGAAGTTCGTCACGCCGCCCGGCGGGTTGTTCATGACGATCAGCCAGTCCGGCGAAACCGCCGACACGCTGGCCGCCCACCGCATCGCGAAGAGTTCCGGCTTCGAACACACGCTGACGGTGTGCAACGTCCCGACGAGCACGCAGGTACGGGAATCCGACCTGGCGGTGCTGACACAGGCGGGTGTCGAGATCTGCGTCGCGTCCACCAAGGCCTTCACCACCCAGTTGGCGGCCCTCTTCATGGTGGCGATCCTGCTTGCACGCCGCACGGGCCTAAGCCGGTCCCGGGAACGGGAACTGGTCGATGCGCTGCGTGCTCTGCCGGAGGTCGTCGACGAGACCCTGACGCTGGACCAGCGAATCGACGAGTTGGCGGTCGAGTTCATGCACCGCCACCATGCGCTGTTCCTCGGCCGCGGCGCACACTACCCGGTGGCGCTGGAGGGTGCGCTCAAGCTCAAGGAGATTTCCTACATCCACGCCGAAGGCTACCCCGCAGGCGAACTGAAGCACGGCCCACTCGCCCTGGTCGACGAGGACATGCCCGTGGTCGCGGTCGCGCCGGGTGACGAACTCGTCAAGAAGGTGCGTTCGAATCTCCAGGAGGTCCGCGCCCGGGGCGGCAGGCTCTATGTATTCGCCGATGCCGACGCGGGCATCGCCGAAGCGGACGGCGTGACGGTGATCGAGGTGCCCAAGGTGCACGAACTGTTGGCCCCCGTGGTCTACACGGTGCCGCTGCAATTGCTGGCCTACCACACCGCCGTGCTCAAGGGCACGGACGTGGACCAACCCCGCAATCTCGCCAAGTCGGTGACGGTGGAATAGGCCTCGAACGGGTATACTGTCCACATATCCAGCTTCAGGCTCGGCCGTGGACGTAACCCACATTCTCGATGGCTTGAACGAGCGCCAGCGTGAAGCGGTTACGGCACCCGTCGGCAACCTCCTCGTCGTCGCCGGAGCCGGCAGCGGCAAGACCCGCGTCCTGGTGCATCGAATCGCCTATCTGGTGGAGGCGTTGGGTGCGTCGCCCGGCGGCATTCTCGCGGTCACGTTCACCAACAAGGCCGCGGCCGAAATGCGGGGACGCGTGGAACGCCTGCTCGAGGGACCGGCACGCGCCATGTGGGTGGGCACTTTCCACGGCATTGCGCATCGGCTGCTGCGCATGCATTGGCAGGAGGCCAGACTTCTCCAGAACTTCCAGATACTCGATGCGGACGACCAGCTACGCGTCGTCAAGCGCGTCATCCGCACTCTCGATGTCGACGAGCAGAAATGGCCCGTGCGCCAGGCGGTTTGGTTCATCAACTCGCAAAAGGACGAAGGCCGACGCGCCAAGGACGTGGAAGCGGCCGACCACGACGTGTTCGGAACGACTCACCACCGCATCTACGAGGCCTACGAGGCACTCTGCAATCAGGGCGGCCTAGTGGATTTCGCGGAACTCCTTTTGCGTAGCCATGAACTGCTCTTGGAAAACACCGACCTGCGGTCGCACTACCGGCGTCGCTTCCGCCACCTCCTTGTCGACGAGTTCCAGGATACCAACACCATCCAGTACGCTTGGCTGCGCGTGCTAGCCGCCGCCGAACCCGGCAGCGCATTGGGACCGGGTGCCGTCTGGGCCGTGGGCGACGACGATCAGTCGATCTACGGTTGGCGTGGCGCCAAGATCCAGAACATTCACGATTTCCAGACGGACTTCTCGGACGTCGAGGTGATCAGACTCGAGCAGAACTACCGGTCGACAAGCCGGATTCTGAATGCCGCCAACGCGTTGATCGGCAACAACGCCGAACGCCTCGGCAAGAACCTCTGGACCGATGCCGGATTGGGCGGGCCGATTCTCGTGTACTCGGGCTACAACGACCTGGACGAAGCCCGGTTCATCGCCGATCGAACCCAACGCTGGATCGAGGACGGCGGCAGTCCCGACGAGGTCGCCGTGTTGTACCGGTCGAACGCCCAGTCCCGGGTCATCGAGGAAGCCTGCCTTCGGCTTGACATCCCGTACCGCATCTACGGCGGGGTGCGTTTCTTCGAGCGCCTGGAGATCAAGAACGCCCTGGCCTATATGCGCCTCGTGGGCCAACGCCACGCCGACGTCGCCTTCGAGCGCGTGGTCAATACGCCGCCCCGGGGCATCGGCGGCAAGACCGTGGACGCGATCCGGGCACTGGCACGGGCCAACGGCACCTCCATGTGGCAGGCGTCCAAGGACGGCATTGCGCACGGTGGGTTCAAGGGGCGGGCGGCAACCACCGTCGGGGCGTTCATCAAGCTGATCGACGACATTGCCGGTGCCGCGGAGAACGCACCGCTCCATGAGATCGCCGAGCAGTGCATTGAGGCCAGTGGCCTGATGGCATTCCACTCGAAGGAGGGTGGCGAACGCGGCATGGCGCGCAAGGAGAACCTGGAGGAACTGGTGACCGCCTGTCGCCAGTTCGGGGGCGCCTTGGTGTTTCCCGCCGAGAGCACGGGCGAGGAGGAGTCGCAGGCCTCCGAATTGGACGAGTTTCTCGACCAGGCGGCACTGGAAAGCGGCGACTACCAAAGCGGGGGTCCGGCGCTGCAGATGATGACCATGCACTCCGCCAAGGGACTCGAGTTCCCGTTGGTCTTCATGGCCGGCATGGAGGAGGGCCTCTTTCCGAATACCCGGTCGATGCGCGAGCCGGGGCGGCTGGAGGAGGAACGCCGGCTGGCCTACGTCGGCATCACCCGGGCCATGCGACAGCTCTATTTCACCTACGCGGAGACGCGCCGCATGAACGGCATGCAGAGTAGCAACTGGCCGTCGCGTTTCCTCGACGAAGTGCCGGCGGAGTGCTTGGAGGAAGTGCGCATGGGGGGCACGGTGTCGCGGCCTTTCCGGGCCCAGGCGGGCAACGGTGCGCAGGACTTGGGCGAGGATCACGGCGGTCTGCGCATTGGCCAGACGGTCAGGCACGCCAAGTTCGGCGAGGGCATCGTCCTGCAGGCCGAGGGGGCCGGCGAGCGGACCCGGGTGCAGGTCAACTTCACGAAAGCGGGGTCGAAGTGGCTGATGCTCGCGTATGCGAACCTGGAGGTCCTGGGCTAACGTCCCCGTTGTCTCTGCCTCGGCCCTTCCAATGCCTAGCCCACCCAACATCCTGTTCATCATGACGGACGATCACGCCGCGCACGCCATGGGTTGCTACGGTAGCTGCATCAACACGACGCCGAACCTCGACCGGATCGCCAGTGAGGGCGCCCGGTTCGACCGCTGCTTCTGTACCAACAGCATCTGCGAGCCAAGCCGCGCGGCGATACTCACCGGCACCTACAACCACGTCAACGGCGTGACCACGATCGGCGCACATCTCGACAATCGGCTGCCCAACGTCGCCAAGGAACTGAACGCCGCCGGGTACCAAACGGCCGTGTTCGGCAAGTGGCACCTTGGCGACGCCGAACCGCATTGGCCGAGCGGTTTCGACGAGTGGAAAGTGCTTCAGGGGCAGGGGCCTTACTTCGATCCCCAAATGAACTGCAACGGCGAGATGTGTGCGTTCGAAGGCTACACCACCGATGTCATCACCGATCTGACGCTCGACTACTTGATCCGGCGTGACAAGGATCGCCCGTTCTTCGTCAAGTACCACCACAAGGCGCCGCACCGACCGTGGGATTCGGACGAAGGACACGCCCGCCTCTACGCGGACGAGCACATCGAGCAACCGGTCACGTTCGACGACGACTACTCGAACCGCTCGACCGCTGCGCGGGAGGCGCGGATGCGGATCGCCGACCACATGACCTACCGGGATCTCAAGCTGATTCCGCCAACGGGTATCCAACGTTGGGCCACGGTACCCAACCCGAAGAGTGTCACTGGCTTCACGCTAACGCCCGAGGAGTCGAACATCCCCGTTTCGTTCATGGATTCCGCCGATCTCAAGGACTTCAAGTACCAGCGCTACATCAAGGACTACCTGCGCTGCGTCGCCTCGGTGGACGACAACGTGGGTCGGGTGCTCGACTACCTCGACGCCGACGGCATAGCCGATGACACGGTCGTGATCTACACCTCCGACCAGGGCTTCTTCCTAGGCGACCACGGCTGGTACGACAAGCGTTTCATGTACGAGGAGTCGCTGCGCATGCCGTTCCTGGTGCGCTACCCTGCGGCAGTCGAACCCGGCACGGTCGTCGACGAGATCGTCACCAACGTCGACTTTGCGCCCACGTTCTGCGATTGGGCGGGCATCGCCAAGCCGGACTACATGCAGGGGCGTTCTTTCCGAGGGCTGCTTCAAGGCGACGTCCCCGCCGATTGGCCCCAGTCCATGTACTACCGCTACTGGATGCATCTGGCGCACCACTACGTCAGCGCCCACTACGGCGTACGGACCAAGACCCACAAGCTGATCTACTACTACGGCGAAGCGCTCGGCCAACCGGACACCATCGACGAGTCCAAGCCCAAGGAGTGGGAACTCTTCGACTTGGTGGCCGACCCCTACGAGATGAACTCGGTGTACGGAAGGACGGAATACGCCAACATCCAAGCGTCGCTGACGGCAGAGCTCGCCCGCCTACAGGGTCTCGTGGGCGATGAACCGTTTGTCGAATAAGGCGCCGTGCCTTGCGCATCGGCCACGGTGGGGTAACCGGTCACGCTCCCCGCTCTGCTTGCACGAAGCGCCGTCTGATACGATGGCGCGTAGTGCAAGCGGGAAATCTTTCCATGCGACACCTAGCCGTCCTCAGCGTGTTGTTGGCCCTCGCGATCGGTTGCTCCGTTGAACCGGAACCGGGGGGCGGAACGGTCGTCCAGGGACCCGCCGTCGAGTGGAAGCTCGTCACCACCTGGCCGAAGAACCTGCCGGCGCTGGGCACGGCGCCGGAACGCCTCGCAGAGATGCTCGACACGATGTCCGCCGGGCGATTCAAGATCAAGGTCTACGCGGCGGGCGAGCTGGTGCCCGCGTTCGAGGTGTTCGACGCGGTTGCCCAGGGCACGGCGGAAATCGGTCATGGTGCCGCCTACTACTGGCGCGGCAAGATGCCCATCGCGGCGATGTTCACCACGGCGCCGTTCGGCATGAACGCCCAGGAAACGAACGGCTGGTTGCGGTTCGGGGGTGGCATGGAACTGTGGCGGGAGTTGTACGCACCGTTCGGCGTACTGCCCATGGCGACGGGCAACTCCGGCGCACAGATGGCCGGATGGTTCAACAAGGAGATCAACTCGCTAGCGGACATCCAGGGGTTGAAGATGCGCATCCCCGGTCTTGGCGGCGCGGTCTTCGCGCGCGCGGGCGGCGTGGCCGAGACCATGCCCGGCAGCGAGATCTTCACCGCGCTTCAGACCGGCGTCATCGATGCCACCGAGTGGATCGGCCCCTACAACGACCTCGCCTTCGGTCTACAGGAAATTGCGCGGTACTACTACTACCCCGGGTGGCACGAGCCCAGCGCGACCTTGGAGGCGATCGTCAACATCGAGGCGTGGGAAGCGCTGCCGACGGACCTGCAAGCGATGCTCGAAGTCGCCTGTACGGCGGTCAACCAAGAGGTACTGGACGAGTTCACGGCGCGCAACGCGACGGCGCTCAAAGTACTTGTGGAAGAACACGGCATCGAGATCCGGCCATTGCCGGACGACGTGCTGAAGCGGTTCGCCGAGCTATCCGACGAAGTGCTCGAAGAAGAAGCGGAGGGCGATGAATTGGCCCGGCGTGTGCTCAACTCCTACCGATCGTTCCTCGCCGACATGCGGGAATACCACGCCATCTCGGAACAGGCCTACATCAACGCGCGCAGCGAAGTCGAAGCGGCTCTATAGGCAGCCCGTTGAATGACATGACCAAGTCGTCGTAGGGGCGACCCTTGTGGTCGCCCGCGCCAAATCCCCCGGTCGCCTCGGCACCGGGACGGGACGAGCCCGTCCCCTACGGATCCTCTTCCTGACCCAGAACTTTCCGCCGGAGATCGGCGCCAAGGCCGCGCGGCTTTACGAACTGACCCGGCGTCTGGCGGCGCGCGGCCACGACGTCCGTGTGATCACGGCCATGCCGAACTACCCGACCGGGAAGGTGTTCCCGGGCTTCCGGGGCAGAATCCGCGCCGAGGAGTGCATCAACGACGTCCACGTGGTGCGAACCTGGCTCAGGCCGTCCAACTCTGCGCAGCCGTTTCCGCGACTGGTGAGCTATCTCACGTTCTTGGCGTCGAGCCTGTTGTTCGGGATCCGCGGAACGGGGCGCAGGGACATCGTCTTCATCGAAAGTCCACCACTGTTCTTAGTGCTTGCCGGACTCTTGATCGGCGGCATCGCCAAGGCGCGCATCGTCATGAACGTCTCCGACATCTGGCCCGAAACCGCGGTGCGCGCCGGCCTTGAGATGAAGGGAATACCGCTCCATTTGATGGAACGACTCGAACGGTTGGGCTACGAGAAGGCCGACCTCGTGACGGCGACTACCCGAACGGCGAGCGACTCGATCGCCAGCCGGTTTCCGAAGGTGCCGACTGCGGTGATACCGGGTGGGACCGACCTCGAGCTGTTTCGACCCGAGCGGCGCAGCGAGAGTCTGCGTCAGTCGCTGGGGGTCGGCGAGGCGGACTTCCTAGTGGGGTATTGTGGATTGCACGGACTCTTCCAGGGATTGGAGACCGTCATCGGCGCGGCGGAGAAGCTTCGCGACAATCCCCGTGTCAGGTTCGTGCTAGTGGGTGACGGGCCGACCAAAAAGACGCTCGTCGAAGTGGCGATGGCGGCGCAGTTGGCCAACGTCGTCTTCAAGGACCCGATCCCGAAGGAACAGGTCGGCGAGTTGGTCGCGTCGTTCGATGTGGCCTTGGTGCCGTTGGCTGCCGAGCTACCCGGAACGATGCCTTCGAAGGTGTACGAGACCCTGGCGTGCGGGGTTCCGCTAGTCGTAACCGAAGGCTGTGAAGCGGCGCGGCTGGTGACGGACCATGGGCTCGGACGCACGGTTGGCCCTTTGGACGTTGACGCACTTGGCCGTGCCATTGTGGACCTCCTCGGCGATCCGGCGGAGATCAAGCGAATCCGGGGAGACGCCCGTCGAATGGCCAGACGCTACGATCTCGATGGCGTCGCCCGGGGAGCGGAAGCGACGTTTCTCGCTCTTGTTGGAGACGCTCCTGTCGGTCGGCCGGCGACCTACTGATTGGAATCGACCATCCCAGGACCCGGGCTGGATGTCGACGCCCGCCGAAGGAACAAGCCTTCGTGTTCCTTCGCCGAATCGCGCATTACGACCGACCAGCATTCGCGGTGCGCATCATCGAGAGTGCCTGCGGACGTCTCGGAGAGCTGAATCTCCCGCACACCGGGTGCTAGCGGCTTGAAGAACACCCGACTGATCGCGCACGAGTCCTTGATTCGCTGCAGCACGCGGGTCAGTCCCAATCTTCGAAGCGCTACTGCGCCGAGCCAACCGAGGGTCGAGAGCCAGACGAATCTCGCCTGGGTTGATACGTTTACCGGATCGGTGGCCAACGAGTCGAATGGGCCGGTACCGCAGAGCGATGCAAGCTTGGCGAGGAAGCTCTCGGTGTCTTCGACGAGGGTCGCGAAGTCGACCGTGAGCACATCGACGTCGAGACCGAAAATGTCCTCGAGCATCGCGGGGGTCAGCCGGTCTTGGACAACGGACTCTTCGAGGCGCCGTGCGCTCCCGAGGGCCGACGGCCTGCCGCGGCTCTTGCGGAATCGCATGGCCGACACCGCCCGGTCGCGGTGATTCCTGAGCAGAACCATCATCAGGACCGAAACGCCTTGGCTCTGCAGTGCGCGGACACCGGGGGTGAGCTTGGGATCGTGGTAGGCGTCGTTCGCGATGTCGCAGAGGACTTTGCCTGCGGGGCAAACTTTGGCGCTCGCTCGCTTGTAGGCGCGCACGGATCGGTAGTACGCACCTTCCTTGATCTCGGGGAAGGCGTAGTCCGGGTGGGCACGCAGGATGCGGTAAAGGAAGTCGCTCCCCGATCGACCGGGTCCCACCACGAGCAGGTAGTCGTACATGCCGATCAATAGAGTAC
>JAPPND010000158.1 GCA_028818795.1 Gammaproteobacteria bacterium | reverse complement strand
GGGCGCGCGGTCGCCCGTCCTCCGCTCCCGCGCTCCATCTGCGCAGCGGCGCGGGGCGGGACAAGCCTGCGGGACGGGACAAGCCCGCGGGACGGGACAAGCCCGTCCCCTACGGGGCGACCCTCAACCTCGAAGCACCAGCACCGAACCCGCGAGCGCCGCCACGACCCCGGCTGTGACCGTGACCGAGTCGCTGCCCGCGATGGCGTCCGCCAACGGGCGCCAGAGCAGCACGAGTCCCAGGGCGACGAGCGCGCCGCCGGCAGCTCGTCGCCAGCGCGCCCGGCGGTTCTGTCCGTCGATGGCGCTTGTCAGTCTCTCCATCGCCTCCCGCTGCGTGTTCGCGCGCCGGTCCATGTCGGTGAGCTTGTGCATCGCCGTCGCGACGATGTCGGGGATCTGGGGAAGAAGGCGGGGCAGCTCCACGGCGAGCGTCGGCGCGTGTTCGACTAGGTTGGTGAGCAGGGCGAGTGGGCCGTAGCGCTCGCGCATCCAGGACTCCATGAACGGTTTGGCCGTATTCCACAGATCGAGGTCCGGATAGAGTTGGCGGCCCAGCCCCTCGATATTGAGCAGGGTCTTCTGCAGGAGCACTAGCTGGGGCTGCACTTCCATGTTGAACCGTCGCGCGGTCTGGAACAGCGCGATGAGGAAGTGGCCGAACGAGATCTCCTTCAACGGGCGTTGGAATATCGGTTCCAGCAATTGCCGAATCACATCCTCGAACTCGCGCGGGTCGGTTCCGGGCGGAATCCATCCCGACTCGACATGCAGCCGCGCGATGCGCCCGTAGTCGCGGTTCAGGAAGGCGAGGACGTTGCGCGCCAGGTAGCTCTGGTCCTCTTCGCTCAAGGTTCCGATGATGGCGCAGTCGATGGCGATGTAGCTGGGGTTTGCGGGATCCGAGATATCGATGAAGATGTTGCCGGGGTGCATGTCGGCGTGGAAGAAATTGTGCTTGAACAACTGGGTGAAGAACGTCTCCACCCCGCGCTCGGCGAGTTTCTTCATATCCGTGCCGGCGGCTCTCAACGCCTCGATGTCCGAAATCGGGACCGCCCGCACGCGTTCCAGGACCAGAACGGACTCGCTGCACCGCTCCCAATAGACCTTGGGGGCGTAGAGCAATTCGGAAGTAGCGAAGTTGCGCCGCAGCGTGGCGGTATTGGCGGCTTCCTTGAGCAGGTTCAGTTCGTCGAAGATCGTTCGTTCGTAGTCCGCGACCACGGCCTTGAGCCTGAGGCGCCGCGCGTCCCGGGAAGTCCGCTCCAGGAGCCCCGCCATGGTGTGGATCAGCGCCAGGTCCTTCTCGATGACCCGTTTGATGTCGGGGCGGATGACCTTGACCGCCACCTCGTCGCCGTTTGCCATGGTGGCCGCATGGACCTGTGCCAACGAGGCGGAGGCGATCGGCTCGGTATCGAAGCTCTCGAACAGGGAAGCGATCGAGTCCCCAAGGCTCGCCTCGACGAGGGCAACCGCGATTTCGCCCGGGAACGGCGGCACCCGGTCCTGGAGCTTCGCTAGCTCATCGGCGTAGTCGGGCGCGAGGAGGTCGCGGCGGGTGGACAGGATCTGTCCGAACTTGATGAACACCGGCCCGAGGTTCTCGATGGCTTCCCGAAGGCGAACCGCGTCCGGCTTCCGGGGTGCCGGCAGCAGTCGGAGCGGGGACAGCCGATACCACCAGTGGTGGCTCGCGAAACGATCGATATTGCGATCGAGCCGGTGTCTGGCGACCGTCAGCAGGATCTTCCCAATGCGACCAGCGCGGGTCATGGATCTCGCCGGTTCCTCACGGCGTTCGCGAGGCCCTCCAGGGCCGATTCGGCGGCCTTCACACCGAGCCGAACGATGTCGCCGAGGTCTTCGAGCACGAACTTGCCCGGCACTTCCAATCGTGGTCGGAACGAGTCGCGGAAATCCTCGAAGAGGGCCGGGTCGCCGAGGACGGCCGCCGTCTCTTCCCTTCCGGCCAGGGTTGCCGCCACGGCGGCGGGCGATCCCCGCAACGTCGCATCGGCCGGACCGGTGTCCGTATCGACCCGAACCGCACCGGGTTCGAAGTGGATGACGAACCGCGCGGTTAGCGTCTCGATGGCAAGGGACCGGCCGGCCTGGCGTTCGCTGCATGCTCGTGCCGCCGGGCTTGCGGCAATCCCCGCCGACAACGCCAGCCGCGCGAGTTCGGCGAGTCCTGCGCTTGGATCTGGGAGTCCCGTGATCGTCACTTGACACCCCGGTGGACGGCCGCCGCGCCGGCCGCGAGATTCTGCACCTCGACCTCGGCGAAGCCCGCATCCGCCATCATCGACCGAAAAGCGCCCTGGTCGGGATGGCGGTCTATGGACTCGACCAGGTAACGGTAGGGTGCGGCCGTGCCTGCGACCGCAGTTCCGATGATCGGCCAGGTGGCGCGAAAGGCGTCGTACGCTTTCGCGAGTAGGTGGTTTCGAATCTGCGAGAATTCCAGTATGATCGCCATGCCACCTGCGCGCAGGACCCGGTGCATCTCCTTCAAGCCCGCTTCCTTGTCGGTGAAGTTGCGCACGCCGAAAGCAACGACTACAGCGTCGAAACAGTCGTTCGGAAAAGGCAGCGACTCGGCCCGGGCTTGAACCGCCGCGAAGTTCGCGACCCCTTCGTCGAGCAAGCGGTCGCGTCCCCTAGCGAGCATTGCGCCGTTGATGTCGGCGAGCACGACTCGACCCCGTTCGCCGAGCGTCGGGGCCGTCAAGGCCGTCATGTCGCCGGTCCCGCCGGCAAGGTCGAGGATAAGCTGTCCGGGGCGCAGACGCGCCATTTCCACAGCCACCCGTTTGAACAGCCGGTGCGTGCCTAGGGACATGATGTCGTTCATGGCGTCGTAACGGTCCACGACGGCGTCGAACACGCCGCCGACGCGGCGCGTTTTCTCCGCGGGTGTAACCCGCTCGGTCCCGAAATCGACCGTCTTGTCCATGGTTCGTAGGGGCGACCCTTGTGGTCGCCCGCCGCGCCTCTCCGTCCGAGGTGGTTTCGCTAGTTTACCTGCCGTCGGCGAATCCGGTGTCCGGAGGAGCGTGCGCCCGTCCGGGCCGTGTTAACCGCGCGGCGTCCACTGGCCCACCGGGATCGCGGGCAGCCTCGACGCGTTTTTCTCCTCGAGTTCGTCGAGATACCGTTGCCAGTAATCCGCTTCGTTGTCGGCGAGGTCGCGCAGAAAGCTCCAGGAATAGATCCCCGTGTCGTGGCCGTCGTCGAACACGATGCGGATCGCGTAGTTGCCGACGGCTTCGATGCGGTCTATGCCGACGTGTTTCTTGCCGGTCTGGAGCACCCGTTCGGCATCGCTGTGGCCGCGTACCTCCGCGGATGGCGAGTAGACGCGCAATAGCTCGGCCGGCACCGTTGCGGATGGCCGACCCGCGTAGCTCAGCTCCAGGGTCTTGGAGGTCTTGTGGTAGGTGATTCCGGTGGGGTTCACAGGATGTAGCGAGACAGATCCTGGTCGCGGGCGATGTCGGCCAGGTGGCCGTCCACGTAGGCGGCATCGATCACCGTCGAGCCCTTGCCGTCCCCGGCCTCGAAGGAGATCTCGTCGAGCAGTCGCTCCATCACCGTGTGCAGGCGGCGCGCGCCGATGTTCTCGGTGTGCTCGTTGACTTCGCAGGCGATCTCGGCAATGCGTACCAGTGCCTTGTCTTCGAACTCGATGGACACCCCCTCGGTTTCGAGCAGCGCCTTGTACTGCTCGGTGAGCGAGGCGTCCGGTTCGGACAGGATGCGCCGGAAGTCCTCCGCCGTTAGCGCCGCGAGTTCCACCCGGATGGGCAGGCGGCCCTGCAACTCGGGGATCAGATCCGACGGCTTGGCGAAATGGAACGCCCCGGAGGCGATGAACAGGATGTGGTCCGTGCGCACCATGCCGTACTTGGTGTTGATCGTCGAGCCTTCGATGAGCGGCAGGAGGTCGCGCTGCACGCCCTCCCGCGAGACGTCGGCACCGACGCCTTCGCTGCGCTTGGCGACCTTGTCGAGTTCGTCGAGGAAGACGATGCCGGTCTGCTCCACCGCGTCGATGGCTTGGGTCTTCAACTCGTCCTCGTTGACGAGCTTCATCGCCTCTTCTTCGCAGAGGCGGCGCATGGCGTCGCGGATCTTCAGGCGCATCTGCCGTTTCTTCTGCTGCATGTTCGAGAACATGCTCTGCAGGTGCCCCGTGAACTCTTCCATCCCGGGTGGCGCCATGATCTCCACGCCGATTGCGGCATTGTCGATCTCGATGGTGATCTCCTTGTCGTCGAGCTCGCCGTTGCGCAGTCGCTGGCGGAACATCTGCCGGGTGGAGGAGTTGTCGCGGCGGGCTTCCGTTTCGGGCGCCAAGTGCCGCTCCGTTGCCACGTCAGCCCGTCGGGCCAACTCCTCGGCGATTTCGCGCATCGGTTCCTTTGGTGCGGCGGCTCCCGGAACGCCGCGCGGCTCCGGCAGCAGCGCGTCGAGGACACGGTCCTCGGCAGCGTCCTCGGCCCGTGGCTGCACCCGGTCGATGGCCTGTTCACGCAGCATCTTGACCGCGACGTCCGTTAGATCGCGGACGATGGACTCGACATCGCGCCCGACGTAGCCGACCTCGGTGAACTTCGTCGCCTCGACCTTTATGAACGGTGCGTTTGCGAGCTTCGCGAGTCGCCGGGCGATTTCGGTCTTGCCCACGCCCGTGGGGCCGATCATGAGGATGTTCTTCGGCGTGACCTCCTCGCGGAGTTCGTCGTCGAGCTGCATTCGCCGCCAGCGGTTGCGCAGTGCGATGGCGACGGCGCGCTTGGCCTGGTCTTGGCCGATGATGTGCTTGTCGAGTTCGTGCACGATCTCGCGCGGGGTCATCAGGGTCATAGTGTTTCGATGGTCGTGTGTCGGTTGGTGTAGATGCAGATTTCCGCGGCGATCTCGAGGCTCTTGGCGACGATCTGCTGTGCCGACAGCTCCGTCTCGTTGAGCATTGCGCGGGCGGCCGCCTGCGCGAAGGGCCCACCGGAACCAATGGCGATCAGCCCGCCCTCGGGCTCGATGACATCGCCGTTTCCGGTGACGATGAGCGAGTTGTCGTGACCGGCGACCGCCAATAACGCCTCGAGACGGCGCAGCACGCGATCGGAGCGCCAGTCCTTGGCGAGTTCGACGGCGGCGCGGGTGAGGTTGCCGTGGTACTTGTCGAGCGCCCCCTCGAATCGTTCGAAGAGCGTGAAGGCATCCGCCGTCCCGCCCGCGAAACCCGCCAGCACGGGATGATCCCGCAGACGGCGGACCTTGACCGCGTTGCTCTTCACGATGGTGTTGCCCATCGAGACCTGCCCGTCGCCGCCGAGCACGACATCGGGGCCGCGCCGGACAGAGACGATGGTCGTTCCGTTGAACTGGTCCACGGGGTTTGGGTCACTTGAGCGGGAACCGGATAGTGGGGAGTGCCCAGACGAAATTCAACCGTTGCCTGGCACGACAAGCTCGAACGGCGACCCTAACGCGCCCGGAAGGGCGCGGTCGCCCGTGCTGAGGCAATGCAAGGCGTCAGCCGGGTGCACAGCGTCGGCGTTTGGGCATGACGCTGGCCAGCGTAGCGGCTAAAGTCCAACGCTGGACAACAAGGAGGTGCGAAGTCCATGCACCGCAAATCCTCTTTCTCTTTGCCGGCAATTGCCATGGTTGCCCTGCTGTCGACGTCGCCCGGCGTCGCAGATGTCGTGCACTTCACGAACGGCGACCGTTTGACGGGCGACCTCGTTGACGTCGGCGCGGACGTTGTCGCCATCAATGTGCCCGAGGTCGGGGTTGTGACCGTGCCACGAACGCGGGTCGAACGCGTGGAAGAAACGGATGCGCCGCATCCTCAAGGAGAGGACGCCGTTGAAGAAACCAACACCGGCACGCCGTCTGTGGATCCGACCGGTGGCCGCTGGCAAGCCCGTGCCGATCTGGGTGTGGCGGTGGCGACCGGCAATACCCGGGCCGCCGACCTCAACTTCGTTGCCGGCGTCGAGCGACACGGAGCGCGTTTCGACAACGTACTCGGCGTGGTGGTGCACAAGGCCCGGGCACAAGTGGACGCGCGGAGCTCGGACCTCGTAACGACCACGACCAAGGATCACCTCGATGTCGACTACAACCTGCGCTGGAAGTACCGCGATAGCTGGTACGCCGTCGCGAACTTCGAGTACTTCCAGGATCCGATCAGGGATATCGACCAGCGGGCCACCACCGGAGCCGGTGTGGGTCACACCTTCTGGGAGTCGGATCGCGGGGCACTGCGCACGGACGCCGGAGTCAGCCGGGTGTTCGAGGAAGTCCGGCTGGGTCCGCTGGCAGACGGTGGTGGGCCGAATGAGTCCGACAACAACCCGGCGGTGCGGTGGGGGCTGCAGTTCAACCGTTGGCTCGTCGCCGATCGCCTGGAGTTGTTCCACAACAACCAACTGCTGCACATACTCGACGAAGAACCCAGCTCGGTCTGGGATTCGGATACCGGCATCCGGTTCCACGTGAACAGCCGCTGGCTTGCCGCATTGCGCGTCGACCTGCAGCACGAAACCTCGCCGTCGGCCGGCCGGCGCAAGACGGATTCCAGCTACGCCGTGGCGGTGGGCGTCAAGCTGTAAGGGGTCGATCGATGCGGTCTCGTTCTGGCGTCAGCACCCGTCGACGGTAGCGCGCCGTTCCCAGGCCGCCCTGGGGAGACCGGTCGGCCCCGTCGCTCGCGACGGGCTGCCGCTGGGGCGGCAGAGCCGCCAAGCCTTCTAGGCGGCGGGCGCTGCCACCGACAGGGGGCGGGCGAGGATCTGCGCGGGGATGTCGCGTTCTCGAAGATGATCCAACGCCTTTTGCGCGTCGGGTTCGGTGGAGTACGGTCCAACCAGTACCCGGTACCAGGCCCCGCCCAAGTCCCGTGGACTCGTCTGGAGGCTGGCCGGCATCCCGTCGAGCATCAGTTCCGCCTGCATGACTTGGGCATCTTCCTCGCGAAGGAACTGCGGGGCGTGCAGAACGTATTCCCTGGGTCCCGATTCGGCGACAGGGGGTTGTTCGGCGGGCTCAACACCGGTCTTGACCTCGGTGTTGGGTAGCCTGTCGATGAACTCCCAGTCGATGTTCGTCGCAACGTGCTCCTCGACCGGCGCCGCATCGGGGCTTGCGCCGCCCGATGACGGCGTTCCGGACTGGTAGCTGATGGCGAGTACAACCGCCCCGCCGAGCACCACGCCGCCCATGAAGGAACTGAAGGAGAAACCGCCGTCCCGACGCGACCGGCGATTGCCGGACCTGCTCCGTGGTCTTCGATTCGCTGCTGGCATATCGGCATCACATCCATGTCTGCCAAGTATTGCGATCATACTCCGCGCTCGATTCAAACGCCAAAGAGGTGCTAGAGGCGTACTTCAACTTCCCAAGGATCCTGCGTTGCGTGAAACTGCAGGACAAGCAAAGCATGAGTCTGCACGACCGGTAGCGAACCGAAACGTGCCGGGAACGGCCAATGTCCCATTGGGATTTTCTGATCCTGATCGCCTTCGTCGCCGGATCTTCGACGACCGGGGGCCTGCGTGGCGTCATCGCCTCGGACCTCTTCCAGTTCGGTCTGGCCATGGCGGGCTCGATCGCCTTCGCGGCGATCTTGCTGTGGGAGAGCGGCGGCCCGGGTGCGTTGATCGACCGCATTGTGGAGCTCTACGGCGAGGAACGCGCCGGGCGGATGCTGTCGTTCACGCCGAGCGTCGAAGGCGCCCTGATGCCGTTCCTGGTGATCATGGGCCTGCAGTGGCTGTTCCAGATGAACAGCGACGGCACGGGCTACCTGGCGCAGCGCTGCATGGCCTGCGCGACCGACCGGGATGCGCGCATTGCCGCCACCGTGTTCGCCTGGGTGCAGATCCTCGGCCGCAGTCTCGTCTGGCTGGTCATCGGCGTCGGCCTGCTGGTCTTCTACCCGTTCGCGCCGGCCGATGCGCTGGGCCCCGGGTTCGCCGCCAGCCGCGAGCGGACGTTCCTCTTGGGCATCGCCGACGAGATGCCCGTCGGCATCCGCGGACTCATGGTCACGGCGCTGGTGGCGGCGCTGGCGTCCACCATCGACACCCACCTCAACTGGGGCTCGAGCTACCTCACCAACGATGTGTACAAGCGCCTCGTCTGCCAGGTCTGGTTGAAGCGGGCGCCGGCGGGCCCGGAACTGGTGTTCGTCGCCCGGGTGGCGTCGGTGATCGTGCTGCTGGCCGGCTGCCTGGTTGCCGCCAACCTGGACTCCATTCAGCAGGGATGGCGGATCTCGCTGCTGTTCGGCGCGGGCATCGGCGCGGTGCTGATGCTGCGCTGGGTCTGGGAGCGGATCAACATCCAGTCGGAGTTCGCCGCCATGGCGACCGCGATCGTCGCAGGCCCGATTCTCCTTTGGGCGTTCCCCGAAGACGACGCGGAATGGGCGCGGCTCGGCGCGATGGTGCTGGTGTCCACCGCCGGCACGGTGATCGTGGCGCTCGCCTCCCGGCCGACCGAGCGGGAAGTCCTCCTGGCGTTCTACCGGGCCGTCCGCCCGGTTGGATTCTGGGGCCGAACGGCCCGGGCGGCAGGCGACGATCCCCGGTCCGTGCGACGGGCGTTGGGGACGACATTGCTCGCAACCGTTGCCTGCGCGGTATCGCTGTTCCTCACGCTCGTGGGGGTTTCAAAGCTGATCCTGCCGCACCCCGACGAGATCTGGTTGCTGCCGGTCCTCTGCATCCTGGGCGCGGGGTTGCTCACCCCGTTCTGGTGGCGGCGGGTTGCCGCGCAAGAGCCCGATCGGGGCAGCGGCGTCGCATCTCTACGGTGACCGGCACGGGCCGCGGCTTCGCCCGGCGAGGCTGTTCGAAACGGCGGGCCGTCAAGGCATTGGTGCGGTTGACTCGGCGATCAGTGCGAGGGCGGCAGATCCAACGCCGGGTTGCGGTCGAAGAATCCGACCGGTTGTAGCGTGAAGCCGCAGGTCTCCACCGGCATCACGGGCCAGTCTTCGGGTCTCGGCAGGTGGGTCGAGCCGACGGTATGCCAGAGGACGACATCCGTGTCTGCGACGTTGCGGTCGGCGGCGGTCCAGGCGGGCAGTCCGTCGCCGCCGGGGTTCAGGTTGGGATGGTCGCCGGCGGCACAGAGCTGATTGGGGTCGTAGGGCGTCACCCAGAGGTTGTAGCGCGAAAAACCGGCGCGAGCCGCGACCCGGGATCCAGGGCCGGCCAGCAACGCCGGCGTCGGGCCGGGAAGCAGGCGATAGCCGACCGGACCGCCGAGACGGTTCCGTCGGGCAGGATTGACCACCCTCCAGGATCTCGATCGTGCGGGGTCAATGCACCGCCGTGCCGCCGACTCGCTGGCGAGCAGGTCGGAACGGATTCGGAACGCGGTTCCATCGGGATTGTCCGGGCCGGTGGGGACCGCTTCGGTATTCAACTCGTAGACGCTATTGGATTGCCCGTCCAAGTCGAAGTCGAGCCGGAAGCAGAACAGGTGTTGATGCACGGGCGAGGCGAGGTTGGGCGCGACCAGGGGTGCGAACTCGTCCCGCTGTTCTCCGTCGAGCACCGCCGAGACGCCCACTATGCCCGTCAGCTTGATCTCCATCTCGATGCTGCCGTCGAGATAGAGGTACCAGTAGAAGCCGTATTCGTAGTTGCCGACGGTGTGGAACGAGCTCACCACCAGCCGCCTCGAGCGCCGCACCTCGGTGGTTTGGGAGTGGCCGTCGTGGTGCTTCCAGAGGATGCCGTTGTCTTCCTCGTGGAGGCAGATGGCGTTCGGAACGTGTCGCGCCGTGCCGTCCGGCTTCACCGCGACGTGGTCGAGGTAACGGATCTCCCCTAGGCAATCGCAGCCGAGCACGAGGGAGTTGGCGCAGTTGCCGATGCTTGCTTCGCCGGCGTCCAGCACGTGCTTCCAAACATGCATCGGGTCCGTGTCGCCGTAGGGGACGATCATCTCCGACAACGACGCGCGGTGGAGGATCGGACGAAGTCTGTCGCCGTCGCGGTAGCCGAGTTGGTGAAGAACCAACCCGTTCGTCGGATGCATGGCGACCCGGAACTCCCAGTTCTGCCATGCGATGGCGTTGCCGTCGACTTCGAACCCCACGCCTTCGGGCTGGGTGATGGCAAGGGGCTTCGGGGCGCCGCGCAGCTTCGATTGGCTCGCCGCGTCGTATCGACCGGACTCCGGTGGAAGCGGGATGTCGCCGTGGTCTTCGAGGTGGGCGACTCGGCCCGCCGTCAGATCCACGTGCGCGATCAAGCCCTGGACGGGGCGCGCGTAGCCATTGTCCGCCCGGTCCTCGCGCACGAAACTGATGCATCGGTGGGCTCGGTGGCCGTTCGGGATGCCCGGGTGCGGGTAGCCGCTGGCCGGCCAGGGATCGATCTGGACGTTTTCAAAGTCCTCGATGCCGCGACGTCGCATGGCCGCCTGCCAGTGGGGATCCTGTTTGGCGATTCGGACGGCGTTGACCACATCGGCGAAGCCGATGGGTGCCTGTCCCTTCGTGATGCGCGACACCGCCACGTCGTTGGTATTGAGATCAACGGTGACGTCGAATCCGCCGTCCGGTTGCTCGACTGGATAGTCGTAGCCGAGGAAACGCAGCTTGCGGGAAACCGGATCGCCTTGCCTGAATGCGCTGAGTTCGGCCTTGCCGGGCTCGACGAGGGCCACAGAGCAGAAACCGGCTCGTTCGGTCCAGGCCTCGCCCATCGCTTCCTTGATCAATCCGGTGGCACGTTCGATCTCCGCGACGGTGGGCGGGTCAAGGGGGTGAGCGGTTGCGGTGCTTGAGTCTGTTTCGGCCATGGTATCGACGGGTCCGATGTTTGGCTGGCGAGAACCCTACACTGCGTAGGCGCGCAGTCGCCACCAAGATGCGAACCTTCTTGCGTTTGGCTGCGCCTTGTAGCCTGCAATGGTCGAATTGATGGACAACCTCGCGGACGGGGAGCTGACCGAGCGGATCAACCGCGGCGAGCAGCAAGCCTTCGTCGTGCTCGTCCGGCGTTACGAGCGATCGCTGGCGGCCCTGATCGGCCGCCGCCTGGGCGCGGCGGGGACGGTGGACGCGGTCGAGGATCTGCTGCAGGAGACGTTTGTGCAGGCATGGATGGGGCTCGCATCGCAGTCGCCTAGAAATGTGCGCGCGTGGCTCTACCAGGTGGCACGCAACCGCTGCAGCGACTACCTGCGTTCGTCCCAACGGCCTGTTGATCCCGACGCCGACGGACCGCCATACCAAGGTGTGGGGTCGTCTGACCGACTCGGAGGTCGAGTGGCTCGGCGTCGAGCGGCTGGCACCCGACGGGACGCGAAAGCTCGATACCTTTCTGGACGACGGCTTCGAGTTGGATTGGGGCGCGTGTCCCCGGCATGTCGGCGTCGGCGAATGGTTGGCGCAAGAGCCGACCGGGAGCTTGAAACGCCAGCCGGACAGTCCCTTGGTGTTCGCGGACGGCGCATTTGCCGTGCAGATCCGAGACCAGACGTTCAACTGCACCCGCGTCGTCGAGATGGAAAAGGAGGCCACGGAGCTTGACGTCGTCATTCTCGCGTATGTGGACCACGGCGGGCGAACCGTCCTGTTCCGTCGCTACGACGGCAATCGTCGTATCCCGCGCGATGGCTCGTCGCCGCGCGGGGATTTGCTGCCCCAGGCGGACCGGCTCGTGATCGACGGCATGACCTTCGTGCACAGCTACGACTATCTGACCGCCGACGCCTGCGGCGTTCCGTAGGGGCGACCCTAACGCGCCCGAAGGGCGCGCAGTCGCCCCGGGCGCCATGTGGCTTTGGTGCTCCGGCGGGCCCGCTGGGCGCGCGGGACGGGACAAGCCCGTCCCCTACGATTCGGTGTCCTTTCGTGCTCGCAACGTTCGTTGCCGCCTAGCGACGCGGGGTACCATGGGCGTTCGCTTCGCCATGAAGGACGATTGCCGTGACCGGCCTCGCCTTTGCCACCGCCGCCGACATCGCCGAACGCATTCGCCAACGCGATCTTGGATCCCTTGAGGCGACCGACTGCTTCATCGAGCGCATCGAACGACTCGACGGCGAGGTGAACGCCGTCGCGGTGCGCGACTTCGACCGCGCCCGGGAAGCCGCCCGTGCAGCGGATCGGGGCGCACAAACCGCGGGGCCGCTGCACGGCGTGCCGATGACGGTCAAGGAGGGCTACCACCTCGCGGGCCTGCCGACCACGTTCGGCTACCCCGAACTCAGGAACAACACGCCGGACTGGGATTCGGATTGCGTGGCCCGCTACAAGGCGGCAGGCGCCATCGTGCTGGGCAAGACCAACATGGCCTACGCCGGCGCGGACTTCCAGACCTACAACGAGGTCTACGGCACGACGAACAACCCATGGGATCTCAAGCGGATTCCGGGCGGTTCGTCCGGCGGTTCGTCGGCGGCGTTGGCGGCCGGTCTGACCCCGTTGGAGGCCGGCTCGGACATCGGCGGGTCGATCCGGAATCCGGCGCACTTCTGCGGGGTCTACGGACACAAGCCGACCTTCGGCATCGTATCCCAGACGGGGCACTCGACGATGCTCACGCCGGGTCCCGCGACGGATCTCGTGGTCTGCGGACCCATGGCGCGTTCGGCGGAGGACTTGGCGCTTTCGCTCGACGTCGTGGCCGGTCCGGCAAGCCTGGATGCACCGGGTTGGCGTCTTGACCTGCCGCGACCGAGCGGGTCGCGTCTGGCCGACTACCGCGTCGCGATCTGGGCGGACGATCCGAACAGCCCCGTGGACCGGGAGATTGCCGAACGCGCCGCCGCCATCGGCGAAACGCTGTCGAGGCTTGGCGCACGGGTTTCGGATACCGCCCGTCCGGCCATCGATGCCCGCCGGGACTACGAGACCTACCTCGAACTCCTGCACTCGGTGATGGCGGCCGGCGTGGGACCGGAGAAATACGAGAAAAACCAACGCTACGCGACCGAGACGGATCCGGCGGATCGGTCCGATCGGGCGATCATGTCCCGCGCCATGGTGTTGAGCCACGCCGGCTGGCTGGGTGCGAACGGCCGTCGCGAACGCCTGCGCTACGCATGGCGGGATTTCTTCGAGGATTGGGACATCCTGATCTGCCCGCAGATGGCGACGACCGCGTTTCCCCACGACCACTCCCCGATGCAAACCCGCACGGTCACGGTCAACGGCTCGCCGCAACCCTACTTCAAGCAGTTGTTCTGGTCCGGCCTCGTTACCGGCCCATACCTGCCGAGCACGGTGTTTCCGGCCGGCTTGTCCAGCGATGGCCTGCCCATCGGTCTGCAGGCGGTCGGTGCGGCCTACCACGACCACCTGACGATCGAATTCACGCGTCTGCTCGCGCAGGAAATCGGTGGCTTCCAAGCACCTGCCGCATACTGAACCGGCACTGGCTGGCGTGCTCGCGCCGATCCCGACGCGGGACGAGATTCTGGCGAGAGTCGCGCGTATCGCACCGATTCTCGATCGCACGGCCAGCGAGTCCGAACATGAGCGGACGCTGTGCGCCGAAGCGCTCGCGGCGTTGCATGCGACCGGTCTGTTCGGCCTGTGGGCACCGACGGAGGTGGGCGGCTACGACGCGGACCTCGTCACCCAGGTGGACGCGCTCATCGAGGTGGCCCGAGCGGACATGTCGGCTTGCTGGACGATGATGATCGGCACGACGGTGACCGGTGTGATGGCTGCCGGATTGCCCGACGAGGGCTTGGACGAGGTCTTCTCGGGAGAACGACTGCCCATCGCCGCCGGGTCGCTGAAGCCTTCCGGTCGGGCCGAGCCGGTGACGGGGGGTTACCGCGTATCCGGCAAGTGGGGTTTCGGGAGCGGCATCCACCATGCCAGTTGGATCGTGGCCAACTGTCTTTTGACCGAGGACGGCGAGCCCAGGCAGCCCGCCGAGGGGATCTCGCTGGCGGTTCCCATTGCCGAAGTCGAGGTCGAGGATGACTGGCGCGTGGCCGGCCTTTGCGGCACCGGCAGCAGCAGCTATTCGGTGACCGACGTGTTCGTGCCCCAGCGGCGCGCCATCCAGGCGCCAAGGAAGCGGGGCAGTTTCCAGAATGCTAACCCGGGCCCACGCCTGCCTATCGAACATGCCGCGGTATCCCTCGGGGGCGCCCGCCGTGCCCTCGACGAAGTCGTTCGCCTGGCCGGGTCCAAGCGTCGGTTGATGGACCCGGCGACCCTCGCGCACAAGGAGTCGTTCCAGTTGGAGCTCGGTGCGCTGGAGGCGCGTTGGCGGACATGCGTCGCGGGCGTTCGCGAGAGCGCCGGCGAGCTATGGCAGGCCATCGAAGCCGCGCGGCCCATCGAGGGTCCGGCGACGAGGCTCAAGGCCATCTGCGCGCATGCCGTCGAGGAAAGCCTCGCGATCGGCGGGCGGGCGTTCCGGCAGGCGGGGGCATCGGCTGTACACGAAACTGACGTGCTGCAACGGGTCTACCGGGATCTCGCCATCGCCGCCCAGCATGCCATGGTCTCGGACGCCGCATACGCGGATTTCGGCAAGGTGTTGCTGGCGGAGGGCGGAGCCCCGTAGGGGCCGCCCTTGTGGCGGCCCGTGCCGGTTGCGCGTACGGCGGTCCGGGACGAGGGTCGGTCCGAGGTCGTAGGGGACGGGCTTGTCTTGCGCCAGGCGAAGCTTGGCGAAGGGGGAAGTG
>JAPPND010000013.1:83065-92681 GCA_028818795.1 Gammaproteobacteria bacterium | reverse complement strand
GCACTTCCCCCTTCGCCAAGCTTCGCCTGGCGCAAGACAAGCCCGTCCCCTACGCTGCCGTCACCGTTGCGGCGTCCTCGCCATCAAGGATTTGTCGTACACCTACCGGACGGCGGGCTCGCCAACAGCGCTAATCCAAGAGCCCGTCGCGCGCATACCGGCTGATACAATTTTCTCGAACCGGCACTTGGGGACGTAGGGCTCGTTGCCGGGCGACGGGGCAAGAGAGCGCGACATGACCGCTGAATTCGACACCGTCGAAGACACGATCGCGGCCATCGCGGCCGGTGAACTCGTGGTGGTCGTGGACGACGACGACCGCGAGAACGAGGGCGACCTCATCATGGCCGCCGCCAAGGCGTCGTCGGACAAGATCGGGTTCATGATCCGCCACACCAGCGGTCTGCTGTGCGCCTCGATCACCGAGGAACATGCCAAGCGGCTCCACCTTGATCCGATGGTGGCCCGCAACGAAGCGCCGCTGGCCACGGCCTACACGGTAACCGTCGACTACAAGGTCGGCTTGACGACAGGCATTTCCGCCGATGAACGCGCCAACACCGTGCAGGCGCTGGCAAGCAACAACACGGGAGCCGACGACTTCGCCCGCCCCGGCCACGTCCTGCCCCTGGTGTCCCGGCAGGGCGGCGTACTGGTTCGGTCCGGCCATACCGAAGCGGCCGTCGACCTGGCCCTCGCGGCCGGCTTGCCGCCGGTGGGTGTGCTGGCCGAGATCGTCAACGACAACGGCAATCCCAAGAAGCTCTCCGAGCTTCGCGAGTTCGCGGCCGAACACGAGCTCCAGATCATCTCGATCGCCGATCTCATCGCCTACCGGCAGCGCCGCGAGCAATTGGTCATCCGTACCCGCGAGTTCGACGTCGAAACCACGGTGGGACGCGCTCGCGGCTACGCCTACCGGACCGAGTTCGAAGACGCGGAGCATCTGGCGCTGTTGTTCGGGAACTGGCGAGCCGGCGAGGACGTGGTGGTGCGCATCCATCGCGAGAAACTGATCGAGGATCTGTTCGGTTCCCAGACCCGGCACGAGCAAAGCCTGCTCGAGGCATCCCTCGCCCGCCTCGGCGAACTCGGCGGCGGCATCCTGATCTATCTGCGCAGCGGCTTCGCGGGGGTGCCCCTCGACAGCCTCGCCGGGGGCGACGCCAGCCGCGCGGGAGTGCGCAACCGGGACTGGCTGGAGATCGGCGTCGGCGCCCAGATCCTTCGCGACCTCGGTGTTTCCAGACTCCGCATACTGGCGGGACGCGAGGTCGACTTCGTTGGCCTCGAGGGCTTCGGGCTGACGGTGGTGGCCACGGAACTGCTGTGACCCGCATCGGCATCACACTTGGCGATCCCGCCGGCATCGGGCCGGAGGTGGCCGTCAAGGCCCTGAACGCCAAGGATGTGCCCGCCGCCGAGTACGTGCTCTACGGGCCCGCGTGGGCGCTGCAACTCGGCGCCGACCATGCCGGATTGACGTTGCCCGTCGACTGCGAGCTCGTCGATATCGACGTCCCCCGAGCGAGCGATTTCCAGATCGGAAAGGTATCGGCAGGGTGCGGCGAAGCGAGCGTGGCCGCCGTGGAACGTTGCGCCCGGGACGCCATCGCCGGCGACCTCGCCGCAATGATGACCTGTCCATTGCACAAGGAGGCCATCCACGCCGCAGGCTACGTCGACGACATCGGCCACCAGGAGATACTCGCCCGGCTGACCAGGGCGACAACCACCGCGACCATGCTGATGACCCCCGGTCTGCGGGTCGTGCACCTGTCCACGCACAAGTCGCTGATCGAAGCGGGCCGGTTCGTGACCCGGGCGAACGTGCTCGACAAGCTTCGCCTGTGCCACGACTCGCTCACCGCCTGGGGCTTGGGCGACCCGCGCATCGCGGTCGCCGCCCTCAATCCCCACGGCGGCGAAGGCGGCCTGCTGGGCCGGGAGGAGATCGACGAGATCGCGCCGGCCGTAGAAGCCGCCCGGGAACTGAACATAGACGCCATCGGGCCGCTTCCCGCGGACTCGGTCTTCAACCGTGCGATTGCGGGCGAGTTCGACGTCGCGCTGGCGATGTACCACGACCAGGGCCATATCGCGATCAAGGTGCACAACTTCCACGAAAGCGTCACCGCCACGCTGGGTATTCCGCTGATCCGAACGTCCGTCGACCATGGCACTGCCTTCGACATCGCAGGTCTTGGCATCGCCGACGCCACCGGTGCTATCGCCGCGCTCCGAGCCGCTGTCGCGTTGGCGGAGGGGACATTCGGACGCTAACGGACGCACTGAGGGGAAGACTTAAGAGGTTGACAGGGCACTAGCCCTTGGCACACTGACCAACGATAGGAAACATGCGGAGTCCCGATGAAAGCAGCCGTTTTTCGCGCCGTTAACACCCCGATGGACATCGAGGAGATCCAGATCGACAAGCCGGGTCCCCGCGAAGTCCTCATCCGCACGTCGGCGGCCGGCGTCTGCCACTCGGACATGCATTTCTTCAACGGCACCTACCCCGGTGCGACGCCCTGTGTGCTTGGCCACGAGTCCGCGGGGGTCGTCGAGGAGGTCGGTTCCGCCGTTCGCTACGTCAAGCCCGGCGACCATGTCATCACCTGCCTGTCCGTGTTCTGCGGCCACTGCGAGTATTGCCTCACCGGGCACATGTCGCTGTGCCAGGAACCCGAGGTCCGACGAGGTTCCGCGGATACGCCCCGACTGACGAAGGAGGGCACGCCCTTAAGCCAGTTCGCCAACCTCGGCTCCTTCGCCGAGCAGATGCTTGTCCACGAGCACTCGGTGGTGAAGATCCGCGACGACATGCCGCTCGACCGCGCCGCGTTGATCGGTTGCGGCGTGACCACCGGCGTCGGCGCCGTCATTCACACCGCCGATGTCGAACCCGGCGCCACCGTCGCCGTCATCGGCTGCGGGGGAGTGGGCCTGTCGTGCATCAACGGCGCGGCGCTGGCCGGGGCATCGCGGATCATCGCCGTCGACAAGGTGCCCTCGAAGCTCCAGTTGGCCGGCAACTTTGGGGCAACCGATGTCGTCAATGCCGGCGATGGCGACCCCGTGGCCCAGGTCCGGGAAATCACCGGCGGCGGCGTGCACTATTCGTTCGAAGCCATCGGCCTCAAGGCCACCGCCGAGCAGGCGTTCCGCATGGTGCGGCCGGGTGGCACGGCGACGATCATCGGCATGATTCCGCCCGGGGAAATGGTCTCCCTGCACGGTCCGGATTTCCTGTCGGAGAAGAAAATCCAGGGCTCGATGATGGGCTCCAACCGGTTCCGCGTGGACATGCCGCGGTTCGTGGAGTTCTACCTGCAGGGCCGGCTGCACCTGGACGAGATGATCTCGACCCGGGTGGGCCTCGCCGACGTAACCGATGCTCTGCAGGCGCTCGACAAGGGCGAGGTGGCCCGCAGCGTGATCGTCTTCGACGCCTAAGGCCAGCCGTTCCGCCCCGGGCCTCAAAGGCATGGACTACTTTCGCATCGACGGCGCCAAACCGCTCGCCGGCGCCATTGCGCCGATGGGCAACAAGAACTCCGCCTTGCCACTGCTCGCCGCATCGGTGCTCACCGACGAGGCGCTGACCATCGGCAACGTGCCGGACATCGGCGATGTGCGAACCAAACTGGCCCTCCTCGACAGCCTCGGGATCGACACCTGCTTCGAGAACAACGTCTGCGAACTTCGCGCCGCCGGCGTGCACGACGACCAGCCGGACCCGACGCTAAGCGGTCGCATCCGCACCGCGGTGTTGCTCGCCGGGCCGATGTTGGCCCGGTTCGGACACGTCAAGATCTTCCGCCCGGGCGGTGACCGCATCGGCAGGAGACGCCTCGACACGCACCTCATGGCCTTGCAGGCGCTTGGGACCGAGATCGGGATCGAGCCGGACCACTACGTGTTGCACACCCGGGGATTCAAAGGCTGCGATCTGTTCCTCGACGAGATGAGCGTCACCGGGACCGAGCAGGCGATCTTCGCCGCCGTGCTTGCCGAGGGGACGACCCATATCTCCAACGCCGCCATGGAACCCCACGTGCAGGATGTCTGCCGCTGCCTGAATGCAATGGGGGCGAGGATCACCGGGATCGGCACCCACGACCTTGTCGTCCACGGCGTCGGCAAGCTGCACGGCGCACGCTTCGACATCGGGCCCGACTACATGGAAGTCGGCTCGCTCATCGGCCTGGCTGCCGCCACCGGGTCCGGCATCCGGCTTGTCGGCGCCAATCCGAAGGATCATCGCATGACCCGCATCATGTACGGCCGCCTTGGCATCGCCTGGGACGACGACGGCGACGACATCGTCGTGCCCGCCAACCAGGATCTCACCGTGATGCCGGACTTCGACGGCGCGGTGCCGAAGATCGACGACATGCCGTGGCCCGGCTTCCCGCCGGATCTCATCAGCATCGCGCTGGTGGTCGCCACCCAAAGCCGCGGCACCGTGCTGATCCACCAGAAGATGTTCGACCGCCGGCTGGTTTTCGTGGACCGGTTGATCGAGATGGGCGCAGGTATCGTGCTCTGCGATCCGCATCGCGCGTTGGTCATGGGGCCGACACGTCTCAGGGGCGAGCGTCTGGTGTCGCCGGACATTCGCGCCGGCATGGCGCTCGTCATCGCGGCGTTGTGCGCCGAAGGCACGAGCACCATCCACAACGTCGACCAGATCGACCGCGGCTACGAACGCCTGGAGGTCCGGCTCGGCGAACTCGGTGCCCGGATCGAGCGGCTTAGCAACTGATCGCCACGCGGCCGCAAGCGGCGGCTGACGACCACGCAACGAACGGACGATCTGGCCCATGCAAGCGTTGTTCGAAGACGTATACCGCATCCTGCCCACCAAGATCACGCCCACCAAGTACTCGAGCCTGTTCGCCGTCCGTCCCGAAGGCAATCTCCTGTTCTCCTGTCTCGGCGGCCACAGCAGCATCGAGGGCAGCTTCGACGCGATGGACGGCCTAGGCGGGGTCGCGCTGCACCTCTTGGGGGACATGCACTTCGCGGCCCGCTACAACGACGACGTGGACGCACGCTTCGGCGTGACCACGATGTGCAGCGAGCTCGAGGGGCCGGATGTCCGGCGCAAGGTCAAGAACGTCGTCACGTTCCCGTTCGAGCGGCACGTTCTCGCAGGAGGCGTTGAGGTCATCCCGACACCGGGACATCGACCCGGTGCCGTTTCGTACCTGGTCGACGTCGGCGGGAAGCGTTGTCTGTTCGCCGGCGACTCGATCTACCACTCCGGCGAGGTCTGGATGTGCCCTGTCAGCAAGAGGAACCGCAAGACGATGCTGGCGACGCTGGATCTCCTCGCCGAGGTGGACTTCGACGTGCTGCTGTCGAATACCGGCGCCAACAACCCGGTCTGCTACATCGAGGTTGACGCGGCGGGACGATCTGACTTCATCGCGGGGCTCAGCAACCGCCTTTGACCACCGCAAGTCCGCTGCGCCTCGACCATTCGAACAACAGCGGCAATACCTATCCTTTCGGCTAGTTGTGCGAAGACGGGCATTCTGCCTAGTGTTGCGTCCTCCTTTGCGAGTGCGGAACTGAGAACCGTCCGGTCGCCAAACGCAGTTGCCGATTCAACCGGACCGGTATGTTGCGGTCGGACGGTTCTCACTCTTCGATGTCCGGAGTGAACTACATCGACCAGACGGCGAGCAAAACGACGTACACGAGCTCGTTCCCGCTGGTTCTCGCGCCGCCAAACGCCTCGCAGGCTCGGCGTCAGGCCTTAAAGCCCACCGCCCCAGGAGACCGTCGGAAATGCCGCGGACGCGGCAAATCCGACCGCCTCCTGGGCGTCGATCAACCGGAACCGAACACCGCAGACCCTCACCTCGTCGTCCGACACGTAGGCATCACGTTCCCTGGCGGCGGCGAGGATGCGTTCCCGATCGGCCACCTTGAGGTCAAGGCCGCCGAGTCCGTAGCCGCGCCCATCGGTGGCCTCGACGAAGCGGATGTCGACGTTGTTGAGCGCCATATGCAACGCGCCATCCCGTGTGACGGGCAACCCGGCGACCTTGCCCCATAGTTCGGCGAGACCGACGGGGTCCGGGCCCTGCAACTCCACGGCCGCGTAGTCGACGGTCACGGACTGGTCGACCTTGTCCTCCCACTGCAACCCGCCCGCTGGATGCCAGTTGCCCTCGAAATCGTTGATCTGGTCCCAATCAATCTCGAAGAACGCGGCTCTCATGTCGCCGGGGTGTATCTGGCAGATGTTCCAGCTTTCCCGGTCGACCTCCCAAGCGATGCGAACGCCGTTGTCCAGCGCCCGCTGGCGAACCGCCTGCTGGTTGGCGCTGGAGTCCGCCTGACAGATCACCATGTAGCCGCCGTCGCCATTGCGTCGATCGAGATAGCGGCCCGCGGCCGTGTTCTCCTCCACCGGGGCCACGACCTCGAGGAAGTTGCGGCCAATGGGCAGCAGGGTGTTGACCAGGCCGAACCTGCCCACGCCCGGATCGACGAAACACCGCTGGATCCCGAACACCGTTTCGAGGTCGTCGATGGTGCTGTCGAGTTCCCGGGCGACCAGGCAGATCTGGCGCAGTTGTATGGTCATGGTGTAGTCCTTCCCAAGGGCATGTTGCTCAACGCGGCGGCTATCATCGGTCCTATGAGCCGGCAATGCCAATTGCACATCGATGTCACGCGTGTCGGTCTTGCCCTGATGGCCGTGCTGGCGTTGCCGGCCACCCCCCGCGAATACGCCCTGGAGTACGGCGTGGGCCTGCCCGAACAGTCGGGCTACCTGCAGACGCCTGCCGGCGGCATGCCGGGCACGGCGAGTTCGGAGCGACCCACCTTGGCAGAGATCGATCTCGACGGCGGTCGCTACCGATGGCTCGGTGCCCGCGTCGACTTCGGGCCAAACGGCGAGACCGCCCCCGCCCCGCCGTTCCGCCTACGCCTACACGCTCGCTACAGAACAATCGGCGATGCCGCCACGTCGACGGTCGCCGAGGCGTTCACGATTCGCGGGGGCGTCTTCGAGGGCGGCGACTCGGTTCGTTCCGAAGTCGCCTTCGACGGCTTGACCCTGGCGCTGACCGCCGCTTTCGATCTCCGAGCCGGACTGTCGGCCGAACTGGGCCCGCAAATCGGATGGACCGCGTTCGACTTCGTCATGAGGGGCGAGCGCCACCGATCCGACCGCGCCTACCACGTCACGACATTCGGGTTGGTCGGCGCGATCAGCAGGGAACTCGGCAACGGCTGGCATATCGGCGCGAGACTTGACGCCTCACCGGCCATCGAGGGAACCGGTAGTCGCTTCGCGGCCGAGACTCGCCTGGGCCGCGATCTTACAAGGAACCTGAACGTGGCCCTCGGCGCGTCTGTCGAGGAGTTCCGCTACGACGATGCGCACAAACAGGATCTGCCGAACCGGCTCAAGGTGACGCGGCGCGTCGTACCAAACCTGGTTGCGCGGGTGCGCTTCTAGAGCCCAAGGCGCCTACGCGGCCAGGTACGCCTTGCAGCCGCTTGCCGCGAGCACCGCGTCCAACGCCGGATCACCCGCGACTTGGGCGTATTTCGCCTTCAGGACACCCAGGCTTCGGGCATGGTACTTCTGCGGTTTCTGGGTCCAGCGCATATCCTTTAGCGTCACGTCGAATTCGTCCGCCCCATCCGCGATGGCCGCGGCATTGGCGACGTCCCACGGTAGGAATACGCCCCCGACCTGGTCCTTGAGGATCGGCAGCAACGTCGGCTCGAGTGCCGCCCAGTCCTCGAACTCGCCCAGGTTCTCGGGCTTAAGCATGCGGTCGATCCAAGCAACCACGTTCGCGACGCCGGACACCAGGGCACCGGCCGTGGGATCGCGGCCCGCTTCGTAGATCTGTCCCCAGAGGCCGAAGTCGCCCAACGACGGCCGGGCGCCGAAAAGGTACGCCCGCGCTGCCAAGTGCGCATCGAGAAGCGGCAGCATATCCGCGAAGCTCTGCTCGATCTGGGGTGCGGTCACCGCGTTGGAGCCCACGAACCAGACCCGGGGGACCATGCGTTCGCGAATGCCCTGCGCAGCGGCATCGATGTCGGCAGCGTCCGCGGCGAAGCGACGCGACACCGTGACCTGATCGATCTCCCGCGCCCAGCGCATGTGGAACATCCACTTGTTGCCCCATTCGTCGCCGAACTCCTCGAGCAGGGCCGAGACAAACGGCGACACCGGACCTCCCGGATGAATGCTCGGCTCCGGGAACTTCGCTTCCATCGCTTCGATGATGGGCGTCGAGTCCTGGATGCCCTGGTCTTCTGGCGTCACGACAAGCGGAATGAGCGGGAGCCGCGCATGCCGGGCGAAGAGGTCGGCCGCCTGACGCCGGTCCTGCCAGTCATGGGGAATGCCCTTGTACCGGAAGTACGACCGTACCTTGACCGAGTAGGGCGACTCCTCCGAGCCGATGACGATGTACTTGGCGGTCATGGGCTGCGCGTCAACCGGCGGCGCGCGTTCCCGTCAAGTCCGCGCTCCCGAAGGCGCCGAGTTTCACGCTGCCGCTGATCGAATCGCCCTCTGCGGTGGCACTGAACTCCAGGGTCATGGACATGGGGCTGGTGATGGAGACCTTCCAGGTTCCGGTGTTGCCGTCAACCGAGCCGTCCTTGATGTCCACGGTGCCTTGCGCCCCGGACATCGTCCCGGAGAGGCTGTCGCCGTCCGTCTGCAACGTGACCGTCGGTTTCTGCTGCCCCATCGGGGTGTTGATGACCGCCTCCCAGGTGCCGTCCAAATCGCTCATGTGCTTCTCCCTAACTCCGGTGTGCGTGGGTTTGGTGAATGGTCAGGCAGTATGACAGAGCACCCGTTGAACCGATAGAGCAACGGCAAGCCGAGGGGCTCGACGCGACGGGAAATCCCGCGTATGGGCGTATGATCGGCAGGGACACCCTGCAACCGAGGACAGGCGTATGAATCGCCGAAAACTGGTTCAGTCGGCAGTCGCCGTCGGCGTACTGTCCGGCCTCCCGGTCGCGGCCGGTAGTGAACTGCCGAAGACGCCTCGCGACTTTACCGGGCCGTTCTATCCGAAGGGGCCGCGAAACAAGAAGAACGACCTGATCGCCGGCGAGCCGCAAGCCGAAATTCTCCACTTGAGCGGCCGGGTCCTGGCACCGAACGGAGATCCACGCCCGGGCCTACTCGTCGACATCTGGCAGGCGGACCCGAACGGTCGCTACAAGCACCCGCGCGACAGCGGCCAGGACAGCCTCATGGACGAGTTTCTCTATTGGGGCGAGGCATTGACGAACGCCGAAGCCCGCTTCCGGTTCCGCACCTACGTGCCGGGTCGCTATGCGGCGCGGCCGGCACAACACATCCACTACAAGGTCTGGTCGAACACCCAGGAGCTACTCACCAGCCAGATCTACTTCGACGAACTCGGCGGCGCCAGGGGGCTTGCACGCTCGCAGCGAGCGGCGCTGCAAACCGTCAGTCTCGAACGCATCGACGACGACAACTTCGGCGCCGAACTCGACATCGTGATCTGAGCGTTCAACGCTGGTTCGAGTACCCCAGTCGAAAGTACGCGAACCGCCCGCCGGGAATGTCGTAGACGGAGGCGTC
>JAPPND010000013.1:0-82965 GCA_028818795.1 Gammaproteobacteria bacterium | reverse complement strand
ACCCCAGTCGAAAGTACGCGAACCGCCCGCCGGGAATGTCGTAGACGGAGGCGTCATAGCCGGTGATGGCATCGTCCACATCGTGGGCATATCGGACCAGTTCGACACGGAACTCGTCGACCCACGGCATCTCGACTAGCCACGCCGGACTCCAGGCGAGAGCGAGCGTCTGGCTCGTGGACGTCTCCGGTTCGAGCCGTTCGTTGCCCCCGGTGAGCACGCTGATCTGACTGCCGAACTGCGTATAGCTGCCATCGACCGGCACGCCGTGGGCGACGCAGTTGTCGATCACGCTCTGGCCGACGTTGGTGCCGAGAAAATTCGCACATGGATCGGAGATGACGGCATCCAGCCGCGTCAGGCCGCCGTACAGTTCGCCGATGTTGGGTGCACGGAAACCCTCTGCCCACGATGCGCGGAACGTGAGTCCCGGAAACGGCCGCCAGCGTACCCCCGCCTTGGCGGTGGTGCCACTATCTATCGAAGGTGCTGTAGTCGAAGCGGCGGACGGCGGCGGACACGTCGATCAAATCGGCGGCCGCGGTACCTGCTGCCAGCGGGGCTTCGAGTTCAGCGTAGAGTTCGGTCACCGTGTAGCCGCCTGCCGTGGGTTGTGCCGGAAGTCCCGCGGTGTCCCCGGCGGCGACCACCGGATCCGGACCGAACCGGCCTTCCTGCTCGCGTCGCTCGAAGCCGGCCGCAAAGTCGAGGCTGCCGGCTGGCAACGTCATCAACTCGCCCGTGACATTTCCAACGAGCCCTCTAAGGGTTTGCGAACTCGAATCTTCCTGTACGAACCCAATCCACTCGAGCATGGCGTCGCCGATGGTGCCGCCGCCGTCGGCCTGACCGCCCAGCAGATTGAGGGGGACGCAGCCCGAGACCCGCACGCAGTCTGCGGGTGGACCCAAGGCCTCAAGCATCCGTCGGGCGTTGTGGGCGCCGTGCTTTGTCTGTTCGGCGACGTTGCGGGACCAGACCAGGCTCAGGTCCCATAGCAATGTCCGCAGCGGGCGGGTCCAGATCCCCTCCATGCCCACGGTGACGTAGCGGGTGGCGACATCCTGTTCGAAGATCCGCGGGCCGCTTTCCAGGGGACGTCGGGTGAGGAAGCCGCCTGGTCCTACGTCGAAGCCGAACGGGTTGTAGGGGTTGTCGGCATCGATCACGATCTCGTCCATCAGGCTGCCGGTCTCCCCCAACGTTCCCGCCCAGACCGGTTCCGGCGCCGCTTGGTTGATCGATTCGCGGCGGTTGAAGAACGCGCGCAGGTGAAGACGCAGACTGTCGGTCGCCTCGTGCTCCAGTCGACCGAAGACACCGGTGCGCGTCGATGGCGTGAGCACCAGGTTGTAGGTCGCGTAGTTGAACCGGTCGGCGTTGCTCCACGGATGGTAGTCGTCGTTCGGCCCGCATGGGTCGGTCGGATCGTAGGTCGGCAAGCCCGCGACGCCGGCGTCCAAGGCGCAGTTCACGAAACGGCCCGTATTCGGATCGGCGAAGATGACCCGTCCCTGCGGGGTGAACGTGCTGCCATGGCTCACGCCGGTGCCCGGCTTCGGCCAACGGGTCTGTTCGTGGTCTCTGGCGCTGACCCGCGCCTGGTCGGTATAGGCGAAATGGGCGGCGGCACGGGTGCCACCCCGCCCGCCGCCAGCGCCCAACTCCACGGTGCGCGTCTCGCCGCCGTTCTCGTGGGTGCCCACATGCACGCTGGCCGACGCGCCCTCGGCGCCACGGGTGATGACGTTGACGACCCCGGCGATGGCGTCGGAACCGTAGATTGCCGACGCGCCGTCGCGCAGCACTTCGATGCGTTCGACCACGCTCGCCGGGATGGTATTGAGGTCGGTCGCCCCGGATACGCCGCTCCCGGACGAACCGTTCACCCAGCGCAGGCCGTCCACCAGAACCAGCACCCGTTTGGCGCCCAGATGGCGCAGGTCGACCTGGGAAGCGCCGGCGGCGACGCCGCCGCCGTCCGCGGGAAAGCCGAAGTTGCCGCTGCTGTTGAAGCGCGTCGACAGCGGCGAGCCGGACACCGGCAAGCGCGCCAGTAGATCGCCCAGCGAGCTCAAGCCGGATCGTTGCCTGGCATCCTCGTCGACGTCGAGGAGCATATCCCGGGCCGTTAGCGGATCGCGGCGGATGCGCGAACCGGTGACGACGACCTCCTCGATGCGGGCGTCGGCTCCTGCGCGGCGTTGGTCGGCCGAGTCGCTCGTCCCGCCGGATTGGGATTCGGCCGCCGTGACGGCTGCGCACACCAGTGCGACAGTGCCGACCGCCTGTGGTTTCAACAGGCGGCCGGGCAGGCCAGCGAGGCGCCGCCCGAGACCGACGAGAAGATCCGCGGCGGCGATCAAACCGTAGGGGCCGGGCTTGTCCCGGCCCGAGCGAATCCGCCGTTGCGTGCGGCGCGGGCCGGGACAAGCCCCGCCCCTACGAACTCTGCTCAAGTGTACAGACGCGAGCTGCTCAAGGACGCTACGGGGCGAATTCCGGGCCACGTCGAGCCACCGAGATCTCAGAAGGACGCCTCGTACGATACGCTGATCGAATAGTTCGCGTACCGTGGCGCGGCATTGCCGAAGGTCACGACGTTGCGGATCGCGTCCAGCGCGTCGACGAGAGCCCAGTCCTCGCCCCGATAGCGTTCGTAGCGCAGTTGCAGGACGAACGCGCTCTGCTCGCGCCACTGGTACCGCGCGTGGATATCGACGGAGGTGTGGTCCGAGACCAGATCCGGAAACGGCAGCGACACGCCCCCCAGTTCGGTGGCGTAGGCACCCGTGCCCAGCGATCTAACGTAGTCGACCGACAGTCCGAGCCTAGCCTCCAGTAACTCCCCGACGTCGAGACTGATTCCCGCCGTGTCCACCGCATCTACGGTCGAATAGCGCCAGTCGGTTCCCGTGAACCGGCCAGCCGTCGCGGCGTTCGTTTCCTGCTCGAAATAGAAGGCCGCAATGGACACGTTCGGCAACGGCGTGTAGGTGACGTCGCCGCCTCGCGTGCAATTCGCATCCCGCTCAAGGCCCAGCGCGGATTCCGGATAGGCATTGCGGCGGCACTCGGCGACGAGTCCGACGAACGCGCCAATCCGCTCCAACCCATAGCCGACCCTCGCCCGGTAGGTGCGCTGTTCCCGGGCGGCCTGGTGAAAGCGCCGGGTCAGTGGGTTGTTCCCCGTGATCTGCCGAAACTCGGATGCTCCGCGATCCGCTTTGGCGTACATCAGCTTGGCTCGGATTCCGCGCCAGCCGTTGACCCCAAGTTCGATGCGGTGGCGGCGTTCCTCGTTCGCGGCCACCTCCGCCGGGTCGCGGCGAACGCGGCTCGAACCGGTATAGAGGCCCAGTCCGACCCTGGGTGCCACCCGGTATCTTACGCCGAGTTCCGTCGTGGTCCGGTCCAGGTCAAGGGCACGGCTAGTCACCGCGCCGAGAGCGTACGCGTCGCCCAGTACGGGCGTGAACGACATCGTGGCGGTTTGGTTGTCCCGCTCGCGTTGTCGGTGCCTAGCGACCAGGCGCAACCGGTCGGTGGGCCGGACGACAAGAGTGAACGTGCCCGCGAACGACCGTACGCGTCCGCCGAGACTGTTCGCCGGGAGCGCATCGATCCCGAGTGACGCGTTCGTCGTGTACGCCTCGAAGACGTCGTCCTGACGGGCCTCACCCCAGGTCAGCGTGGCATGGGCGGCGGCCCGCTGGCCAAGCGCCACTCTCGAGACCAGGGATGCCGAACGGGCGTCGTTGTCCGGCGCCAGCGCCTTCCGACCCCGCAGCACGGACGGCCCCCGCCAGGGATTCTGCCATTCGAGCGCGCGATCCCGGTTGCGAAACCTGGCGTTGCGCATCTCCGCAGCCAGCGTAAAGGCGGCGCGTTCAACCCCGACACTGGTCGTGAGTTGTTCGGTCAGGAACCCCACGGGCTTGGCCAGGCCCGTCGACTTGTAGAGGAAGTCCGCGTAGGTCTCACCGGTGCCGGACTTCGTCTCCCGCGAATAGCCGGCCTGCAACCACCAGTCGGGGCTCGGATGCACCCGGATTCGCGCCGAAGTCAAACGGCGCCGGGTGCCTTGGTCGAAGCGGGTGCTTTCCCCGAGCTCGGTCATTCGCACCGTATCGGACGCCCGCTGCCAGTCGGCCGGCAACGTCAGTGACGAAACCCCCGCGAACGGCGTCACGCCGTCGGCCGACACGTTGCGCGGTATCTCGCGACGGTCTAGACGCGCGTTGCTGCGACTGCCGCGGAAGGCGATGGTCGCGGCACGGGAGTCGAGTCCCAGGCGGCGTCCGGCGACCTCGGTCGTCCGGCCGTCGTCGTTCCGCCGCCGATAGCGGAGGTTCAGATCCGCGCGCGCCCCGGCTTCGTCCAATCCGCTGTCGCGGCCGAACCGGGCACTGGCGTCGGCGACGTGGACAACCCCCGCGGTCCAGATCGCTTCCTTGGTGGATGCCAATTCGAACGGACATAGCCGGCAGCGCCAGCGCTCGGTGTTCACCTTCGCGTAGTTCGGCTGGAACGAGCCCTCCGCTGCGGGGGCGTTCAAGGCAACCGCGAGGGCCGCAGTCGCCCAAGCCATGCTACGCGTCGTTCGGCGCTTCATCGTCGGAACAGGTTGCCCGAAGGATGGTTGGAGCCGTGCACCTCGGCGTGGCAGTTGAGGCATGCCTTGGCGAGCAGAAACTCCGACGTGGGCCGCGGCGGCAGTTGATCCGGACCCTGGGCAAAGCTGCGGTGGCCTACCGACGAGTGGCAGGCCTGGCAAAGCTGAGGCGGCCTGCGCACGAGCAGGGCGGGCTGGTTGGACCCGTGCGGGACGTGACAGATCGTGCAGTCCTCGACGACCGGCGGGTGCTCCCAGAGGTGCGGCCCGCGCAGTTCCGCGTGGCACTTGAAGCAGGTTTCGTTGCCGGTCGCCCTGACGTTGAGTTTGTCGTTGTCCGTGCCGTGCGGATCGTGGCAGTCGCGACAGACGAGCTGCCCGTCGCGCAGTGGGTGGGCCGAACGCTTCAACGCATCCGCAGCGACCGAGCGATGACAACCCCAGCAGGTTTCGTTCTGTCCGGACATCGATCGGACCGCATCGGTCTCAGCGTGGATACGGTGGCAGTCGGCACACGCCATCCCGGCAAGTTCATGCGCACTCCCCTCCCAACGCGTTCGTTCATAGGTCCGGTGGCATTGCAGGCACAGGTCATTCTGCAACGACGCCTCGGCGTTGCCCCGTTCGCCGAAGTTGAGTATCGGCTCGCGAGCCACCCCGTCCGCCAGGATCTGCCGCCCGTGGTCCCCGATGGGGCCGTGGCATGCCTCGCACTGCAAGCCGGCAGGAAGTTCGGCGGTCGGGTCCATCTCGAACGGCGAGCCGTCGACTTGGGGATGCCCGTGCACGGTGACGAACACGTCGAGGGTCGGGAACGGTTCTTCCTCGTCGTGGCAACCCAAGCACGTATCGGCGCCACGTCGGGAGTAGTCGCCCGCCGCAAGCTTGTCGCGGAGCGTGTCGTGGGCTTGGTCCGCTGCACCGGCAATCACACTGACGAACAGGAAGGGCCATCCCAATGCAGCCGCGCCCCTCGCCCGCTGGGCGTCCGGCGCGACCCCTCGCCGCCCTTGGTATCTCGCGAGCCTCGCCGGCTCAGCCATCGACGCAACCGATGCCGCCACGCACATTGCGATTGTAGCCAGCGACGCCCGGACCATATAGCACGACTCCCCCCTGGCTGATAAAGTCCGCAGTCGGAAGGGAACATGAACCGGTTCCACGAATTTCTGTGGCGCACGCTGGTGGCGGCTGCGACCGGCGCAGTGGTTGCTGCGTCCCTCGCGGCGGATCCCGAGCAAACCGCCGATGCTTGGCTTGTCGACTCGCCAGGACCCGAGGCCTGGCGAATCACCCAGCCGTTTCCACTAACCGTTCATGAAGATCTTGCGCCGTGGCCGCGTTCGATGCCGACGCATCCCGGCGTCCACGATACGCTCTTCGCCTCCACGCCGATGCAACCGAACGCGGCATTGATGTGTCCCGTCCCGTCGTCGGGACCCTTCCGGGACCACTCGGGTGCGGCCGACCAGGCAGGCGAAGCGGCGAGGGCTCACGCGCAGACCACCGCGGCGTCGCAATGGAAGCCTGCCCGTGGCGGCAAACCTCGTTCGGTTAGCCCGCTGGCGGCGGCGGCCGCAAAGACCACCCCCCTGCATGGTGCGGCCGGGAGCACCGGGGCCTCTTCGGGGGATTCGGCCGCCCCCCAAGGCGTGCCGCTCTTCCCCTCCGCATCCGACAACGTCCAGGAGGGCTTTGTCCGCGTCATCAATCATTCGCCCATGTCCGGCGAAGTTCGTATCGACGCCATCGACGATTCCGGTCGCATCGCCCACCCGGTCACGCTCGCCCTCGGTGCGCGCGAGACCGTGCACTTCAACTCGGGCGATCTCGAACGGGGCAACGCCGCCAAGGGCCTGTCGGGAAGCGCGGGGTCGGGCGTCGGCGACTGGCGGCTTGGGATGGAAAGCGACCTCGACATCGAGGTGCTGGCCTACGTGCGCACAGCCGACGGCTTCCTGACGGCAATGCACGACGTCGTCCGGTCCGAGGACGGCGTACATCGCGTGCCGACTTTCAATCCGGCGAGCAACCGCGACCAGGTAAGCCGACTGCGAGTCGTCAACCTGGGTGAATCGGAAGCCCAGGTGACCATCCGTGGCGTCGATGATGCCGGCTACTCGCCCAGTACGATCATTCGTATCCACATCCCGCCCGGTGCGGCGCAGACGCTCGACGCCGAACAACTGGAGGCCGGCACCAGCGACTGGGATGGACTCGGCGACGGCACGGGCAAGTGGCGGCTCTTGATCGAGTCGGAGCAGGCGGTCGAGGTACTGAGCCTGCTCGAGAGTCCCACCCGGCACCTGTCCAATCTCTCCACCACGCCCCCCGACGCGGTGGGTGACCGCCACGCGGTGCCACTGTTCCCGGGGGCCGGCGGCGACCGTCAGGGCTTCGTCCGGGTCATCAATCGCTCTGACGAGCCGGGCGATGTTCGCATCCGCGCATTCGACGATTCCGACTGGGACTACGACGAGATCACGTTGTCGCTCGGCGCCAACGCGGTGGCGCACTTCAACTCCGACGACCTCGAGACCGGCAATCCCGGCAAGGGGCTTTCCGGCGGCGTCGGGTCAGGTCAAGGGGACTGGCGACTCGCCATGACAAGCGACCTCGACGTCGAGGTGCTGGCGTATGTCCGAACGACCGAGGGGTTCCTTACGGCGATGCACGATGTCGCGCCAAGCATCGGGGTCCGCCACCGGGTCGCGGTGTTCAATCCCGGCAGCAACCTGGACCAGGTCAGTCAACTTCGGCTCGTCAACGCAGGCGAGCAGCCGACGGACATCGTCATTACGGGCATCGACGGGAACGGCGCTACACCGAATACCGACGTGCGGCTAACGGTTCCCGGCGGGCAAACCCGGACGATCACTGCTCAGCAACTCGAGTCAGGCGCCGACTGGCTCGAAGGCGCGTTGGGCGACGGCGAGGGCAAATGGCAGCTCAACGTCCGATCAGCGCAGCCGATCATGGTGATGAGCCTGCTCGCGAGCCCCACCGGTCATCTGACCAACCTGTCCACGGCGCCCGCACGCGGTGCGAACGAAACGTCGACAGAGGTGTTCGACGCCTTGGTCGCGGCGCCCGTTCTGGAGTCGAAATGCGTCAACTGCCATGTCGAGGGCGGCCCTTCCGGCACCACCCGACTCGTGTTCGTCTCGACGGCGAACTCCGACCACCGCGCCTTGAACCTTCAGGCCATCAAGAACTTCGTCGCGACGGTGGAAGACGGCGCCGCACTCGTGCTCGAGAAGATCCAGGGCATCGGTCACGGCGGGGGTGAACAGGTTCCGCGCGGTTCGAAGGACTTCGAGAACGTCGCCTGGTTCCTCGACCTCCTTGGACGCGAGGCGGCGGCGGTATCGGCATCGGCCGAGACGCTCTTCGATGCCGTCGCGATGGCTTCCCCACGCACGGTGCTGCGTCGCGCGGCGCTGCTCTTCGCCGGCCGGATACCCACGGGGGCCGAGTACGACTTCATCGAACCGGGTACCGATGACGTGCTGCGCGAAGCGATTCGAAACCTGATGACAGGGCCGCGGTTCCACGAGTTCCTGCTCCGGGGGGCGAACGACCGCCTGCTTACCGACCGGTACGTGGCCGAGAACACGTTGGAAAACCGCGGCCACTTCTTTCACTTCGACAACAAGTACTACCGACTGCGCGGCGCGGCGGTCAACAACGGGGCGCACCGGGAGTTCAACGAGTGGCACAACGCCGTTCAGTACGGGGTCGCCCGCGCACCGCTCGAGCTGATCGCCCACGTCGTGGAAAACGATCTGCCCTACACCGAAGTGCTCACTGCGGACTACGTCATGGCGAACCGGTTGGCGAAGGAGTCCTACACGGGCAAGGGCGCCGTCGATCACCCGGATGACGTTCACGACTTCCGGCCAGCCGAAATCACGGACTACCTCACGCACCAGGCCGGCTACCGCGCCCGGTTCGAGCCCAACATCGGCCTCAGGATTCTCTCGCCCGGGGAAGGCAAGACGTCGATTCCCCACGCCGGCGTCCTCAACACCCTGGTGTTCCTGAAGCGCTACCCGACCACGGCGACCAACCGCAACCGGGCGAGAGCCCGCTGGACCTACTACCACTTCCTTGGCGTCGACATCGAAAACGCCGCCTCGCGGACAACGGACCCGGTCGCGCTCGCGGATACGAACAACCCGACCATGAAGAACGCCAATTGCACGGTCTGCCATACCGTTCTCGATCCAGCGGCGGGCGCATTTCAGAACTACGGCGACATCGGGTTGTACCGCGACGAACCGGGCGGACTGGACTCCTTGGACGGGTTCTATAAGAACCCGGTGGGCGAAGAGTTCGCAATCGAGGCCGCTTCGTACGAGGACCGGCAGACCGTCGTGGCCCCCGTCGAGCTTGACGGCGAGTCTCGGGTGTACATCGCCTTCACCAACGACTACTGGCGCGACGGCGATGATCGCAACCTACGGCTGGACACCCTCGATCTCCGGGATGCGGTGGGCAACGTCGTGTTCGAGGCCGACCTCGCTGCCTTGGAGAACCAAACCTGCGGCGAGGCAGTCGCCGCGGAAGACGGCGGGAATGCGGACCACTGGGTCATCCTGAACGGGTGCGGGGTTCGCGTCGACGTGGAGATTCCGGCCGTTGGCACCTACGAGGCGGGGGTCACCGCCTGGGCGGACCAAGCCGGCGACGAGTTGGCCAAACTCGAGATCGCAGCGTCGCCCTATCGGACGGGCGACACGTGGTACCGCGACATGCGCGAGCCCGGCTTCAACGGGGAATCGTTGGCCGATTCGGCGACGGGTCTGCAATGGCTCGCCAGGCACATCGCAGACGACCCGCGTTTCGCGGAAGCCACGGTGAAGTTCTGGTGGCCGGCGATCATGGGCCGTGACGTGGTCGAGTCGCCCCAGGATGAGCACGACGCCGACTTCGACGCCCGTCTGCTCGCCGCCAGCGCCCAGGCCGCACACGTTCGGGCCCTCGCGGAGGGCTTCCGAGACGGTTTCGACGACGGGGAGCCCTACAACCTGAAGGACCTGTTCGTCGAGATCGCGCTTTCCGACTGGTTCCGCGCAGAAGCCATCGACGGCGAGTCATCCGCCATCCAGCGCGCCGCACTGGCCCACGCCGGCATCAGTCGATTGCTGACGCCCGAGGAATTGGCGCACAAGACCGATACGATTACCGGATTCCAATGGGGCCGGTGGGAGCACCCCAGCGCCCGACCGTTCCGCCAGCACACCAATGCGCTGGCCGACGTGCGGGGTTACCGACTGCTCTACGGCGGCATTGACTCGGACGGCATCACCGACCGATCCCGGGACTTGACATCGGTTATGGCGAGCGTAGCTAGAACCCACGCCGTGGAGTCGAGTTGTCCCATCGTGTTCCGCGAGTTCTACCTGCTGCCCGACGAGGATCGCCGTCTGTTCGGCGGTATCCACAAGAACGTCTCGCCCGTGGCGGAGACTGGCGGCTCGTTCTCCATCGAGGCCGAGTCCTTCGACGAGCGGGAGACGCTCGTCGTAAACGGCCATCTTCCGGCAGGCACGAATACGGTCTGGCTGTCGTTCCCCAACGACTACTACAACGAGGACTCGGGGGCGGACCGCAACGTGCGCCTAGACGCCTTGGAGGTCGTCGACTCGAACGGGGCCATCGTGGAGCGGGTCGAATTCGAGGATCTCGAAGAAAGTTGCGGCTCCAGCGAGAGCAGCGACGGATCGGAGGAACCCGACCACCGGGCCCTGTGGCAGCCCTGCGAATTGCGTATCCCGTTGGAGATTCCTACGGGCGGCGTACACGACGTGAAGGTCATTGCCTGGGCGGACCTGGCCGGTGGCCAGTTGCCGTTCCTGGACGTGGCCGTCGAATCGAATACGGAGACATCCGCCGGTTCACGGGCCATCCGCAACAAACTCGTCGAACTCTACGACAAGCTCCTCGGCATCGAGGTCGGCGCCGAGTCGCCGGAGGTAGTAGATGCCTACGGACTGTTCGTCGACGTCTGGCAACGACGCCGCGAGACGAACAACAACTGGTTCTTCGACACCGCCTGCAACTGGGGTTCGGATATCCGCTACTTCGACGGCATTGCCGATGATGTGCTCATCAAGCACGAGAGGGACTGGGGAAGCTACTACGGTTGGGACTGGCCCCGGGTGAACCAGATCCTCTACGACGAAGCCGCCCCGTACGACAGCGCCGCGGTGGTGCGGAGTTGGAGCATCGTGCTGACGTACCTTTTGATGGACTACCGGTACCTGTACCTATGAGCGCCAGCGTGCCGATGAACCGAAGAACCATCCTGAAAGGCATGCTCGGGGCATCGGGCGCGGCGGCGATGGGCTTCCGCCTGCCGTTGGCAAGCGCCGCTGACGACGCGGGCAAGCTGTACGTATTCGTGCAGGCGAACGGCGGCTGGGATCCCACGAGCTTCTGCGACCCGAAGGTGAACGTCTCGGGCGAACCCGTCATCAACAACTGGGCGCAACGGGCGGAAGTCCATGAAGCGGGCAACATCGCCTACGCGCCTTTCGCGAACAACGAGGCGTTCTTCGAGAAGTACTACCAGCGCATGCTCGTCGTCAACGGCGTCGATGCACAGACGAATTCCCACACCGTAGGCGTGGTGCACAACTGGAGCGGACGCACATCCGAGGGCTACCCGACCGCCACGGCCCTGCTTGCAGGCCACTACGCACCCGATCTGTCGGTGCCCTATCTCAGCTTCGGCGGGTATTCCGAGACCGGTGGCGTCGCCCGATTCACGCGCATGAACAATCCCGACCTGCTGCGCAACATCGCGACGCCGCATATTCCGCACTGGAACGCGGACTTGCGCTACTTCAGCGATGCGGACTGGTCGGCGTTGGAGTCCCGTCGCGCCGGGGCGGCGCAAAGGCTCGTCGATCAAGGCGACCTGCTGCCGGCTCAAACGCGCAATCGCGAGTTCTACCGGTCAGCCTTCGCCGCCGCCGACGGCTTGGCAGCCTACGCGGCGGCACTTCCGCCGAACGACGAACTCGAGCAGCCCGACACCTACGCCGGCGCCAACTACACCTACTACAGCGACCTGCGTCGCCAGGCTCAACTCACCGTTCTCGCCTTCAAGACCGGCGTTGCCGTCAGTGCGGATCTCTGGCTCAGCGGCTTCGACACCCATGCCTACCATGATCGCGACCACGACTGGCTGCTCGGCAACTTGACCGACTCCGTGGACTTCCTCTGGAACTACGCCGAGGAACACGGCGTCGCCGACCGCCTCGTGGTGGTGATGGGCTCCGACTTCGGCCGCACCAACGCCTACAATGCAAAATACGGCAAGGACCACTGGCCCATCGGCAGCTACGTCATCATGGAAAAGAACCAAGCGTGGACGAACCGCGTCATCGGCGAAACGGACGAGCGTCACTTCGCCCAGCGCATCAACCCCGCCACCCTCGAACGGGACGATCGCCAAGGCACGATCATCTATCCGAAACACGTCCACAAGGCGCTACGTCGCTATCTCGGCATCGACCACACCCCTGGCGCGTTGCGTTTCCCGTTCAACAACACCGAAGACTTCGCGTTCTTCGCCTAGCAACTTCGTGGCGGATCCACGTTATGCCGGCTTGACGCTGCTCGTCGCCAGCCTGGCGTCCTGTCTGCACGCCGAGACGGGCGAGGAAATCGCCAACCGGCTCTGTGCCGACTGCCACGGCGAGTACGGCCGCAGCGAAACCCGGGACATCCCCTCCATCGGCGGCTTCTCCGAATACGCCATCATCGACCTCCTGGACACCTATCGGCACGGGCTCCGCAAGGCGCGGACCGTCACCCTCGACGACGGCTCCGAGAACGACATGCAGCAGGTGGTCGACGCCCTGTCTGCCGACGAGATCGAGGCCGTGGCCTTCTACTATTCGGGACAGGAGTGGCACCCCCACCCCCAGCCATTCGATGCCGAACTTGCGCGACGGGGCGCCGCGATCCATTCGCGCAAGTGTGGCAAGTGCCACCCCAAGGGCGGCAGTGTGCCGGACGCTGACCACGCACTCCTCGCCGGGCAGTGGCGCGACTACCTAGCCCGGGAGCTACGCAACTTCACGAGCGGCGAGCGGCGGATGGCCGACAAGATGAAAAAGAAGTTCGACACCCTGTCAGAGGCCGACAAGGACGCCTTGCTGGAGCTTTACGTCAGCGCCGGCAAGTACTAGCGAGGCTCCGTGCCAGACCGACAGCCGTAGAGGACGGCTTGTCCCGTCCCGAACGAACCAGCGGTTACGTGCGGCGCGGGCGGGGGCGTCCCTTCGGGCGCGATAGCCCCGCCCCGACGAACTTTGCTCAACTGTCAAGATGGGAACCGTTCAAGAACGCCAGCGAGGCTCCGCCTCAGACCGACGAGCCGTAGGGGACGGGCTTGTCCCGTCCCGTGCCCTTCGAAACGAGGCCATGCGAACACCGCGCGCGGGCGAGGACAAGCCTCGCCCCTACGGTGCCTTCGCATCGCTGCGGCGCGCCTCGCGGAAAAAACTTTGCTCAGCTGGACAGATGGCGCCCCCCCAAGAACGCTACATCCCTAGTCAGTTCGTCCAATGCCGCTGTCCCGGTGCAGGTGGTGTCTCCGGACCACCCGCGAAGCACTGTGCCACGGCCATCCACCGCGTGGCCGTGTCGCCGACCACGGTGAGATCGGTGTCCGCGATGTTGCGGCCCTGGGTCACGACGTGACAGAACTCCACCGCGTCGCCTTCGACCTTGTTGGTCTCGCTAGGCTCGTTCCACTCCCAGGTCTCGCCAGACGGCGCGCTGAGCCGGACGTACGGAATGTCCTCCGGGATCGGTTCCCGGCGATTGGCGAACGTCCACCCGAACGTCCGTACACCGATCACGGCGATGTTCTTGATGCGGTCGGTATTGACCCTCGGCGCCCTCAGCAGGTCGTAGATGTCCTGACCGTGCGACCACGTCTCCATCTGCCGCGCCGTCGCGAACATCCGCGCGCCCATATCCGGCCCGAACCATGGCACTCGCGTAGACGGGTCAACCGCGGCCAGCTTGTCGCATAGTTCGCCCAGATAGCCGTACCAGCGCTCGCCGAGCGCCGACCCTTCCGGAATGTCCGATGGGTTTGCGCCCGCCCCGCCGATCCAGATGGCGCGCTCACCGGCGCGCACCATGGCGCGGAACCGGCCCGGATCCTCCAACGCAACCGTCGCCACCAAATCCGTCGTGTGCAGGTGCGCGATGACGTCGTTCACCGTCCAGTTCTTGAACGGCGTGGGCCGATCCCAATCGCCCGGCGCCAAACTGCGAACGAGCTTGTAGAGTTCCTCGCCTTCCTCGCGCAAGTCCTGGGCCTGCTGCATCGTTCCCTCCCTTCACAGACAAGTGGCGGATTTGACGGCCCGCCGTTGCGTCGGGGCCGCGTCAAACCGAACGAGTTTACGCGATAAGGCGCTTCGCAATGACCAATCTGGCACCAGCCGAAACTGGGCGGCGTCGCAGACGAAGCGTGGACGACTCCGCCAACTGCCGTGCCTTTGCCGAACCGGCATGTGTCAACAGTATTCGTGCACTTCGGCGAACTTTCCGCGGCGAATGAATAGGGCGACGTTCCCTTGTGCCGGGCGCCGTCGCGATGCGGATGCGCCCGCCTCGAACAAAAGCACCGGCGGCTGCGCGTTTTCCACGCTTCGTCCACGGTGCCGGTCTCCAGGAAAACCGAGGCGCGGTGGCCGAAGGGGTGGGAAACGCAACTCGGCACCGACCGAAGGGGCGATGTTCCCTCCGCTGGTGCCGCGATCTCCACGGCTGGCCTCTCGCCGGAAGGGACACCTGCATCCCGTGGCACCGTGGCCACAACGACATGCGGTTGTCAGTTCCAGCAAGCGCGCCTACAATGCGCCGCTCGCGTGGCGGGGTACCCGTTGCGCGCCTTGACGGGCGGGCGGTTGCACCGACCACCATGGATGTTCTGGAGACTTGATGGCCACCATCAGCCAGCTAGTGCGAAAGCCGCGCAAGCGCCGGATCGAGAAGGACCGGGTTCCGGCGCTGCAGGGTAGTCCGCAGAAGCGGGGTACGTGCACGCGGGTGTACACCACCACGCCGAGGAAGCCGAACTCGGCGTTGCGCAAGGTGTGCCGGGTGCGTCTGACCAATGGCTACGAGGTTAGCTCCTATATCGGCGGTGAAGGCCACAACCTGCAGGAGCACTCGGTGGTCCTGATCCGGGGTGGGCGCGTCAAGGATCTTCCCGGTGTGCGCTACCACACCATCCGCGGCACGCTCGATACGTCGGGTGTTGCAGACCGTCGGCAGCGCCGGTCCAAGTACGGCACCAAGAGGCCCAAATAGCCACACGATCCTAATCGATCCTAGTAAGGCCGCCCGCGGTGGCGGACCAACCTGAAGCTAGTTCCTTGGTATTCGCCAAGGCGACTTAAGGAGACCCAAAGAGATGCCCAGACGCAAAGTCGTCGCCAAGCGCGAGATTCTTCCCGATCCCAAGTACCACAACCAGACGGTGGCGAAGTTCATCAACCACGTCATGGTCAACGGCAAGAAGCCGGTGGCGGAGCGGATCGTCTACGGTGCGCTGACGCGCATCGAGGAACGCGACCACCGGGACCCCATCGAGACCTTCGACAAGGCGCTTGAGGCCGTGGCGCCGTTCGTGGAAGTGAAGTCGAGGCGGGTCGGGGGCGCCACCTACCAGGTGCCGGTGGACGTTCGGCCCTCCCGGCGCCAGGCGCTCGCCATGCGCTGGCTGGTGGACAGCGCCCGGGGACGAAGCGAGAAGTCGATGGCCGCGCGTCTCGCGGGGGAACTGGTCGACGCGTCCGATGGCCGCGGTTCAGCCGTCCGGCGCCGCGAGGAAACCCATCGGATGGCCGAGGCCAACAAGGCGTTTTCGCACTTCCGCTACTGACCGAACTCCGACAAGTAAGTAAGCAAAGCTGACGCGGGCGTTAAGGAACGCTCGCATTGAGGACTCAAAGATGGCTCGCAGCACTCCAATTGGCCGCTACCGCAACATCGGCATCGTCGCCCACGTCGACGCGGGCAAGACGACCACGACCGAACGCGTGCTGTTCTACACCGGGCTCTCCCACAAGATCGGCGAGGTTCACGACGGCGCCGCGGTCATGGACTGGATGGAGCAGGAACAGGAGCGCGGCATCACCATCACGTCGGCCGCGACGACATGCTTCTGGCAAGGCATGAACCAGCAGTACGACCAGCACCGCATCAACATAATCGACACCCCGGGACACGTCGACTTCACCATCGAAGTCGAGCGCTCGCTGCGGGTGCTCGACGGTGCCGTCGTGGTGTTCTGCGGAACCGCCGGCGTCGAGCCTCAGTCCGAGACCGTTTGGCGCCAGGCGAACCGCTACGAGGTGCCGCGCATGGTGTTCGTCAACAAGATGGACCGCGACGGCGCCGACTTCCTGCACGTCGTCGACCAGATCCGGGAACGCCTTGGCTCGACGCCCGTGGCGATGCAACTCGCCGTCGGCGCCGAAAAGGACTTCAAGGGAATCATCGACCTCGTGCAGATGAAGGCCATCTACTGGAACGAGGACGACCAAGGCCTCACCTACACGACCGAGGATATTCCCGACGACTTCGCCGAAGACGCCGCGCACTGGCGCGAGGAATTGGTGGAAGCCGCTGCCGAGGCCAACGAAGAGTTGATGGAGAAATACCTCGAAGACAGCGAACTGACCGAGGACGAAATCCGCGAAGGCATCCGCATCCGCACGTTGGCCAACGAAATCGTGCCGGCGTTTTGCGGTTCGGCTTTCAAGAACAAGGGCGTCCAGGCCATGCTCGACGCGGTCATCGACTACCTGCCGTCGCCGCCCGAGGTGAAGGCCATCGAAGGCGTACTCCCGGACGGCGAGACGCGAGCGGATCGAAAGTCCGACGACAACGAGCCTTTCGCGGCGTTGGCGTTCAAGATCGCCACGGATCCGTTCGTCGGCACGCTGACCTTCTTCCGCGTCTATTCCGGCGTGCTGAACTCCGGCGATCAGATTTTCAACGCCACCCGCGATCGGCGCGAGCGGATCGGCCGGATGGTGCAGATGCACTCCAACAGCCGCAACGAGATCAAGGAGGTCCGCGCCGGGGACATCGCCGCCGCCATCGGTCTCAAGGACACGACAACCGGTGACACGCTATGCGACGGCGCCAACATGATCACCCTCGAGCGCATGGACTTTCCGGATCCCGTGATCTCCGTGGCCGTCGAACCGAAGTCCGTCGCCGACCAGGAGAAGATGTCGACGGCGCTCGGCAAGCTTGCCCAGGAAGACCCGTCGTTCGCCGTGGCCACCGACGAGGAGTCGGGCCAGACCATCATCTCGGGGATGGGCGAACTGCACCTCGACATCCTGGTCGAGCGCATGCGCCGGGAGTTCGGCGTCGAGGCCAACATCGGCAAGCCGCAGGTCGCCTACCGCGAGACCATCCGCTCGTCGATCGACCAGGAGGCCAAGTACATCCGCCAGACCGGCGGCCGGGGCCAGTACGGTCACATCCGGGTGAAGCTCGAGCCGACCTACGGCGAAGAGGACGCGCCCAACTTCGAGTTCGTCGATGCCATCGTCGGCGGCGTCGTCCCCCGGGAGTACATCCCGGCCGTCTCCAAGGGTCTCGAGGAACAGATGGCGAACGGCGTCATCGCCGGCTACCCGTTGATCAACGTTCGCGCGACGCTGCACGACGGATCGTTCCACGAGGTGGATTCGAGCGAGATGGCGTTCAAGATCGCCGGATCCATGGCGATGCGTGAGGGTGCGGTTCGCGCCAACCCCGTGCTGCTCGAACCCGTCATGTCCGTGGAGGTGGTGACACCGGAGGACTACATGGGCGACGTGGTGGGCGACCTCAACCGCCGCCGGGGCATGATCGACGGCATGGACGAGAACCCGGCCGGCAAGATCATACGGGCCTCGGTTCCGCTCGCCGAAATGTTCGGCTATTCCACGGACCTGCGTTCGGCCACCCAGGGTCGGGCGACGTTCACGATGGAGTTCGCACGTTACGCCGAGGTGCCGGACAACATCGCCCAGGGAATCATCAAGAGATCATGACGGCGGACGACACCTTCGGGGGGCAAAACGGGATCTGATCGGCGACACGTTGAGCGCGTTTTCGCGGCGTTGTAACCAAACGCCTAGATGCGTAGAATCCGCGCTCCGTTTTGGAAGCGGGCAATCTCAGGCTACCGGTTGGCGTTTGGAAACGCCAATAAAAACAAGGGGTTGCCCGAGCTGACGAATTCCCGGGAAGACTGTGGTTCAGAACCAGCGCATACGTATCTGCTTGAAAGCCTTCGATCATCGGCTGATCGACGTGTCGACGGAGGAGATCGTCGAGACGGCTAGGCGTACCGGCGCACAGGTGCGCGGGCCGATTCCGCTGCCTACCCGAAAGGAACGCTACACCGTGCTGATCTCGCCGTTCGTGAACAAGGACGCGCGTGATCAGTACGAGATCCGAACCCATAAACGGCTGCTCGACATCGTCGTCCCGACGGGCAACGACAAGACCGTTGACGCGCTGATGAAGCTCGACCTCGCCTCGGGCGTGGACGTGCAGATCAGCGTCCCGCGGTCGGCCTGACGCAGTAAGCTCTTCGATCGGATTGACTAGGTTAAGGCGGACGAAATGGCCATCGGGGTCATCGGAACGAAGAGCGGCATGACGCGGGTTTTCACGGAAGCGGGGGAATCCGTACCCGTTACCGTCATCGTGGCAACGCCCAACCGGGTCACGCAGGTCAAGACCGAAGCCACCGACGGCTACGACGCGGTGCAGGTGACGACGGGTGAGGCGAATGCCAACCACGTGAATCGGCCGCAAGCGGGGCACTTTGCGAAGGCGGGCACCGAAGCCGGTCGCGGGCTTTGGGAGTTCCGGCTCGCCGACGCACCGGGCGAGGACATCAAGCCCGGTGCAGAACTCGGCGTCGGCCAATTCGAAAAGGGGCAAGTCGTCGACGTTGCCGGGATCAGCAAGGGCAAATCCTTCGCTGGCACCGTCAAACGGTGGAACTTCCGCACCCAGGACGCCACCCACGGCAACTCCCTCTCGCACCGCGCGCCCGGCTCAATCGGCCAGTGCCAGACCCCCGGCAAGGTGTTCAAGGGCAAGAAGATGGCCGGCCACTTGGGCAACAGCCGCGTAACCACCCAGAACCTGACGATCGTCGACATCCTGCCCGAGGAGAACCTGATTCTCGTCAAGGGCGCCGTGCCGGGGGCGCCCGGCGCCGATGTGTGCATCAAGCCCGCCGCAAAGCGGAGGCGCGGATGACCCTCTCGGTGGCGTCTGCGGACGGCGAGACGGTGCAAGTCTCCGAAGCGGCATTCGGCCGGGAGTTCAACGAGCCCCTGGTGCACCAGGCCGTCGTGGCCTGGCTTGCCGGTGCGCGCAGCGGCAGCAAGGCACAGAAATCCCGTTCAGACGCCCGTGGCGGGGGACGCAAACCGTGGCGGCAGAAACGCACGGGTCGCGCCCGGGCGGGTTCGATTCGCAGCCCGATCTGGGTGGGTGGCGGCCGCACGTTTGCGGCGCGGCCGGCGGATCATTCCCAGAAACTGAACCGCAAGATGTTCCAAGGCGCGATCCGCTGTATTTTTTCCGAACTCCTCCGCCAGAACCGCCTCGTCTCCCTCTCCTCTCCCGCCGCCCTCTCCCTCGACTCTCCCAAGACCAAGCTCCTCGCCAACCGGCTCGACGAACTAGGGGTCGAGGACATTCTGATCCTGACCGTCGAGTCCGATAGGAACCTTGAACTGGCAGCCCGCAACCTGCCCGGCGTCGAGGTGCGAAACGTTGCGGCCATCGACCCGGTTTGCCTGCTTGCCCACGAAAAGGTGATCGCCACCGTCCCCGCCCTCAAGGTCATCGAGGAGCGGTTGTCGTGAGCCTCGGACCCGAAGAACGCCGCTACGCCGTGCTGATCGAACCCCATATCACCGAGAAGGTGACGGACCTCGGCGAGTCGAGCAACCAGTACGCCTTCAAGGTCGCCAGGGACGCCACCAAGCGCGAAATCAAATCGGCGGTCGAGTCCCTGTTCAACGTCAAGGTCGCGAACGTCACCACGCTGAACGTCAAGGGCAAGCGCAGGCGGACCGTTCGCGGTTCGATGACGAAACTCGCCGGGTGGAAGAAGGCGTATATCCGCCTCGCCGAAGGAGAGAACCTCGACTACATGGCGGTGGGGAACTAGCGGTGGCACACAATCCGATCAGCGGCACGGGCCAGGACGTCATCCCAAAGCCTGCATGTCGACCAACGTTGCAACGCGGACAATGGGGTTAAGAGTGCCCGTCGTGAAGGCCAAGCCCACCTCCCCCGGACGCCGCTTCGTCGTGAAGGTCGTCGACCCGTCGTTGCACAAGGGATCGCCCTACAAGCCGCTTGTCGAGAAGCAGAGCCATACAGGCGGTCGCAACACGGCCGGTCGGATCACGACGCGGCACCGTGGCGGCGGCCACAAGCAGCACTACCGCAAGATCGATTTCAAGCGCGACAAGGACGGCATCCGCGCAACGGTCGCCCGCCTCGAATACGATCCGAACCGCACCGCCAACATCGCGCTGTTGAAATACGCCGACGGGGAGTACCGCTACATCGTGGCACCCCGCGGCTTGCGCCCCGGTGACCAGGTGATGTCCGGTTCGACCGCCCCAATCCGACCGGGGAACGCGATGCCGCTGCGCAACGTACCCGTCGGTAGCGTGGTCCACTGCGTAGAACTCAAACCCGGCAAGGGTGCGCAGTTGTCGCGCAGCGCCGGTTCGTCCTGCCAGTTCGTCGCCCGGGAAGGTTCCCACGCGTTGCTTCGCCTCCGCTCGGGGGAGATGCGCCAGGTGCCCGTCGAATGCCGGGCAACCTTGGGCGAAGTCGGCAACAGCGAACACAACCTGCGTTCGCTGGGCAAGGCCGGCGCCAAGCGATGGCGCGGCGTCCGCCCGACGGTGCGCGGGGTTGCCATGAACCCGGTGGACCATCCCCATGGCGGCGGGGAAGGCAAGTCATCCGGTGGCCGTCATCCCGTTTCGCCCACGGGCGTACCCACCAAGGGCTTCAAGACGCGCAAGAACAAACGAACCGACCGACTGATCGTTCGTCGGCGCGGCGGGTCCAGGAGGTAGAAGGATGCCGAGGGCGTTGCGAAAGGGCCCGTTCGTGGACCTGCACCTGATAGGCAAGGTAGCCGAAGCCGCCGCCAACAAGGATCGGCGACCCATTCGGACCTGGTCGAGACGATCCATGATCGTGCCCGACATGGTGGGACTCACCATAGCCGTCCACAACGGACGACAGCATGTACCGGTTTTCGTTTCCGAGGACATGGTGGGCCACAAGCTCGGCGAATTCGCGCCGACCCGGACGTTTCGGGGCCACGCAGCCGACCGCAAGGCGCGGCGCTGATCACCGGTCCATCCCAAGAGCAAGTGTCGGTGAACATCATGGAAGTGAGTGCTACGGCCAAGCGACTGCCCATCTCGCCACGCAAGGTCCGCCTAGTCGCTGACCAGTTGCGCGGCAAGGAAGTCGGCGTGGCGCTGGACTTCCTGCACTACAGCACGGGTAAGGGGGCAATGCTCGTGCGCAAGGTCCTGGAATCAGCCATCGCGAACGCGGAGAACAACGAAGGCGCCGACGTCGACGAACTCAAGGTTTCGAGCATCTACGTCAACGAGGGGCGAACCATGAAGCGCGGCAGGCCACGTGCCAGGGGCCGCATCGATCGGATATTCAAGCGCACCAGCCACGTAACCGTGACGGTGTCGGACGACTGACTAGGGCGGGAATAGCATGGGACAGAAAGTCAGCCCCACGGGCCTGCGCCTCGGGATCATCAAGGACCACGCCTCCGTGTGGTACGCGACGAAGAAGGACTATGCCGACTATCTGCTGAACGACCTCGAAGTTCGCGAGTTCATCTCGACCCAATTGGCGGCCGCATCCGTCAGCCGGATCGAGATCGAGCGTTTGGCCCAGACCGCGCGGATCACGGTTCACACGGCGCGGCCCGGCATCGTGATCGGCAAGAAGGGCGAAGACGTGGAGCGCCTGCGCGCCCAGGTGACACGCAAGATGGGCGTCCCCGTACACATCAACGTCGAGGAGATCCGCAAGCCGGAAGTCGACGCGCTGCTGGTGGCGCAAAACGTCGCCCAGCAACTCGAACGGCGCGTGCGTCACCAACGAGCCATGCGGCGAGCGATGCAGAACGCCATGCGCCTCGGCGCAAAGGGGATCAAGGTGCGCGTTGCGGGAAGGCTCAACGGCAACGACATCGCAAGGGCCGAAGTCTACGCCGAGGGGCGTGTCCCCCTGCACACCCTGCGTGCCGATATCGACTACGCCACCGCAGAAGCCATGACGACCTACGGGATCATTGGCGTCAAGGTCTGGATCTTCAAGGGCGAGATACTGGGTGACGAGCCGGAGAACCGCGACGTCGCGCTTGCGCGCTGAAAGGCGTCGTGCCGAACGGGTCATAGAGCAACATGCTGCAGCCTAAGCGAACCAAATTCCGGAAACAGCAGAAGGGCCGCAACCGCGGCCTGGCCCAACGTGGCAACCGGGTCAGCTTCGGCGAATACGGCCTGAAGGCCACCGGCCGCGGACGCATGACTGCCCGGCAGATCGAAGCCGGACGCCGCGCCATGACGCGGCATGTACGGCGCGGCGGCAAGGTGTGGATTCGCGTGTTCCCGGACAAGCCGATCACCAAGAAGCCGCTCGAAGTGCGCCAGGGAAAGGGCAAGGGCGGCGTCGAGTACTGGGTCGCCCAGGTACAGCCCGGCCGCATCCTCTACGAGATGGAGGGCGTTGCGGAAAGCGTCGCCCGGGAAGCACTCGCGCTCGCGGCGGCCAAGCTGCCCTTTCAGACAGCTTTCGTCAAGCGGTCGCTGTTCTGATGAACATGACGGGACTGAATGGACGCGTAGGGGCGACCCTAACGCGCCCGCCAGGGCGCGCGGTCGCCCGAAGACACGCCGAGTGGTTCCGCGGGACGGGACAAGCCCGTCCCCTACGGCCCCTTCAACGTTCGTGTCACAGGGGGACGATGTGAAGGCGGAGGAACTGAAGGATCTGCGAGACCAGACCCTCGAGGAACTGGGGGAGGAGCTCGTGCGACTGCGCAAGGAACAGTTCCAGCTACGCATGCAACGTGCTAGCGAACTATTGCCGCAAACCCACCTGCTAACGCGCACCCGGCGGGACATCGCGCGGGTGAAGACACTGATCCGGGAGAAGGCAAGTGCCTGACGAACAGACCGGCACACCGGTAGAGGACGACGAGGCGGCATCCGCCGAAGTGAACGATGAGTCCCTCGTCGCCGACGTAACGACCGATGAGGCCCCTGACACCGAATCTGCCGAATCGGTGCAAGGCGGGGCACCGGCTACGCGCGAGAGCACCGGCACGGTGGTCTCCAACAAGGCCGACAAGACCATCACCGTTCTCCTGGAACGTCGCGTCAAGCATCCCGTGTACGGCAAGTTCATCCGGCGGTCGACCAAGATTGCCGCCCACGACGAGGCCAACACCTGCCAGGTCGGCGATGTCGTGACCATCGTCGAGACGCGCCCGATCTCGAAGACCAAGTCGTGGACCCTCGGGCGCGTCGTGGAGCGCATGCGCGAAACCGAGACGCTCGGCACCGGCCGGGACGAGTCGGTGGCGTAGAGGTTGAAGACGCAACGATGATCCAGGCCCAGACCATGCTCGATATCGCCGACAACAGCGGCGCGCGCCGCGTGCAGTGCATCAAGGTTCTCGGCGGCTCCCGGCGGCGCTATGCGGGCATCGGCGACGTCGTCAAGGTGACCGTCAAGGAAGCCATACCTCGCGGTCGGGTGCGCAAAGGCCAGGTCATGAACGCCGTGGTGGTGCGCACGAAGCACGGCGTCCGCCGACCGGACGGGTCGCTGATCCGATTCGATCAGAATGCGGCCGTGCTGTTGACGGCCGGACTGCAACCCGTGGGCACGCGCATCTTCGGACCGGTCACCCGGGAACTGCGCAGCGAGCGTTTCATGCGGATCGCTTCCCTCGCACCGGAAGTGCTCTAACAGACGCGGTAGTGCTCCACATGCGAAAGATAAGAAAGCAGGACGAAGTCGTCGTCATCGCGGGACGCGACAGGGGCAAGCGCGGCGAGGTGCTGCAGATCGTGTCCAAGGACAAGCTGCTTGTCTCGGGGATCAACCTGGTGAAGAAGCACGCCCGGGCAAATCCGGTCAACAACGATCCCGGCGGAATCAAGGACATCGAGGCACCCATCGCAGTCTCCAATGTGGCGATCGTCAATCCCGAGACCGACAAGGCCGACCGGGTGGGCATCCGCGAAGAGGACGGCAAACGGGTGCGCTACTTCAAGTCCACCAACACGCTGGTGGACGAGGACGATTAATTGATGTCGGACTTGAGAGCAAGGTACTTGGAAGACGTCCGGCCGGCCCTGGTCGAACAGTTCAACTACCGGTCGGTCATGGAGGCGCCCCGTCTCGCCAAGGTCACGCTCAACATGGGCGTGGGCGACGCCGTGGGCGACCGGAAGACCATGGATGCGGCGGTGTCGGACTTGGCGCTGATCGCCGGCCAGCAGCCCATCGTTACCAAGGCAAGGAAATCGGAGGCCGGCTTCAAGATCCGCGAGGGTTTCCCGGTCGGCTGCAAGGTCACGCTGCGTCGAAATCGGATGTACGAGTTCGTGGAGCGCCTCATCGGCATCGCCATTCCACGCATGCGGGACTTCCGGGGGTTGAACCCGCGTTCGTTCGACGGCCGCGGCAACTTCTCGATGGGGATCTCGGAACAGATCGTCTTTCCGGAGATCGACTACGACCGGATCGACAAGATCCGAGGTCTGGATGTGGTCGTGACGACCACGGCGAAGACGGACGAAGAAGGCCTGGCGCTGCTCAAGGGCTTCGACTTCCCTTTCCGCAACTGACCGCAACGCGAGGAAACAAGGAACCGATGGCGAAAATATCCGTCAGAGAGCGCCAAAAGAAGCGCGAAAAAATCGTCGCCAAGTACGCGGCGAAGCGAGCCGCATTGAAAAAGGTGGTCGGCGACAGGAGCGCCTCGGACGCCGAGCGGTGGCAGGCCCAGCAGCAACTGCAGAAGCTGCCGCGGAACGCTTCCCCCGTGCGGCTGCGCAACCGCTGCGGCCAAACCGGACGACCCCGGGGCGTCTACCGGAAGTTCGGCTTGGGACGCAACAAGCTGCGCGAGGCGGCCAACCGCGGCGACATCCCCGGGCTCGTCAAGGCGAGTTGGTAGCCTTGGCGCGTAGAACAGGACTAGCGAACCCATCATGAGCATGCAGGATCCCATCGCCGATCTCCTGACCCGGATCAGGAACGCCCAACGTGCCCATCACGAATCGGTGGACCTACCCAGTTCCAAGTTGAAGACGGCGATCTGCAAGGTGCTGCGTGACGAGGGCTACATCGGCAACTACCGAGTCACCGAGGGCACGAAGGCCGTGCTCAGCATCTCCCTGCGCTACGTCGACGGCGAACCCGTGATCGCCGACATAGACCGGGTGAGTCGCCCGGGGTTGCGCATCTACAAGCCCTGCGACGAACTGCCCGAAGTCCGAAGTGGTTTGGGAATCGCCGTCGTCAGCACGAACTTGGGCGTCATGACCGACCGCGCCGCCCGACGGGCCGGCGTGGGCGGCGAGGTACTCTGTACGGTCTTCTAGAGCTGCTACCCATGTCCAGAATCGCGAACAGTCCAGTGCAAGTCCCCGACGGCGTCGAGGTTGCCGTTGCCGGCTACGACGTGACCGTGGTCACCGCCAAGGGAAGCAAGGGTTCTCTTTCCCTCAACGTGTCGCCCGAGGTTGCAGTCAACCGGGAGGACAATATCGTCACGTTTGCTCCCCGGAGCACGACGCGAACCGCCAAGGCGCTGGCCGGCACGACGCGGTCGTTGGTCAACAGCATGGTCGTGGGCGTGTCCGAGGGTTTCGAGAAACGCCTCGAACTGCAGGGCGTCGGATACCGCGCCCAGGCCCGGGGTCGACGATTGAACTTGCAACTTGGCTTCTCGCACCCCATAGATTACGAACTGCCGGAAGGCATCGAGGTTCAAACCACGAGCCAGACCGAGATTGTGGTCAGCGGCATCGACAAACAGCTAGTGGGACAGGTCGCCGCGGAAATACGCGGTTTTCGTCCACCCGAACCCTACAAGGGCAAGGGCGTCCGCTACCAGAACGAACGCGTGCGACGCAAGGAAGGCAAGAAGAAGTGACCGGGCGCTCTCTCAAACACAGCACTGCGGGCCGGGCCAGGAAGGTCAACCGGGCGAAGCGAGCCAAGCGAACGCGGATGAAGATCCGGGAGTCGAACTCGCTGCGACTGACCGTGCACCGGACACCTCGCCACATGTACGCCCAGGTGATCGGTGCCGAAGACGGCGGCGACCGCGTCCTGGTGCAGGCCTCGACCCTTGACAAGGGACTGAAGAACGGCAACGGCGGCAACGTCGATGCAGCAAGCGCCGTCGGCGCCCTTGTCGCCGAACGGGCGGTGGCGGCTGGCGTGCAAAAAGTCGCCTTCGACCGCTCGGGTTACAAGTACCACGGCCGGGTCAAGGCCTTGGCCGAGGCGGCGCGCGCCGGGGGATTGGAGTTCTAGCGGTGGAACGCCGGTAGGACGAATGATGATGACAATACGGCATCACACGCTGATTCGGGTGAGAGCCTGGTTCCGCGGGCGACGGAGATAAAGCAAAACATGGCTTATTCCGAAGAAATCAAGGAAGAGGGCCTGGTCGAAAAGGTCGTCCACGTCAACTTCGTCGTGAAGGTCGTCAAGGGCGGGCGCCAGCGCGGCGTCACCGCGCTCGTCGTCGTCGGCGATACCGAGGGCCGCGTCGGATTCGGGCGAGGCAAGGCCCGGGAGACGCCGATGGCGATCCAGAAGGCGAACGAGGCGGCCCGCCGCAACATGGTCGACGTCGAGTTGAACGGCACCACGATCTGGTACCCCGTCAAGGAGAGCTTTGGCGCATCCACCATCTACATGCAGCCGGCCTCCGAGGGCACGGGCATCATCGCCGGCGACAAGATGCGGGCCGTGTTGGAGTGCGCGGGGGTGCGCAACGTGCTCGCCAAGTGCTACGGATCCACCAATCCGGTGAACGTCGTGACGGCGACGTTCCGCGCCATCACCCGCATGAAGTCACCGCAGATGATCGCCGCGAAACGCGGCAAGACGGTCGAGGAGCTCACCGCCTAGCGCGTCTCGCGGGTACCCGGCGCGTCTCGCGGGTACACGAGCCGTCAAGGAGCAGAATTATGCAGCTACCCATTTGCATCAAGGGCGCCCAAGGAATCCAGCGAGGCCCCGCCTCAGACCGACGAGCCGTAGGGGACGGGCTTGTCCCGTCCCGAGCGAATCCGCCGTTGCGAGCGGCACGGGCGGGGACAAGCCCCGCCCCTACGAACCCTGCTCAAGTGCAGGTGGGACCTGCTCAAGGAATCTAGCAGCGCAGGCTTAGCAACGTGGCGAAGAAGTCCGTGAAGATCAAACTCGTGAAGTCGCCTTCGGGTCGACTCCCCAAGCACCGTGCCTGCGTGGCGGGGCTCGGTCTGCGTCGGGTGGGATCCGTCAGCGAACTGGAGGATACGCCCGCAGTGCGCGGCATGATCGACAAGGTCGCGTATCTTCTCGAGGTGGAGAACGGATGATGACGACCCGGCTGAACAACATCGGCCCCGCGCCCGGCAGCAAGCAGCCGAAGAAACGCGTAGGCCGCGGCATCGCGGCCGGTGGCGGCAAGACCGCCGGTCGAGGCCACAAGGGTCAGCGGTCGCGCTCCGGCGGCAACGTGCGACCGGGCTTCGAAGGCGGGCAACTGCCTCTCCAGAAGCGTATACCGGCGTTCGGCTTCCGATCGCGCATCGCCTTGAAGACCGCCGAGGTGAGAACATCCGAACTTGCCAGGGCCGCTCGGGACGGCGTCGTCGATCTCGACGCGCTCAAAGCCGCCGGCATCGTGTCGAAGCGCACGGCCAGGGCCCGGGTATTCCTGTCCGGTGCCGTTTCGGGAGCGATCGAGATCCGGGGGCTGCCCGTTAGCAAGGGCGCTCGGGCCGCCATCGAGAAGGCGGGGGGCAAGGCCCACTAGTGGCAACTGCGGCGCCGGCCATCACGGGAGCAAGGAGCGGGGGACTGTCCGAGCTGCGATCGCGGCTACTGTTCGTCCTGTTCGCTCTCCTGGTGTACCGGATCGGCACTCACATCCCGGTGCCCGGCATCAACCCCGACCAGCTCCGCAACCTGTTCGATGCGAACCAGGGCGGCATCCTCGACATCTTCAACATGTTCTCGGGCGGGGCGCTGGAGCGGATGAGCATCCTCGCGCTCGGGGTCATGCCCTACATCACGTCCAGCATCATCATGAACCTTTTGACGATGATGTATCCGACGCTCAACCAGTTGCGCAAGGAAGGCCAGGCGGGGCGGCGCAAGATCACCAAGTACACCCGCTACGGCACGTTGTTGATCGCCCTCATCCAGGGTTCGGCACTGACCGGCACTCTCGCCGGACAGGGTCTTGCGTTCAGCGCATCCTGGGACTTCTACCTGGTGGCCATCGTTACCCTGGTGACAGGCGCCCTGTTCATGATGTGGCTCGGCGAGCAGATCAACGAGCGCGGCGTCGGCAACGGCATATCGCTTTTGATCTTCGCGGGCATCGTCTCGGGTTTCCCCGGGGCCGTCGGCCAGTCCTTCGAAGCGGCGCGACAAGGCGACATCCACATCCTGCTGCTAGGCGCCATCGCGGCCGTCGGCATCGCCATCGTCGGTTTCGTCGTCTTCGTGGAGAGCGGCCAACGCCGAATCACGGTCAACTACGCGCGCCGCCAACAGGGCCGGCGCATGTACCAGCCGCAGAGCCATCCCCTGCCCTTCAAGATCAACATGGCCGGTGTGATCCCCGCGATCTTCGCTTCGAGCCTGCTGCTCGCGCCGGCGTCGATGGCCCAGTGGTTCGGACAGGCGCCCAACATGTCCTGGCTGCAGGACGTGGCGCTGGTCCTGTCGCCGGGGCAACCGCTCTATATCCTGTTGTTCGCCGGCGGTATCATTTTCTTCAGCTTCTTCTACACCGCGCTCATGCGCGACCCGAAGGAGCTTGCCGACGACCTGAAGCGCCAAGGCGCCTACATTCCCGGTATCCGGCCCGGTCGCCAAACGGCCGACTACTTGGACGACGTGATCACCCGGTTGACGTTCTTCGGCTCGATCTACGTCACCGTGGTCTGCCTGTTGCCGGAGTTCATGGTGGTGTTCTTCAACATCACCCTGCAGTTGGGCGGCACGGCGCTCCTGATCGTGGTGGTCGTGTCCATGGACTTCATGTCGCAGGTCCAGGAACACATGATGTCGAGCCAATACGCGAAGCTCATGGAGAAGTCGAACCTGCGCAGCTACGGGCGCGGCGGACGCGCGAGGACCGGTCGGCGCGGCAGCTCGGTCCCGCAGCGGCGAAGGTAGGAGAAGGCAACCTCGGGCTCCGACTTAGGCGGCTCAAAGGGGAGATGTACAATGAAAGTCAGGGCATCGGTCAAGAAAATCTGCCGCAACTGCAAGATCGTTCGGCGCAAAGGTGTCGTGCGCGTCATTTGTCGCACCGAGCCCCGGCACAAGCAGCGCCAGGGTTGAGCGCGGCCGGAACACGGCGGCTGAACGTCGGACCCCAGGAAGGCAGGAGAGGCAGGAGTAAAGAGTGGCACGAATCGCGGGCATCAACATCCCGGACAACAAACACGCGGAGATTTCTCTCACCTACATCTACGGCGTCGGTCGTTCGAGCGCGCGCAAGATGTGCGCCGCAGTCGGTGTGAACCCAAGTGCACGGATCGGCGAACTCGCGGAAGACGACCTCGACAAGCTGCGCGCGGAAGTCTCCAAGCTGACCATCGAAGGGGATCTCCGCCGCGAAAACCAATTGAATGTCAAACGGCTGATGGACCTAGGCTGCTCTCGGGGCATGCGGCATCGCCGGGGCTTGCCCGTCAACGGTCAGCGTACCCACACCAATGCGCGCACCCGGAAGGGTCCGCCCCGCTTGATCAGGAAATAGCCGGCACAAGCCAAGCAAGGGAGACGGAACAAGCCAACATGGCGACAGCAACGACAACGAGGAGCCGCAAGGGCCGACGCATTGTCACGGATGGCGTGGCGCACGTGCACGCCTCGTTCAACAACACGATCATCACCATCACCGACCGGCAGGGCAATGCGCTGTGCTGGGCTACGGCCGGCGGGTCCGGGTACCGGGGCTCCAGGAAGAGCACGCCGTTCGCCGCGCAGGTGGCGTCGGAACGCGCGGCGACCAACGCCATGGAACAGTACGGCATGAAAAGCGTCGACGTGTTCGTCAAGGGGCCCGGTCCTGGACGCGAGTCGGCGGTTCGCGCGATGAACGCCGCCGGGTTGAAGATCAACAGCATCTCGGATGTGACGCCGATTCCCCACAACGGCTGCCGTCCTCCGAAACGTCGGCGGGTGTGACAGATGGCCAGATACCTAGGACCGAAACTGAAGCTCTCGCGCCGCGAGGGTACCGACCTGTTCCTGAAGAGCGGGATTCGGCCGCTTGACTCCAAGTGCCGGGCAGACACCATCCCCGGCCAGCATGGCTCCGCCCGCCGGGCGAAGGTCAAGGACTTCGCCGTACAGCTCAGGGAGAAGCAGAAGGTGCGCCGTTTCTACGGCGTGCTGGAGAAGCAGTTCCGCAACTACTACAAGCGGGCGGATCGACAAAAGGGCGCCACCGGCGAGAACCTGCTGCGCCTCCTCGAGCGCCGGCTGGACAACGTCGTCTACCGGATGGGCTACGGCTGCACGCGCGCCGAGAGCCGCCAACTGGTTTCGCATCGGGCCATCGAGGTCAACGGTTCCGTGGTCAACATTCCGTCCTACCAGGTGCTGCCCGAAGACACCGTCGCTGTTCGCGAAACCAAGCGAACCCAACTCAGAATACGACAGGCGCTCGAACTTGCCAGCCAACGCGGCGTGGTCGAGTGGATCGACGTCGACCCCGACAAGATGGAAGGGGTCTACAAGCGCGATCCCGACCGTTCCGAGTTGCCGAGCGAGATCAACGAGAACCTGATCGTCGAGTTGTACTCCAAGTAACCGTTCTTCCCGGAGGAAATCCATGCCACAGTCGGCAACCGAGTTTCTCACTCCTCGACACATCGACGTCGACGAGGTGACCGACACCCACGCCCGGGTGACGCTGGAACCCCTTGAGCGCGGTTTCGGCCACACCTTGGGCAACACCCTGCGGCGCATCCTGCTGTCGTCCATGCCTGGCGCGGCGATCACGGAAGTGCAGATCCGCGGCGTGGAGCACGAATACACCGCCATGGACGGTGTGCAGGAGGATGTGATCGACATCCTGCTGAACTTGAAGGGCGTCGCCGTTCGCTTGCCCGGGGGCGACGCCGCGACCATTCGACTGTCCAGAAGCGGTGCCGGTGAAGTCACGGCGGGCGACTTCCAACTCACCGGCGACGTGGAAATCGCGAATCCGGATCACGTCATCTGCACGCTGAACGAGAACGGCAGCATCGAGTTGGAAGCGAAGGTCACCCGGGGACGTGGCTACCAGCCCGTGGAATACAAGACCGAAGAGGAAGAGGAATCCCGGCCGATCGGTGTGCTTCGCCTCGATGCGAGCTACAGCCCGATGCGGCGGGTCGCCTACACGGTCGAAAGCGCTCGCGTCGAACAGCGAACCGACCTCGACAAGCTGGTTCTCGACATCGAGTCCAACGGTACGATCAACCCGGAGCAGGCCATCCGTCGCGCCGCCACGATCCTGCAGCAGCAACTGGCGGTGTTCGTCGACTTCGACAAGGAAGGCGAGGCAACCGTCGAGGAAGAAAAGGACGAGGTGGATCCGATCCTGCTGCGTCCCGTCGACGATCTCGAACTGACCGTGCGCTCGGCCAACTGCCTAAAGGCGGAACACATCTACTACATCGGGGATCTGATCCAGCGTACCGAGGTGGAGTTGCTGAAGACGCCCAACCTGGGCCGCAAGTCCTTGACCGAGATCAAGGATGTCCTCGCCTCCCGGGGTCTTGGTCTTGGCATGCGGATCGAGAAGTGGCCGCCGGCGAGCCTTCGCGACGGCGCGGCCTAACGGCCGCGTAGTGGCACGTCGTGATGGACGGTCGAGGAGACTAGGGTGAGACATCGCAAGAGCGGGCGTCGACTAAACCGGACGAGCGCCCACCGCAAGGCCATGTTCGCCAACATGTCCGCCTCGCTGTTCGAGCACGAGGTCATCAAGACCACCGTGCCCAAGGCGAAGGAGCTTCGGCGTGTCGCCGAGCCCTTGATCACCCTCGCCAAGAACGACAGCGTCGCCAATCGTCGCCTCGCCTTTAGCCGGCTGCGCAACAAGGCAGCCGTCGGCAAACTTTTCTCGGAACTCGGACCCCGCTACGAGGACCGACCCGGCGGCTATACGCGGATCTTGAGGGCCGGTTTCCGTCAGGGTGACGCCGCGCCGATGGCCTACATCGAACTGGTTGGCCGGGAACTCGAGGACGACGACGAGGATCTCGAGGAAGAGGATTAGCGCGTCTCGCGGGTAGCCGAGCGCGGCTCGTGGCTACACGAGCGTCCTGAATGACATAATCCCGGAATGGCCGTCGCCGAAACGCCCATCCACACCGACTTCATGGACGCCGACATGCGCCTCGTCTGGGACGGCCTTGGTCCCATGCCGGGCGATCTAAGGCTTTACGGCGGCACTGCGCTGGCGCTTTACAGAAACCACCGCGCATCGACCGACTTCGACTTCGTCACGCCCATCCCCGGGATTGTCGATCTGGACTTCGTCAACGCGATCCCCTATTTCGAGGTCGAGAACGCCGTCGGCGGCACGGGCATGGTCGATGCCGAGATCGCCGGGCACCGCCGGTCCGTCGCCGTGACGTTCCTCGAGACCGGGCGGCTGTTTGCCGAGCCGTCCCGAGAGCCGCTTGCAGCACCCAATGGCGTGGCCGTCGCACACCCAGTCGACCTCTTGGCGTCGAAACTGTGGGCGCTCGTCGGGCGCGACGAACTGCGCGACTACGTGGATCTGGCCGAGTCCATTCGCGCCTGGCCATGCGAAGCGACACTCGCCGCCGGAATCCTGCCTGGTCAGGACCGGTCCCGTTCCATCGACGTCGCTCGACTGCTATCGGGCATTCCGAGGCATGTCAGCATCGACCTGGGGCACCGCGACCACGAAACCATCCGCAGCTTCGCGGCACGACTGCTCCGTCCATCAGGTGCCGCCGAGTGAATCCGCTGGGCTACGATCCGCGCCCCGATCTCAAGCGTTGGCGGGGGACTCCGATCCCGTCCGTGGAGCATCCGCTCGCCCTCACGAGCGAGCGGCAGACCATCGCGGAACGAGTCTGGTGGAACGGCCCCCCGTGGACAATCCTCCGCAACGCCCGCCGCTATCTCTGGTCGGTCATGGACTTCGGCACCGACGACGATATCGCCTACACGCGAACCGATGTTCAACATGACCTCTGGGTGCTTGCGCTGCGCACCGCGAAACCGGGGCAGGTCTCGCGCGGTTCGTGGATTCTCTTTTCCATCGCCTACGGCCTGATCGCCAGTACCGACGACTACATCGGGGCCTGCCGCCAGGAATGGCCCGTGACCGCGCACAAGCGCGACTGGCGCATGCTATCCGGCGCGCCCCGCGAGACACTCTACGCCCACCAAGCGATGGCATCGATGCTTGCCAGGGGCTACGACGTCGAAGCCGCCCTCGAGGCGGTGGCCGATCAACGTGCCGCCGGTTGGCGCAGAACGCCCCAAAACTCCCAGTCGCCCGTTGCCGATTCGGTTAGATAGACAGCGCACGGTTCAGCGACAGCGTAGTCCCGGACTGGGATACACACGGGATAAAGAACACACACGACGCCGGTCCTACACGGCATCGGGCAAGAACCGGACGGAGATCCGAGGTGGTCTCTTATAGGCGTTTATCGCCGCGATGACGTACGTCGACCTCAACCCGGTGCGGGCGGAGCTGGCGGAGTGGATCGAAGAGATCCGCGACACGTCCATCCGGGACCGCTTGCTGGAGGACTTACCAGTGACCGGCGCTGTCCGGTCTCGACGGCCGTCCGGCGAAATGCGCCGCCAAGATCAGGATTCAGGACACACGCGACTCCGGTCCCACACGCCGCTGGGCAGGATCGTACGTAGATCCGAAGCCGTTTCTTACGGCAACTATGGCAAACGGCTGTATCGGCTCCGGTTCCGCTTGCGGGATCATTTGCGCATGGCAACCCCGCGACATCTGCTGGTCGATCCCGTCAACGAATGCGACTACCACCTGGTGTCGCGTTGCGTCCGCCGCGCCTTCCTGTGCGGCGTCGACGAGCACGACGGCCGCGACTACTCCCACCGCCGAACCTGGCTCGTCGAGCGAATGAGGCAGCTGGCGCTCTTTTTCGCCGTCGACATCTACTCGTACACGGTGCTCAGCAACCACTTCCACCTGGTGCTGCGCCACGATCCGCTCGCCCACCGCGACTGGAACGACGAGGAGGTGGCGCGGCGGTGGTTCGAGGCGTTCCCGCCGACCGAGCGGGCACCGTGGTCGAGGAACTCAAGCCCGAACGCCACGAACTCATGCTGGGCGACCCGAACCGCGTGGCGCGCGCCCGCTGCACGCTGGGATCCATGTCGCACTTCATGAAGCACCTCAAACAGCCCGTCGCCCGGCGCGCCAACCTCGAGGACGACCGCACCGGGCACTTCTTCGAGCAGCGCTTCTACTCGGGCGCGCTCTTGACCGAGGAGGCGCTGATCGCCGCCATGGCGTACGTCGACCTCAACCCGGTGCGGGCGGAACTGGCCGGGCGCATCGAGGACATCCGCGACACGTCCATTCGCGAGCGCCTGCAGGTGAACAGCGCCGAGGCGCTGGCCGACTACCTGCGGCCGGTCGTGTCCGGCCTGGACGGATGGTCCGCGGCCGCCGAATCGCCGCCGCGCGCGGTCGTCGCGGTCGAGGCCCGCGTCGGCGGCGAAACGCTGACGTTCGATCTGTCGGACGTCGCCTCCGGGAGCCCGCCCGAAGGCGACCGGGAGGACGCCGCGCAGGACGATTCCGGCCCTGTCGAGACCGAAGCGCCCGAAGCGGCATCCCCCGAGGAATCATCCGGCCCCGTACCGGGCCCGGAGGAGGCCGGCCCCGCGCGGCCGCGCCGGCGACCGCGTCCCCACTTCACTTTGGCGGATTACATCGATCTGGTGGGGGCCATGGCCGAGGCGGACGCCGGGCGGTCGGCGGATCGTCCGGACGGGCTGAGCCGGTGGCTGGCCAGGACGACGGTGCTCCGCAAGCGGCAGTGCGCCTCGGCGACGGGCCGGCGCTGCGGCGATGGCTTGCCGACCGGACCATGCAGTTCCGGGAGACGCCCCTGCCCGCCTGAGGCCGGGGCGCGGCCAGCCCCGTGGTCGCCGCGCGGCGAACCCCTCGGCCACCCCGCGAGAACTCAGAAAAAGTACGCTCGCGGTCGTCGGCGACGTCCCGTGCGTGCCGTTCCGGCGCCCGCCGGCGCAATGCCCCCTGCGCTCGCGGCCAGCCTGGCCAGCCGTGCCCTGTTCCGAACGCCCGTCTCCGCCCAAGCCCGAGTCATTGGAGGAAGCCGCCCTGCAGCCGCGGGCGACCGCCAACGCACATGCTGCTGCCTCCTGCCCGGCGCCCGTGCCCCCTGCCCTGCCCGTGTGGGACGGAAATCGCGTGTGTCCGGAAATCCTGACGCGAGGGCAATGACCTGCGACTCGACGGGCCAGCCTGGATAGCCGTGCCTCGTGTCCCGGACTCCTCGTGTAGGACGGATTCGCGTGTGTCCCGGACTCCTTTAGGCCCTGCAGGACTACCTGCGACCGGTACTGTCCGGCCTCGACGGTCGTCCGGCGGATGCGTCCGCAAGTGTGGTCGCAGTGGTCGGACCGTCCGTCGTCGCGTCACCGGAGACGCCGGTCCCGCAGGAAGCCGAGTCCGGGTGCCGGACGGACGACGTCGAGCGGCCGGACCCGGGCACTGCCATGCGACGCCGAGACGGACGAGGCCCTTGCGGATCCCTCCGAGACGCCTACGGCGCAGGACCCGGGCCCTGCGGGCCGTCGCGGGCCGGCGTCCAAGCTGCCGCGCCCCCACGTCACGTTGGCGGAGTACATCGAACTCGTCCGCACCATGGCCGGAGTGGAAAACGCGCCTTCCGACAACACCCGGACAGGCTCAGGCGGTGGCTGGCGCGGACGAAAGCGCTACACAAGCGGCAACGCGCGTACGGCAGCGAGTCCGCGCTGCGGCACTGGATCGCCGACCGAGCCATGCAGCTTCGGGAAAACCCCCTACCCGCCTGGCGCCAGGGCGCGGCAGGGTCGCCCCCTCTTCGACCGAAGCCTTCCCCGACCCACCGGTCCGACCCTGAAATCCACACCTGCCCCGTCCACGACGGCTCAATCCGCGACGCCGGCGTCGGCGACCCCGGCACTCGATGGCATGGCAACCCCTTCCGATATCGCCTTGTGAAGATTTCCTACGGCGCGTGGGAACGGAATCGCATGTGTCCGGGAATCCCCTCACGTTGTAGGACGGAAATCGCGTGTGTCCGGGAATCCTCACGAGAATCCCTATCTAACCGCGCTTGCTGGGAGAACTTAGGTGCGGATGTCCCCGACAGCCCCTTGCAGACTCCGGTACATCTTCCGTCCCGCAAGCCAACCGATGTACACGGCGATCAAAAGCGACACAACCCCACCCGGCACGAGAACCCAAGGATTCGCGAAGCCGGACATCGAGCAGTCCAACACGGCACGGCAGACCACACCCCAAGCAAAGCCAAACAACAGTTGCGCCGCGACGAACGCGACAACCGAGACCGCCGCACCTCCGAGGCCGCTGATCGCCGCATTGCCGGCACGAAGAGCTTTCTTCATGAAGAGGGCGGCGTGGACCTCCGGCGGAGCAGCCACCAGCGCGTTGCACCTGCCGCAGCAGTTGCAGCCACGAAGTTAATCAATACCAAGTACACGTGAAACCATCCCGCCGCCACCTGAATCCAAGGGAGAACCAAGACGACACCAACCCAAACCCAAACCGTTGAGTGGATGAGGCGCTTGTCGAAAAATTTCGTCTTGTCCACCATCTCTCAGAACCTATCCATCATGAATGCAAGGCACAGTAGCATATCGATGAGTATGTGTATCCTGCGGTTGCTCCCGAGAGCACGCCAAGCGCCCACAGCCAACCAGAGGCGGTCAGCCCCCCGGTCCCAACTATCGATGCAGTTACGGCAGCTACTACGCCAACTGACATGATCGCGCATGCCGCATGGTCAAAGAAAGAAGCAGAAGCCTGGCCGTCTTGGACGCACTGAACAAAGCTATCGAACATTCCTTGGAAGCTGCTGTTGTTTACGTAGCAGATACCTGACAACCCTTGGGGTCCTCGGTTTTGATAAGACCCCGCCCAGCCGGGGGGGTAATAGCTAGGCCAATCGTATCCCTCCCCTTGGCAATCAGTATTGATCCAGACCCTCATTTGTGTATTCGCTTCGGCGGAGGCAAACGACCAGATGACGGCCACGAAAGGCGCGACCACGTATTTCAAGTAGTGCTTCATGTTTGAGTTACCCACCCTTCAAATCTATTTCCCCCGGACGCGGCGGCTCGCTGGCCGAGCGCCGGGCTGTTGTTAACCCGCGTTATCCCAACCAAGACAAGGAGACACGCCCATGACATCCGCCACCGTCCATCTCGAAACGGCACCCTTGAACGCCGCAGCCTTCCTCTTCGCGTTGGGCCCGCGCCGCGTCGTCGTCGGTCTTGTCCGGCTGCTCGCCGACCGGATCGAGAACGGCGGCTGGACGCCGCCGCCGCTCGACATCGACCTCGCGATCCGGCGGCTGCCCGAGACCGCGTTCGCGCCCAAGACGCGCAAGGTCTACGCCGGCGTGCTCCGCGCCTTAAGCGAGTGGCTCGACGGACGTCCGGCCACCGACGCGCTGCTTGCCCGCTACCTCGGCGTGCTGTTCGATCGGGGCCGCGCGCCGCCCAGCGCCGTACACCTCGTGGCGGCGGTGCACTACGCCGCGAAGGAATGCGCCCGGGCAGGCTTGCGATGTTCGGACCCGGTCGGCCCCGCTACGACCGAACGGCTGGAGCGCTTCCGCCGGGACGGCGCCGAGCGCGGCACGGGCCAGGTACGGGGAATATCGTGGAAGGAGGCCGAGGCGATGTGCAGACGCGCCGAGGCGCCCGACAATCTCGCGGGCAAACGCGATGCCGCGATCATCTCGGTCGCGTCGGACGCCCTGCTGCGGGTGTCCGAGGTTTCGGGACTGCGTGTCGACGACGTGACGTTCCTTCCGGACGGCACGGCGCGGATCAGGATCCGCCGCAGCAAGACGGATCAGCGCGGCTGCGGCGCGGTGCAGTACTCGTGTGTGCGCACGGCCGACCGCCTGCGGCGTTGGATGAGTGCCGGCCGCATCGGGTCGGGCGCCCTGTTCCGGGCGGTGGACCGGTGGGGGCGCGTCTCGGGACGGGGTCTCGGACCGGACTCGGTTCGCGCCGGGATCAAGCGCCGCGCGAAGGAGGCGGGGATCCAGGGCCGGGTATCCGGCCACTCGCTGCGCATCGGCTCGGCGCAGGAGCTGGCCGAGCGGGGCGCGTCGCTCGCCGAGCTGCAGAAGGAGGGACGCTGGAAGGATCCGTCCATGCCGGCGCTCTACATACGCAACCAGGAGGCGTCCCGGGGCGCCGTGGCGCGGCTGCGTGACGATGCCCAGAAGAAGCCGAAAAAAACGCTTGCGGCATCCGGAACGGTGGTGGTAGAGTCCGGATAACGCGGGTTAAAGCAATGATTATATTAAGTATTTTAGGAGGAAATAAGTAGTTTTACCTAGCCACTCGTTCTGAGTGGCGATAGAGCCGAGCAGGTGTCGAAGAAAGAGGGGGTGGCGCTCTTCCCAAGGTCCGTTGCCGGGAACCCACGTTGCAATGGCGGCTGTTTCGTTGCCTCCCCTTTTGCCAGGTCAGCGTTCGGGTGGTCCGGCATAGGGTTCGAGTTCGTACCGACACGGCTGCTCCATCAACCTAGGGTCGTCCTGCTCCTCGAGGATCGCAAGGAGACGCGCCGACATTTGACCCCGTACGTTGGCGTACCGGGGATCGTCGGCCACGTTGTTCATGTAGTGCGGATCTTCGCTCAAGTCGTAGAGTTCCTCCCTCGGCCGCTTCCCGAACGCCAAGTCGTATAGCGGTTCGACGTCGAGTTCCTCCCGGTGATGGATCATCCACGCCTTGGTCGGGCTGGCGTCGAAGTCCGGGTAGGCCGCGAAGGTATTCGAGGCGAGTGTCTGGTAGTCGGGTGCCGGTGCCCGGGGGTCGTCGAGCCCCTTGGGGTCGCCCATCGGCCAGCGGTCGGGCTCGAAGTTCACGATGTAGATGAAGTCCTTGGTCCGCAAGGATCGCTGCGGATAGGGCAGATGGCCTTCGCGGGCAAACGCGACATGGCGCTCCCGCCCCGTGACGACGTGATCGCGGCCGGCATCCACCTGGCCGCTGGCCGGTGCTTCGAGGATCGGCACGAGACTCTTCCCGGTCATGGTGTCGGGGATGTCGATGCCGCCGGCTTCGCAGAACGTCGGCCCTAGGTCCATCAGGTTCACGAAATCGTCGACGACCCGGCCAGCGCCGACCCGCCCGGGCCAGCGCACCGCCAAGGCAACTTCGCAGCCGATGTCGTACAGGTTGCACTTGGCGCGCGGCATGCCAGGGATGCCGTGATCGCCACTAACCACGACGAGGGTGTTGTCCCATTCGCCAACGCCAAGCAGCTCTTCGCGCAGGATGCCCAAACCCTTGTCGACCGCCTGACACTCGCCGAGGTAGTCGGCAGCGTCTTCGCGGACCTCGTGCACGTCCGGCAGGAAATCCGGCAAGCGGCCCTTGAGATCGTCCGGATCGATCCCCCACAACGCCTTTCCGGAGCCTCGTTCCCAGGTGCGATGGGTATTCGTCGGTCCCCACCAATAACAGAACGGCTGATTGCTTCCGCGAGCCGCCAAGAACGCGCGGAAGTTCTCCCGGGTCTCGTCGTAGAGCGCCCGCTTGGCGCCCTCGATGCCGAGCGTTGCCCCGTTGGCCGTGACCCAATGGGAGAACTGGTTGAAGTTCCGGCCGGCCGGCTCGTAGCGCGTGCGGGCGCCGCCGATGGGTGCATTGAGGGTCTTTCCGGGGCTCCAGACCTTGTACTGGTAGCCGATGAAGTAGCCCCCTTTCTCCAGTTCGAGAGGAAACGTGGGAATGGTCTCGTCCCAGACCGCGCCTTGCAGGATTGCGCCGAGACCCGTCTGCCAGAAGTACTGCCCGGCGAGGATCGAACTGCGGCAGGGCGTGCAGGATGGCGCCGGCACCAACGCGTTCAGGAACAGCGCACCCTCCCCGGCGATCCCATCGAAGTTCGGGGTGTCGATGAGTTCGTTCAGCGATCCGGGACCTTCATGCTGGGCGTAGGCATGGGCGTACCGGCCCCAATCGTCGGCGAAGGCGAACAGAATGTTGGGTCTCATGAGACGTTGACGACTTCGTCGAAGCCGTATTGCGCCACCAGCTTGTCGACCAACCGGGGCGTCACTTCCGCGACGGTTGAGCCGCCCGTCAGTACGGCCATGGTCGTCACCCCGGTCTCCGTCAGACCACACGGCACAATACGGGCGTATGGAGTGAGGTCCATATCGACGTTGAGGCTCAGGCCGTGGTAGCTGTAGCCGCGGCGTACCCGCAGGCCCAGCGCCGCGATCTTGTCCCGGCCCACGTAGACGCCCGGGGCGTCGGGCCGGGGCGCGGCAGTGATGCCGTAGTCGCGAAGCAACGCGACGATGCTGGCTTCGATGTTGCGAACCAGGGTTCGCACGGTCAATCCCAGCCGGCGCAGATCGAACATCAGGTAGCCCACGACCTGCCCAGGGCCGTGGTAGGTGACCTGCCCGCCCCGGTCGCTCTGAACGACGGGTATGTCACCGGGCGCAAGCAGGTACTCCGCCCGCCCGGCTTGCCCCTGCGTGAACACCGGTGCGTGCTCGGTGAGCCAGAGTTCGTCCGCCGTTGTTTCGCCCCGGGCATCGGTGAACGTCCGCATCGCCTGGAACACGTCCTCGTAGACTGTGTCGCGCCCGAGACTCCTGACAACGAGACGGGTCACTGGTCTGCAACGCCCACGGATGCCGCAAGTCGTCGCAGGCTAGGAGTCCGGAGGCGCGTCGGAGTCCGGCGCGTTGTGCTCGGCCGCCTCGGTTGATTCGCCGAGCTCGTCTGGATCGCCCGAATCCCCGAACAGGCCGCCGAAGAGACGCTCCAGGTCGTCGCCCCGACGCGAGAAGAATCCGGCTTCGGCGACCGCTGTCTGAGCGAGCAGATTGCGCTCGGCCAGGATCTCGTCATCGAGGGTGACGCGAAGGACGCCCAGAGAATCGCCCACGGCGATGGGCGCCTCGATGTCGTCCGGGATGTCGAGAACGGCGTTGAGATCGTCGTAGCGGCCCCGGGGGACGGTGATGTGAACCCGTTCGTCGATTCCCACGGTCACTTCCTCCACCGTGCCGTACCACACCCGCGGCGTGGCGAGCGGCTCGCCGCCACTGTAGAGATCGTGGGTCTCGAAGTAGCGAAAACCGTACGCGAGGAGCTTCTGCGTGTCGCGGAGTCGATCCTCGTCGTTCTCAGCCCCCATGACGGCGGCGATCAGACGCGTTCCTTCGCGAAGGGCTGAAGCAACCAGGCAAAAGCCGGCCGCCTCGGTCATGCCCGTCTTGACGCCATCCACCGATTTGTCCCGCCACAGCAGCCGGTTGCGATTGACCTGGGGTCGCTCGATCTCGCCGAACTGGAACGACTTCTCCGCATACATGCGGTAGTGTTCCGGAAACCGTTCGATCAGCGCGGCAGACAGGACGGCCATGTCCTTGGCAGTCGAGTAGTGGCCGTCGTCAGGGAGTCCCGACGAGTTCACGAAGCGCGTACCGGCCAACCCCAGATCCTTCGCATACAGGTTCATCATGTCCGCGAACGCGTCTTCGGCACCGGCAATGTACTCCGCAACCGCAACGCTTGCGTCGTTCCCGGAGACGATGACGATGCCGCGCAACAGGTCGGCGAGCGATACCTCCGTACCCTCGCGGACGAACATCTTGGAACCACGCGTACGCCACGCCTTGACGCTGATGGGCACCTGGTCGTCGACGGCGATGCGCCCGGCCGCCAACTCCGCAGCCGCGACGTAACTCGTCATGATCTTGGTAAGACTGGCCGGCGGCAACGGCTCCTCGCTGTCGCGCTCGGCCAGTATCGTTCGCGTCTGCCCGTCCATGAGGATATAGCTCTTGGCGGATATCGAGGGTGGATCCGGCACGATGTCGGGTGCGCCTTGAACGGTCACGGTCGCCAACACAACTACCGCGGCTGCAACTGTTCGGTACCTACGCAAATGGACTGGAGGCGGCGCACAGCGAAAGGCGGAGGCGCGTCCCTCGGACCCGGCCGACCCGGCTATGGGGCGCTCGGATGGACTCATGGCTTGCTCCTATGCTGGCGTATCCGGTTAGCTGATTTCGACTGGCCCGTGCCGTGCGGGTTCACGGTGTCGCCCTGGACGAGTGGGCAACCGGTGACGTGCCCCGGTAGCCCTCGGGGAATACCCTGTCGGTAAGAATGACCGGCCTCGGTCGGTCTGCGAAGACGAGGAACGACTGCAGACGTTCCGCGGCTTCGAATGTCGCGAATGGTCCGATCCGCACGGCGAAGCTGTCCTCTAGGCGCACCACGAAGGCATTCCTCGCCGTCAACGCGGTAACTTCGTCGCGCGCGCGACGGGCACTGCGCGCATTGGCGAAGATGCCGGTATCCACGAAAAACCGCGCACCTCCCGACGCCCCGTCACCATCAGCCGCGGACGTGGCGGCCAATGACTCCACTCGCACCCGCGCCGTGCCGGTTCGCTCGAACCCGAGCTTCACGGCTGCGGCAAAGGAAAGATCGATGATCCGATTCGGGTGGAAGGGCCCGCGGTCATTGACGCGCACGATCGAACTCCTGCCATTCTCCAAGTTGGTGACGCGTACGTAGGTGGGAATTGGCAGGTTGCGGTGCGCCGCCGTCAATTCGTACATGTCGTAAGGCTCCCCGCTCGACGTGGTCCGACCGTGGAACTTCGTGCCGTACCAGGACGCGCCACCGACCTGGTCGTAGCCCGCCGCAGTGTCCATGACCTGGTAGTGTTTGCCGAAGACCACGTACGGGTTGTTGCCGCGCCGGCTCTTGGGATCGTTTCGGACCACAGGATCTGGCAACGTGGCCAGGCCCGGAGGTGGCGCGGCGGGTGCCGCATCCTTGATGACGGGTGCGGCGCTCCTAGCTGCGTCGCGTTTCGGCTCAACGGGAGGTTTCGCCGGGGCGGAGGCGCATCCGGCGACGAACACGGCCACGCTCGCCGCACTGCAAAGCAGGCGTTCCATCGATTGCCCCCCTCGGCGAGGCGCGGGAATGCGCCACGGATAGCCGCCGCCCGCTCCTGCCTGACGAGGGACCGTCACTCGTGCCTCGCTTCCTCGTAGGCGGACCGGATCGCGTCGCTCAACTGCACCACGGCGAGGGCATAGAGGGCGCTTCGGTTGTAGCGGGTGATCACGTAGAAATCGTGCCGCGCCAGCCAGTATTCACTGCCCTCGGCCAATTCCATCGTGAACAGCGCCGCCTTCTCCTCATTCCCGACATCGTTCGGCACGACCGCACCCCGCTCCCGCAGTTCGCCGACGGTACGCGCGAGCTCCAGGCCGGCATCGGCAAGCTCCAATACTCGACTATCGCGGATTTCGACGCGGACCGCCGGAGGCGCCTCGCCCTTCCAACCGTGCCGCGCGAAGTAGTTGGCGACGCTGCCAATGGCGTCGGTCTTGTTCGTCCAGATGTCGCGCAACTCGTCGCCGTCGAAGTCCACTGCGTAGTTGCGGTAGCTCGACGAGATGAACTGTCCGTAGCCCATCGCCCCCGCGTACGAACCCACCGGCTCGAATGGATCCTTGCCCTCCTCGCGGACAAGCAGCAGGAACTCCGTCAACTCGCCTTTGAAGAAGGCGGATCGCGGCGGGTAGTCGAACGCCAGGGTGGCAAGCGAGTCGATGACGCGGTGACTGCCGAGGTAGCGGCCGTAGAAGGTCTCCACGCCGATGATGGCGGTGATCATTTCGGGCGGTACGCCGAACCGGCGCCTAGCGGCATCGAGAGCGTCCCGGTGGGCGTTCCAGAACTCCACCCCCGCATCGATGCGGCTTTCCGTGAGGAAAATCTTCCGGTATTCGTGCCAGGCCAGTGCCTTCTCGGCAGGTTTCGAGATCTTCCGGATGACCTCGTCGCTCTGCTCGGCACCCTCGAACACATCGAGGAGCCACTCCTTGACGAAGGCGTGGTCGGCCACCAGGGCGTCGACATAGTCGATGACGTCCGACCGGCTAGAGTAGTCGCCCCAACCCGATTCGGCGGGAAGCATGAGAACCGCGACGAGGATCGCAACACAAGCCAGTGGGCGAGTTCCGGACCAGTCCATTGCCGGCAGCACCTACAGGTCCTCCTTAACCAGTGCTTCCTACTAGTCTACTCGAACGGACGCCCTCGTGGTGACCCCAACGCCGCCTGCAGTCGGCGCGGGCGACCACAAGGGTCGCCCCTACGGCCTCGTCGGTCTCGAGGAGGAGCCTCGCTGGACGTCTCGGGCAATCGCGAGACGCGCACCGGCACTCCAGACACGCGCTAACGGGTCGCGTGCCCATAGATGGACATGACGATGCCGAAGCCGACCAACAGCGTGACCGCCGACGTGCCGCCATAGCTCACCAGGGGCAGTGGCACGCCGACCACCGGCAGAAGTCCCGATACCATGCCGACGTTGACGAACACGTAGGCGAAGAACACCAGGGTCAGACCACCCGCCGCCAATCGACCGAAGGTGTCCTGGGCGCCGGTCGCCATCAGCAACGCTCGCGCTACCACAAGCAGGTAGAGAACCAGAAGCAGGGTGATTCCCACCAACCCGAGTTCCTCCCCGATCACGGCAATGATGAAGTCCGTTTGGCTCTCGGGCAGGAAATCGAGTTGGCTCTGGGTGCCATTGAAGAGGTCCTTGCCGGAGAATCCTCCCGAGCCGATTGCGGCCTTCGATTGGGTGATGTTCCAGCCGGCGTCCTGCGGTTGCCGCCCCGGATCGAGAAACGTCAGCACCCGCCCCTTCTGATAGGGGGTCATCACGAACCAAAGCGCCGGCGATGCAAGTACAACCAGCGATGTCAGGGCACCGACGACACGCCATCGGATTCCCGACATGACGATGACCGCGACACCCCCCGCCGCGACCATCAGCCCGGTACCCAGGTCCGGTTGCGGCACGATCAGGGCAGTCGGCAAGGCGCAGAGCACCAGCGCCACCAGCACATGCCGAATGCGCGGCGGCAGCGGCCTGGCGTGGAAGTACCACGCGACCACAAGCGGAACCGCCAGCTTCATCAACTCGGACGGCTGGAAGCTCGGCAGGCCCGGCAAATCCAGCCAACGCTGGGAGCCCTTCACCGTGGTGCCGAAGAGCAAGACCGCAATCAACAGCACGATGCCCAGGATGTAGAGACCCGGCGCCCAGCGCAGGTAGATCCGGGGATTGAGTTGCGCGGCGACGAACATCAACGCAAACGCGGCGCCGATGCGCAACGCCTGGTTGGCGAGGGTCTCGAGATCCCGGTGCGATGCGCTGTAGAGGACCAACAGGCCGAAAGCCACGATCGCGCCGAGTCCCAGCAGCAGCCAGGGGTCGAGATGTAGCCGTAACAACGCGCGACCCGGAGCCCCGCCAAGGGGTAGCGTGCGTGCGTAGTCCGAAGGCAAGTCAGCTTCCTATCTCTGTTGTCCGCGGAAAAGAAAGGCTCTCACCCGCCTCAAGTTTCGATGCCGTTGTCACAATCAGTCGTCGGGCCTAGGTGCCCCCGCTAGGGCTCGCCCCGATCCACTCGCGAGCGCCGTGGCCGTGGAAGTCACCGCGGCGAGTTCCGGCAACAGGTAGTGGTCGAGGACCTCTCGTGCCACCGGTCCCGCCACAGCGCTACCGCTGCCGCCGTTCTCTACGAGCACGCAGACGGCAATCCGGGGATCGTCGACCGGGGCGAAGGCGATGAACCACGCGTGCTTGCGGCTGAACTCATCGAGTTCCTCTTCGTCGTATTCCTCGCCCTGGGCGATTCCCACGACCTGGGCCGTTCCGGATTTGCCCGCCATCCGGTACGCGATGTCCTGGCCGATGTACGCCCATGCGGTGCCATTCTCCCGGTAGCCTTGGTTGCCCCGATGCACGACCGCTTCCATGGCATCGACCATTCTCTGCCAATCGACGGATCGGAGACCCGCATCCTCGGGTCGAAGACCCGCATCCCCCGGTCGCGTTCCCGCATGCTCGTTTTGACTTCCACTAGCCGGACCGGCTTCGATGCCGCCGAGCGCCACGAAGTCCACGGTCAGCTCGCCGTTCTCGAGTTCGGGGAGATCGGCGTCACTGTTCAGCAGCATTCTGGGACGTACGACGCGACCCCTGTTGGCGATGATCGAGGCGACGGTGGCAAGTTGAAGCGGCGTGGCGAGCAAGTCCCCCTGGCCGATGGCCAGGTTCAGGTTGTCGCCCGGGTACCAGCCTTCGCCTCGGGCACCCATCTTCCACTCGCTGTCCGGCAACAGTCCGGGCTCGGCGCCAGCGACGTCGATGGATAGGACCCGGCCATACCCGAACTGGGCGGCGAAGCGTGGAATCGAGTCCACGGGCAGCCTGTCGCCAAGACCGTAGAAGTAGATGTTGGAGGAACGGTAGATCGCCCGGTGGAGGTCGATCACACCTTGGCCACTGGGGTTGTCCTTCGTCCAGGTCCAATCCCGGTACTGCCTGCGGTTGTTCGGCAGCCGGTATACCCCATCGTTGTCGACGATCGTGCGCTCCCAGTCGGTCACCCCGTGTGCCAACGCCGCCAAGCCGACGATGGGCTTGAAAGTCGAACCGGGGGCGTAGCGACCGTTCGCGGCTCGGTTGAACAGCGGTTTGTTTGGCGAGATGACCAACTCGTCGTAGACGGCCGGATCCATGCCGGTAACGAACAGGTTGGGGTCGTAGCCCGGCACGCTTGCCAGGGCGAGGATGCCGCCGGAGCGCGGATCGATGGCCACCACCGCGCCCCGCCGTTCGCCAAGGGCCTGTGCCGCCGCGACCTGCAACGACGCGTCGAGATGCAACGTGAGGTTCCACCCCGGACGCGGCGGATTCCGGCCAAGTTCGCGTTGCTCCCGACCGAGGGCGTCGACCTCGACCTGCCGCGAGCCCGGTTCGCCGTGCAGGGAGTGTTCGTAGAACGCCTCCACGCCACGTTTCCCGACAAACTGGGTGCGGCTGTAGCGCCGCCGGTCCAGCCGTCGGATGTCCTCCGCCGTCTTGCGCCGGACGGACCCGACGGCGTGGGCCATCACCTCGCCGTAAGGATAGTGTCGAACGGTATCCGGCCTCACCTGGACACCGCTCAGGCGGTGACGGTTGACCTCGATAACGGCGCGCTCCTCGGGAGTAATCTGCGGTCTCACCCGGACGGGAGAGTGGGGAAAACTCTCGCTCGCCAAGGTATGAAACGCATCGATCTCTTCATCGGATAGCTCGACCAACGCCGCGATCGCCGACAACGTGGCGTCCACGTTGTCGGTCAGTTCCGGGATAACGAAGATCGAGAACACCGGCACGTTGTCGGCCAGGAGGATGCCGGTCCGGTCGTAGATTCGACCCCTGGGCGGCGGCACGCCGAACATTTGAATCCGGTTGTCCTCCGAGATCGTGCGGTACTCGTCGTGCTTGAACACGGTGAGCCACACCATGCGGGCCGTCAGGACGCAGCACATCACGGCGACGATGAAGAACACCACTAGGGTGCGCGATGCGAAATCCCGGCGCTCCTGGTCGACGTCCTTCAGTTGAGCCTGTTGTCGAGCACGGTCGCGGTCGAAGATGCCCTTGACGGCGTGCCAACCGGGGAAGGGACGAGTCATCGGATCTGCGCCTTGGTTCGGGCCTTGTTCATCGGTGATACGGGTGGTTACCAAGGATCGTGGAGGCGCGGTACAACTGTTCGGCAAGCACGACCCTCACCAGAAGGTGCGGCAACGTCATGTCGGACAAGGACAGCACGTGTTCCGCTCGTTGCCGGGCTAGCGGCCCCAATCCCTCGACGCCACCGACAAGAAACGCAACATCGCGACCCTGCATCCGCCATTCGGCCAAGAGCGTCGCCAAGTCTTCGCTCGAGATGGCCTTCCCGCACCGGTCCAAAACCACGGGCATCTCGCGTTCGCGCACGGCCGCCAGCAACCGCTGTTCGTCGGTCTGTCCGCGCCGGGCCGACACGACGACGAGCTCCAGCCGCTCCACGGCCATTCGCTGTGCATATTCGGCAAACCCTTCGTCGATCCATCCCGGCGCCTTCCCAACGGTGAGGATTCTGAGCTTCAAACGCTTAAGCGTCCGTCTTGGGCGGACGTACCCGTTTGGGACGCGGACGCTTGGCCGAAGGCCCGTTCCGGCTGCTCCCAAAGGCGCTCCAAGTCGTAGAAGCGTCGCGCCGCCGTGCTCATGACGTGGACCACGACATCCGCAAGATCGATCAGCACCCAGTCGTTGTGTTCTCGACCCTCCGTACCCAGGACATCGGCACCGCTCCGTTTCGCGGCCAGTAGGATGTTGTCCACAATCGCCTTGACGTGACGATTGGACGTTCCCGTCACGATCACCATGGTGTCGGTCAACTCGGTCAGCTTGGACACGTCCAGCGCCACCGGGTCGACACCCTTGCGGTCGTCAACCGCTGCCATCACCAGCGCCCCCAAACATCTCGCTGGCTCGTTCAATTCACTGGTCTCGACGGCATCGCTCCTTAGGCTCGTCCGGGCTGCCTTCGACTCCGCTGGACCGATACAGGCCCCGCTGCCAAATATATGTCCACACATCGCACGGTAGCAACGCACTCGCATCGCCGCCTTCGGCGATCATCCGGCGTATCTGGCTGGCGGAGATGTCGAGCATGGCGTTGGGCAGGCAGTACAGACCACCGCTCGGACGCTCCGCGAGATGCGCTATGTCGTCGAGGCGTTCGAAACCCTGCGGGACAGGCGGCCCGAACCCGTTCACGCCGGGCCGGTCCAGCACCAGGAGGTGGCAGAGCGATGCCAGTTCGCCGGCACGATGCCAACTCGGCACGTCCGCCAGTGCGTCACGGCCAATCAACCAGACCAACGGATCGCCACCGCGGAGGCCGCTCAACGAGTCGACCGTATATGACGGGCCCGGCCGGACCACTTCCAGGTCGGACGCCAGCAGGCCGGCATCGCGCCGCGTCGCAAGACGCAACATCCGCCATCGGTCACGAGTTCCCGCCCGGGGTGCGGCCCGATGCCCCGGACGCGCCGCCAGCAACAGCGTGACGTCCGGAACCCCGAGGGCCGCCCGGGCGCGCCGCGCCGCGTGGAGGTGGCCGAGATGGACGGGATCGAACGTGCCACCGAGGATCGCCTTCACGCGGACCGTCAGCCCTTCAACTTCGCGATCAGCCGGCGAATCTCGACCAGGCGTTCCCTGGGCGATTGCATCTGCAGCAGGCTTTGCCGGGTCTCGGCTTCCAATGGAAGAAGCTCCGCCAACCGCCAGCTCACCGACCGAGCATCGTCGTAGTCGACGTCGAGGTCGAGTTTCTCGATCATCGGATGCTTGACGAGCACGCGAAGCGTATCGACAAGCGAGGCAAACTCCGCCCCCAACTGGCTCTGGGGCTCCTCCGCGAGGAACTCCACCTTGGCCATCACCAAGTGATCGGGCGCTTCCCAGGATCGCTCGATGCGAAACTTGCCGCCGCCCACGCAGACGATGCCCAATAGGCCGTTCGCCAACTGGCTGAAGTCAACGATACGGGCGTAGGTGCCGATGTTGAACAACGACGGCGGCCCCGAGGCGCCGAACGTCTCCGTACCTTCCCGGATGAGGACCACACCGAAGCCCGTGTCCGTTTTCAGGCAGCGCCCGATCAGATCGAGGTAGCGCGGTTCGAAGATCTGCAGGGGTAGCCGACCGCCGGTGAAAAGGACATGGCCCAGCGGGAACAGCGGAATCTCTTGATGATCGGGCATCGCCACAACCATATCACCTCCGACTCGGCAAAACGGGGCCATACCCAACGGGGCGTCGCCCCCGTAGACTTCCGGCGTGGAAACCTCAGTCGGACTCCTGCAGATCGTCGTCCTGGCGCTCATCCAGGGGATCACCGAATTCCTGCCGGTCTCGAGCTCCGCACATCTGATCCTTCCCGCCGCGCTAACGGACTGGCCCGACCAAGGACTCGCGTTCGACGTGGCAGTCCACCTCGGCACCGTGGTCGCCGTGGCCGTCTACTTCCGACAGGACCTCGCGGGGTTCGCGCACAGCGGCGTATCGTTGGCAATGCACCGCCGATGGGACGAAAACCTCGATCTGCTGGCAAAGGTCGGCATTGCCACGATCCCCATCGTCGTGGTCGGGTTTCTGTTCAAGACCCACATCGAGTCGCACCTGAGGTCGACAACCATCATCGCGGCCACCACGATCGCATTCGGCATCGCGCTGTGGGTCGCCGACCGGTACCGCGGCGAAGGCGCCACGCCGAGCTACCTACAAGCGACGCTCATCGGCCTCGCCCAGGCCATTGCGCTCATTCCGGGCACATCGAGATCCGGAATCACCATCGCGGCCGCCCTGGCGCTGGGCCTGACCCGTCACGCCGCTGCGCGGTTCTCGTTCCTGCTGTCGATTCCGGCAATCGTAGGAGCGGCGTTCTACACGGCGCTGGACGCCAGCCCGGAAACGCCCCTGCCGTGGATCGACTTGGGATTGGGGTTCGCACTTGCCGGTGCAAGCGCCTTCGCCTGCATCGCGATGTTCATCCGCTTCATCGAACGCATCGGCATGACGCCGTTTGTGATCTACCGGGTGTTGCTGGGCATCGCTCTCCTCGCTCTCGGCTCGTAGGGCGACCCTTACGCGCCCGCAGGGCGCGCGGTTACCGCGCGGGACACCGCGGGTGCTAGGCATGTCCCCTACCGCGCAACCGCTAGAACGGAATGTCGTCCTCGAAGTCGTCGGCGTCGGCAGCCGGCTTGGGCGGCGATGGTGGCGGGCTCCGGGGCGGCTGGTCGCTACCGTAGCCCCCACGGTCGCGTTGCCCACCTCGGTCGCCGTAGCCGCCCCCGTCGTCGGGGCCACCGAAACCGCCCCCGCTACCCCGGCTGTCGAGCATCTGCATGTCCCTTGCCACGACTTCGGTCATGTAGCGGGTCTGCCCATCCTGACCCTCCCACGAACGCGTCTGGAGCTGTCCCTCGATGTACACCTTCGATCCCTTGTGCAGGTATTCCCCGCAGATTTCCGCCAGGCGCCGGAAGCAGACGACCCGGTGCCAATCGGTGCGCTCCCGACGTTCATTGGTCGCCCGGTCCGTCCATCGCTCGCTGGTGGCAATCCGAAGGTTGGCAACCGCACTCTGGTCCTGTGTGTAGCGCATCTCGGGGTCGGCCCCCAAGTTGCCGATGAGAATGACCTTGTTGATGCTGCCGCTTGCCATGTCCGCTCCGACTCAATCGTCAAAGATGCAAGAGTGTAAGCCCTTCGCGTCGGCGAACCCTAGCGATATCGGCCATAGCGCGTGTGAGACATTGACCATTTCGATCGCAACGTAAGGTCTGCCCAAAGGCAAGGTGCTATTGCCCGTCGAGCGCCATCGGCGTAAGTTGTGGTGTTTTATTCCGAGGTGTCCAAACTTGGCAAAGCAACGCGCAAAGTCCAAGAAAAACAGCGCCTTGCCCGAACCTGCCGGCACCGAACACCACTATAACGGGTCGGCGGAAACCGTCGGCCTGAGCAGCATCGCGGTACGCGGTGCGCGTACCCACAACCTCAAGAACATCGATCTCGACATTCCCCGCGACAAGCTAGTCGTCATCACGGGTCTGTCCGGCTCCGGAAAGTCCTCGCTGGCGTTCGACACCCTCTACGCCGAGGGCCAGCGCCGCTATGTCGAATCGCTGTCGGCGTACGCCCGGCAGTTCCTGTCCATGATGGAAAAACCCGACGTCGACCACATCGAGGGCCTGTCGCCGGCCATTTCGATCGAACAGAAGTCCACTTCCCACAATCCCCGCTCGACGGTGGGCACGATCACCGAGATCTACGACTATCTCCGGCTCCTGTTCGCGCGGGTCGGCGAGCCGCGCTGCCCCGAGCACGGCCATCCCCTCGATGCGCAGACCGTCAGCCAGATGGTCGACCAGGTCATCGCGGTTCCCGAAGGGCTTCGGATCATGGTCCTGGCACCCGTTGTCCGGGACCGCAAGGGCGAGCATCAGCACGTGTTCTCGGAGCTCACCGCCAACGGCTTCATCCGGGCTCGCATCGACGGCATCGTCACCGATCTCGACCATCCCCCCGACCTCGACAAGAACAAGAAGCACACCATCGAAGCCGTCGTGGACCGGCTCCGGGTCCGCCGCGATGCCCAGCAACGCCTCGCCGAGTCGTTCGAGACCGCGTTGCACCTCGGCGAAGACGTCGCCGTCGTCAGCTTCCTCGATGCCGAAGACCGCGAGGATCTGACCTTCAGCGCCCGTTTCGCGTGTCCCGAATGCGGCTACAGCATCAGCGAACTCGAGCCGCGCATGTTCTCCTTCAACAACCCCGCGGGCGCCTGCCCGACCTGCGATGGTCTGGGCGTCAAGCAGTACTTCGATCCCGACCTGGTGGTCGCCGATCCGGAACTGACCCTCGCGGAAGGCGCGATCCGGGGCTGGGACCGGCGCAACGTCTACTACTTCCACATGCTCAAGTCGCTCTCGCGGCACTACGGATTCGATATCGAGGCGCCCTACAAGCGGCTCAAGAAGGCGCACAGTGAGGCGATCCTCTACGGCTCGGGCAACGACCGCATCGACTTCAGCTATATCAACGACCGGGGCGACAAGATCGTCCGCCGACACCGTTTCGAGGGCGTCATTCCCAACATGGAGCGGCGCTACCGGGAGACCGAGTCGAGCATGGTGCGGGAGAGCCTGACCCGCTACCTGACCGTTCGCGCCTGCCCGGCCTGCAACGGCTCCCGCCTCAAGGAGGACTCGCGTCACGTCTACATCGAAGGCGCGACGCTTCCCACACTGACGAAGGGATCCGTGGAAGCCATCCTCGATCACTTCCGTTCGATGAAGCTGACCGGGCAGCGCGGCGAGATCGCCGAGAAGATCGTCAAGGAGATCCAGGCTCGACTCCAGTTCCTGGTGGATGTCGGGCTCAACTACCTGACCCTCGACCGCAGCGCGGAGACGCTCTCCGGAGGGGAAGCCCAGCGCATCCGCTTGGCCAGCCAGATCGGGGCCGGATTGGTGGGAGTCATGTACATCCTGGACGAACCCTCCATCGGCTTGCACCAACGCGACAACGCCCGGCTCTTGCGCACCCTTACCCATCTGCGGGATCTCGGCAATACCGTGCTGGTCGTCGAGCACGACGAGGAGGCGATCCGGACCGCCGACCACGTCGTCGACATCGGCCCCGGGGCCGGCGTGCATGGCGGAGAAATCGTCGTCGCCGGACCGCTTGCGGACGTCCTCGAATGCGAGCAGTCCGTCACCGGCGAATACCTAGCCGGCCGGCGCGCCATCCCGATGCCCGAAGTTCGAACGCCTCGTGACGAGTCGCGGGTATTGACGCTGGTCAAGGCAAGCGGCAACAACCTGCGCGACGTAACCGTCGATTTCCCCGTTGGGCTGTTGACCTGCGTCACCGGCGTGTCCGGCTCGGGGAAGTCGACGCTGGTCAACCACACCCTCTACCCGATCACCGCCCGGACCCTGAACGGCGCCGTCAGCATCACGGCCCAGCCCTATGCCGACATCGAGGGCCTCGACAACCTCGACAAGGTGGTGGACATCGACCAAAGCCCCATCGGCCGGACGCCCCGTTCCAACCCGGCCACCTACACCGGGGTGTTCACGCCGATTCGCGAACTGTTCGCCCAGACCCAGGAGTCCCGCGCCCGGGGCTACCGGCCCGGCCGTTTCAGCTTCAACGTCCGGGGCGGTCGCTGCGAAGCCTGCCAGGGCGACGGCGTCATCAAGGTGGAAATGCACTTCCTCCCCGACATCTACGTGCCCTGCGACGTCTGCAAGGGCAAGCGCTACAACCGCGAAACACTCGAGGTGCGCTACAAGGGCAAGAACATCCACGAAGTGCTCGACATGACCATCGAGGAGGCGCACGAGTTCTTCGACGCCGTGCCCATGCTCAAGCGCAAACTGGACACCCTCGTGGACGTAGGGCTGTCCTACGTGCGGCTCGGGCAAAGCGCCACCACCCTATCCGGCGGCGAAGCGCAACGGGTCAAGTTGTCCCGGGAACTCTCCAAGCGAAGTACCGGCAAGACGCTCTACATCCTCGACGAACCCACGACCGGACTGCATTTCCACGACATCTCGCAACTCCTGGACGTGCTCCACCGGCTGCGCGACCAGGGCAACACGGTGGTGGTCATCGAGCACAACCTCGACGTCATCAAGACCGCCGACTGGGTCATCGACCTCGGCCCCGAGGGCGGGGCCGGGGGCGGCGAGCTGATCGCTGCCGGTACGCCGGAAGACGTTGCCAAGGTCTCGGCCTCCTACACGGGCCAGTTCCTCGCCAAGGTACTCGACGCGTAGCGTCAGAAAGCCGTAGGCTTCAATCGGTCCAAAGGGGAGAGCTGACATGGCCAAACGCATCGCAGGCTGGGGATTCATCGCGATGGCATTCGCGGTCGCGATCCACACCGTGATCGAACCGCTCTACCACGTCTCCACGGCGGCACAACCCTACAGTCCGTTCTGGATGATTCTGGATCCGTTCATGGTCGTGGCACTCGTGGCGGGAACGATCCTCGCCTACCGGCGCAAGCGGGCGGTCGACGGCGAAGGCGACGACGCGCCGGTCAGCCGGGCGTACATTGCCGCCAACACGCTGTTCTACGGCTTTCTCGGCGTCGGCATCCTCCTGTTTTGGAGCTATCTGAACCTGTTGAACCCCGGTTACGCCCCGACCGGCACCGACGCCGAATCCGTCATCTGGATGTTGATAGACGCATCGTTGCCGTTGCTGCTTGGGGCGCAGGGATTCCAGCTTGTTCGAGGCGCTTTCTGAAACAACGCCACCCCGGGATACGGGGTGGCGTTGTCACCCTAGCTGGGCCTACTCGAAGAGCACCTTGACGCGGGCGTACCAGAAGCGGCTGGACCAGGACCGGTAGTCCGGGTCGAAGTCGTTGGCGAACGACTCAGGGAAGAAGGGCGGATCCTGATCGAGCAGGTTGTCGACGCCCGCCGCGAACGTGACTGTCATCGCGTCCCGCTCCCAAACGTACGATCCCACGATGTCGTTGTAGAGCGTCGCATCGAGGGTGCGGACATCGTCGCCGGCATCGTAGTTGCCGTCGATGTCATAGCTCGGCGCGGTGTTCGGTACCCCCTTGGCTTCGGCGATGTATTGCAAGGACCAGCGCGCCGCCCAAGGACCGTTGGTCCAGCCGACGTGCGCTGTCGAGCGGAGGTCGGCGTTGTTGTTGCGCGAACTGCCGAACACGTACCCCGCCGAAACGAAACGCGTTCCAAGCGCGTCCGTGCTATCCCACGTCGAATACTTGGTGAGGTCCCAACCGAAGTCGAAGATGCCCCAGTCCGTGTCGACCCCGTCCCAGGACAGCGCGACGTCCGTGCCCGACACCTCGAGCTTGCCCACGTTGGTCGCGAGGTTGCGCAAGTCGGTCACGAAGCCACCGGCACCCCGGTCGACGTGCTCGCAATACTGGGGGTTGTCGCTATAGCACTGCTCCAGGATGTTCTGGTCGCCAATGGAGCTGATCGTGTCGGTGATTTCAATGTCGAACCAGTCCAACTCGGCCTGGAAGCCATCCAACCATCCGGGCTGGTAGACGAGGCCGAAGCTGAAGTTGTCGGATTCTTCTGGCTGCAAAGCGGGATTGCCGCCAACAGTGATGCGGATCTGCGTATTCGGCTGCGTGAACCCGTCTGGCACGCCGTCGCTTCGGCATTGCGCATTGGTCTGCTGTCCGGTCGCCGCATTGCCCGTGAAGTTCGGCGAGTTGACGTCGCAGGGGTCCTGCAATTCCGGATAGCTGTCCGATTGGCCGAAGAACAACTCCGGGATCGATGGGGCACGGAAGCCGTCCGACAACGTGACGCGGACCAACAGATCGTTGTGCGGGCGCCACATGACGTTGTACTTGCCGTTGGTCGTCCGACCGAACGTCGAGTAATCCGAATGGCGGACGGCTATATTGACGTCGAGGGACTCGGCAAGGGGTGCGCCGGACAACACCGGGATTCCGATCTCGCCGAAGAACTCCGACACGTCATAGGAACCGTCGGTGGGCTGCGAGGCGTTGCCCGAGGTCGCACCGGTGACGATCAGGGCATCGGGAGACGTGAACCCGGACTCTTCCCGCAGTTCGTATCCGAACGCCGCTCCCACGGGTCCGGCCGGCAAGTCCATCACCGTGCCGGTCGCCTGGATGTGCATGTTCTTCATGTCGTTGCCGCCGGTGTCGTGGGCGGTGAAGCTGATGTAGCTCAGCATCTCTTCGGTAATGGAGCCGGAGCCGGCCCATCGACCGTCGCCCAGGTATTCCGCGTCCGTGCCCTGGCCGCCGAAGACGTTCAGTGGCACGCACGCTCCAGTACAGCCGGATGCCGGACCGAGCGCCTTGCGGATGGCGTCGGTATTCAACAGCCCTTCGGTGGTGGACGTGGCCTTGTTCTGAGCCCATGACCAGTAGGCTTGCCAGTTCCAGCGGTCGCCCAAGCCACCTTCGAAACCAAAGCCGCCCCGGAAGGTCTCGATGTCCTGCAGGAAGTTGCGGTTGCCGGCTTCGACCATGCGCCGTCCGAACCAGCCGTAGGCAACCGGTTCGTCGAGTTCGCTGCAAGCGACGCCGAGGTTGTTGGTACCCGAGAAGCCGCAGAAGGTGATGCCGAACGGGTTGTGGATGTTCGTGGCGTCGATGCCTTCGTCGGCGCTGAATCCCCAGAACAGCGGCGTCGGTGCGAGCAGCTGGTCCGAGAGCCGGTTCTGGTACAGGGCGTCGAACAGGAACGCAACCTGGTCGGTGAGGTCGTAGGCGCCGTTCAGAAAGATATTGCGCCGCTCGCTCGGCGTCTGGATGTAGTTGTCCGGGTTGTAGTTGAAACGGTCTTCTGGGCTCGTCCACTCCCGGAAGTGACTGGTGTCGGTGCCGGCCTCCCCCTCGTTCAGGGTGAAGTTGCCGAATCCGCCAACCACGCCGCCGTAGCCGAATCGTCCTTGAGGGGTGCCTGCACTACCACCGTTGGCCGGCCTGGCTGCCGTCTCCGTCCGATCCGCGTTGGACAGGTCGTCGATCGTGGTGAGGCTCGCGCCGATCGTAAACCGGGCCCGATCCGCCGCCCCACCGCCGAGAACACTCCAAGTCTGCTCGCCGCCGCCGCCGCTGGCCGCGAAGTCGCCGGTCTGGTGCGAGAACTCGATGCCCTCGACGTTCTTGCGCAGGATGATGTTGACTACGCCCGCGATGGCGTCGGAGCCGTAGACCGCCGAAGCGCCGTCCTTCAGCACCTCGACGCGCTCGATGGCGGCCATCGGGATGGTGTTCAGGTCGATGGACGAGTTCGCGCCTTCGCCGGATGCGACCCATCGCTTGCCGTTGACGAGCACCAACGTACGGGCGGAGCCCAAGGCGCGCAGTTCGACGCGAACCGAACCGTCGCCCCCGTTGTTGTAGGTTCGGTTGATGCCGGATCCCTGCATGGGCAGGCGTTGGATCAGGTCGCCGACGGAAAGCAGACCGGAGTCGTCGATGTCCTCGCGGGTGACGACCGTAAGCGGTTGCGGTCCGTCGGTCGGCGAATACGCGATACGCGATCCCGTGACGGTGACTGTCTCGATCTCGCCTTCGGCCGCGCCAACGGGCGCGCCGACGAGCAGAATGGTGATTGCTAGCAACGCACCGAATGACGATGAAATCGCCTGGTTCATGCCGCTACTCCTCTTGTAGACATGTAAATGGTGGGGGAACGGCGTCTAAGATCCCGCTGCAAAGTGGCAACGGCACAACCCTGAGAACCCCCCTTTACGGTGTCGCGAATTCTGCCACATTTCGCGTCTTTGTAACATCCTGAAACATGCAAAAACGACGAATTCTCGACTCGCAACTCGAACAGAAAACAGGCTGCGAAGCGACCACCAACCCGGTCAGGAACGAGCGCAGGTCCGGCAGTCCGGATCCTTGGTCAACTTGAGCTTGCGCCACTCCATGCGCTTGGCGTCGAGGTGCAAGACGTACCCCGCCAGGCTCTCGCCCACTCCCGCGATCAGTTTCATCGCCTCCATCGCCTGGACGCTGCCGATGATGCCCACCAGCGGCGCCGCCACCCCGTTCTCGGCGCAGTTCAACGCCTCGTCCCCGGCATCCCCGTACAGGCATCGATAGCAGGGCGCATCGTCCCGACGTGGATCGATGACCGTGACTTGGCCCTCGAGGCGGATCGCCGCACCCGACACCAACCGCGTCTTGTTCCGTACGCAGGCGGCGTTGATCGCATAGCGGGCGACGAAATTGTCGGTGCCGTCGAGCACGACGTCGGCATCGGCCACTACGGCATCCAGTTCGGGACCGTCCAAGCGCGTCGCGATCGTCTCGACGCGGGTATCGGGGTTAAGCGAGGCGATCCGAGCCGCAGCCGAGTCGACCTTGGCCACGCCGACGGAAGCCTGGTCGTGAATGATCTGACGTTGCAGGTTCGACACGTCGACGGTGTCATGATCGACCAGTGTGAGCGATCCGACGCCGGCTGCCGCGAGGTACAGGGCGGATGGCGAACCCAACCCGCCGAGGCCGACGACGAGCACATGCGCTTCGAGCAGTGCTTGCTGTCCCGCGACGTCGAACTCGGGCAGCATGATCTGACGGCTGTAGCGGAGCAACGCCTCGTCGTTCACGATTCGAAAGCCTCGCGTGGCACAGGTCAACCCTACGGTGAACCCAAGTCGGGTCCGACTGGTTCAACGCATGTCGCCAAGTCAACTAAACCGTTGATTGTCACTATGGCAAGTAACAACTGATCCTCCAATTCCGTCCCCTGCCGCAGTTCAGAATGCCTCGTAAGAGATCTCCGGAACACCACCTATTGTGAACGGTCGTGCGAACTAACCGGGTCCGGTGGACTGTCCGACGTCCCTGCGACCCAAACCGCCATGCTCCGACTCGTCCGCAACGCCCTCACCGTGGCACAGGTGTGCTGCGCCAGCAAGCCCGGCATCCTCGTCTACGGCAACGGGATTGATGCTCCGTATCCAGGAATCCGGCGCCAAGTCCTGGCGCATCATGATCCACGGCAAGCGGCGCCCGTCTGCCACCGCCCGGACAAGGGACAAGGCTGCCTCCCTTGGCCTCCGCTCCTGGAACGAGACAATACGGTTGCTCTGCTTCATTATCGCTCGGTACGCCAAAGTCTCGTCTAGGTTCCAGCTGCTGGAGAAGTACACGACCGCCTTTTCGAGATACCGCAAGGCAACACTGGTGGTCGGAGAAGTGGTCGCATGGGGAACGCATGGGAAACGCGAATCCAACCATCGAATCCGCACTTGACCAGCTTCGCCGCCAATGGGGCATCGACCTCCGGCGCGCGCACGCAGTCGTCGCTTTGCTCGCATCCACCAAGCCTGTGCCGGTGGCGGACCTCGTCGTGAAGACCGGGTTGTCCCGCAGCTCTATCGAAGGAATCGTGCAGTGCCTTCGCCCATTCGCGCAGGAACTCTCGGCGGGTTTCATCATCGAGGAAAGCCACCACAGTGCCGTGTCCGGGGTTCTTAGGGCGGCCCAACCTTCGCCCCTTACCCGCAAATGAATCTGCAATCCTGTCGAAACTAGACAAGGCACTCGCAGATCGACCGCCTCCGATCTGGCAGCTGGACCATGTGCCCGCGACAGTCGAGACCGTCTGGCGGCGAGCGACCTATATGTACGACACGTTCAACCTCCGCGACGCTACCGTCCTGATGGTCGGGGACCAGGACATGACATCTATTCCCCTGGCTCTGCTTTCCCCATCTACGGATGTCGTCGTGGTCGACATCGACGAACGTATCCTTTCCTACATTCATGCAATGAGGCACAGGTTCGCGCTCCGGATCAGGCCCGTTTTCTCCGATCTGCGCATCACCTTCCCACGTTCGCTGCAGCAACGCTGCCATCTGGTTTTCACCGATCCGCCATACACCGAGGAAGGATTGCGTCTCTTTCTTCAGCGCGCGGTGCAATCCTTGGTCCGAGGAGAACCCACGCGCGTGCTCCTAGCCTACGGATTCGGCGATCGTCAACTTGCCAAGGCGTACAAGGCACAATCTGTCATTCACAGCCTGCGATTCGTTCAGCACGCGATGTTGCCTGATTTTCATCACTTCGAAGGTGCGCAAGCGATCGGCAGTCGGAGTGACCTTTACGTTCTCGAACCGACCACACGCGCCTTTGCAGCATCGCGAGACGTAAGCGGAAACAGGCCCATATATTCAAAAGGGCATGAAGGTCCAAATACCGACACTCGATCCTTGCCATCAGAGCTCTTGGATGTGCTACGCGAACCGACGGACTGGCTGCTCGTAGGCAATCCGCTGCCAAGAATTGCACCCAAACAAAGGGTGCCCATCGACACGTTCATCCGGGCCCGATTCGTAAACACCCGCGCCAAGCGTATAGTCGTTAACGCATATCCGGGCTTCGCTAGCTACCTGTTGCGACTCTGTCTACATGCAAACGCCGACCACATCACCGTGATTGGTACGTGGCGCGCTGTCGTAAAGCTCAGACGGCAACCGTATCGGGAGTTGGTCCTGCTGAAGTACCGAGAGGTGTCTTACCGACAGGCCGGCAACGCAGGAGTTCTCGCTTTAGCGCCAAGAGAGGCACCGGACCTGGATGCCATAGACTCGGTCATGACACAGCTGCTACGCAAACCGGCAGCGCGGTTGGGATCAGCTTGGCGCGAGGCGCTCATCAGACACTTTCGTACCCAGGACGTCGTGATCACTAAGAATGAAGCAAGGGGCGTGATTGCAGACACTGAGATTGGCTCGATCCACGGCGAGTCCTACCTGGTCGAACTACCTGAGTTGATGTTGTTTCGGCTCAGGGATGCTGTCGCGCGGACAATCGGATTGCTCGAGGGTGGCCCACTTGAACCATCGATCCCCTGTTGAGCGCTTGCGGACGTGTCGGACAAGCGTTCGCGCAAGGCTTGTACGGGAAGTGCGTCAGTTGGTTGTCGGCCAGCCCTTCGAACCCCCGCTGGATCGGCCGGCTCTTAAGGCGCTCCCAACAGCCGACGGTGACCCGCGGGCGGTTCTCGATATCCCGGTGGCACCGGACCCGCCGAAACCCATGCGCTCGAAACGCCCGCGCCAGTGCTCGTTCCTGGTCGAAGCCGTGCTCGAGGCAGAGCCAACCGCCCGGTACCAGGTGGGCCGGCGCTTCCCGTACCAGGCGGGCGATGATGTCGAGCCCCCCGTTCGGACCGCCGCGAAGCGCCCGTCGAGGCTCGAAGCGGAGGTCGCCTTCATCAAGCCGGGGATCGTCGTCGTCGACATAGGGCGGATTGCTGACGATCACGTCGAATAGGCCGCCGAACCCAAAGCAATCCGCGACTCTCGTTGCCACCGACAAGCCAAGTCGCTCGGCATTGCGCCGACACAGGGCAATGCATGCCGGATCGACATCGGTCGCCGTCACGGACGCTTCCGGCCGTTCGCTGGCAATCGCCAACGCGACGGCCCCGCAGCCGGTTCCGACATCGACTACCCGGGCACCCGGAGCGATCAGCGGCAGCGCTGCGGCGACGAGGGTCTCGGTATCGGGGCGCGGGATGAGTACGTCCGGCGTGACCTCGAGGTCGAGATTCCAGAATCCGCGCGTCCCGAGTATGTAGGCGACGGGTTCTCCATCCTGGCGACGAGCCACGGTCTGGGCCATTCTCGCGAAAGCGGCCGGCGCCACGGCCCGCTCGTCGAACGCATACAGGTGGTTGTGCGGCACGTCGAGCGATGTACTGACGAGTAGTTCGGCCTCGTACCGTGGGAGGCGCCGACGCGCATAGACGACGCACTCCCGGAGGGTCGGCGTCCCCTCAGCCACCGGGAGGATCCCGTTCCAGGGCCTGCAACTGTTCAGCCTGGTGTTCCTGGAGTAGCGGGTCGATGAGTTGGTCGAGCCCTCCGGCGATGATCTCGTCGAGCTTGTAGAGCGTTACCCCGACGCGATGGTCGGTGACACGGCCCTGTGGGAAGTTGTAGGTGCGTATGCGTTCAGAGCGGTCTCCGCTGCCCACCAGGGTCCGCCGGGTTTCGGCCTGTTCGGCACGTTGTTCGCTACGCGCCCGGTCGAGCAGCTTGGCCTGCAGCAATCCCATGGCCCGGGCGCGGTTCTTCAACTGCGACCGTTCGTCCTGGCACTCGACAACGATGCCGGTGGGAAGATGCGTGAGGCGGACGGCGGAGTCGGTCTTGTTGACATGCTGGCCGCCGGCGCCGGACGCCCGATAGGTGTCCACGCGGATGTCGGACTTGTCGATTTCCAGATCCTCGATGGCGTCCTGCTCCGGCAGCACGGCCACGGTACAGGCCGATGTATGGATGCGGCCCTGGGACTCGGTCTCGGGCACCCGTTGCACCCGGTGTGCACCCGATTCGAACTTCAGCCGGCTGTAGACCCGCTTGCCTTCGACACGGGCGATGATCTCCTTGTAGCCGCCGTGCTCGCCGGGTCGCTCGCTCAAGATTCCGACGTTCCAGCCGGTCTCCTCGGCATAGCGGGAGTACATACGAAAGAGGTCGCCCGCGAAGATCGCGGCCTCGTCGCCACCCGTTCCCGCGCGGACCTCCAAGAAGACGTTGCGCTCGTCGTCGGGGTCGCTGGGAATCAACAACGTACCGACTCGGGCCTCGATTACCTCGAGTGCGGCCCTCAACGCCGCGACATCCTCCTGGGCAAGCTCCCGGATCGCTGGGTCGTCGTCTGACTCCAAGCTCCTCGCTTCCTCCAGTTCGCCGGTCTTGCGCTGGTACTCCTGATAGACACCGACAACCGGTTCGAGCTCCGCATACTCCCGGGACAACGCCACATAGCGTTCCCGATCCGCCACCACCTCCGCATCGGCGAGAAGTACCGAAAGTTCCTCGTGGCGTTCGGCGAGGTCATCGAGTTTGCCGGTGATGGACGATGAAAGAGTCATGGCGAGTTGAAGGCAATGCGGATGCCCGGCACGCAGGTGCGGCCAACGAACGCTGTTATGATCATGCTGCCGATTATAGCAAGTCTCCATTGGACACGCCTGCGGCCACGATCCGTGATGAACCGCAACGCACTGTTTTTTATAACCTTATTGTCGTTCTGGTCATCGACGATGTTGTCGGCTTGCGCCGTTGTTCCGCCTCTCGGAGAGGGTCTCACGCCGGATTTCCGACTGCGGGGAAAGATCGGTGTCCTCGATCAGTCGCCCACTGGCGGATCGTTCTCGGCGTCATTCGATTGGATTCAGGCGGAAGACGCCTTCGCGATCGAACTTTGGGGACCACTTGGGCAGGGTCGGACGCGTCTCGCCGGCGACGACGAGACGTTGACCGTCACCGATGCCCGTGGCGTGACATTGGCCGGCGAGTCGCCCGAAGCACTCATGCAGGAGCACCTAGGGTGGTCGGCGCCGGTGAACGTACTGCGCTACTGGATCCGCGGCCGCTTGGCTCCCGGTTGGCGGGCCAACGCCGTTGACCGTGACGACGCTGGCCACCTGACGGGCTTCAAGCAACTTGGCTGGGCGGTCGAATTGTCGAGGTGGCAACAGAGCACCGCCGGACCGGTGCCGGGTAGGATTCGGGCGACACGTGACGGCCGCCGGATCACGGTCGTCTGCAAGCAGTGGCTGTCCGACTAGTGTGCCGCTTCCGAAATAACGGGGCATCGAGTTTCACCCGACGCGTTTACGTGGACCATGCGCATGTTACTGATTTCCAAGGCGGCACTCCTCCATTTGCCTTGCGTCGGTGGCTTACTAGACGATGTCAGCATTGTCAGATTAATTCGGAATCGGAACACTAGTGCGTGCGCGCGCGCCCTTCGGGCGCGTTGCAGTTGCGGTGCCGCGCTGATTGACACCAGTGGCGTCGGCGCACAGAATACCGCGCCCTTCGGAGGCGAAGACGCCCTCCGACGGACTCGTGATGGGGCGTCGCCAAGCGGTAAGGCACCGGGTTTTGATCCCGGCATTCGCAGGTTCGAATCCTGCCGCCCCAGCCATTGATCGGCGCCCGCGGCCTAGCGCCGGAGGCGCCGAAAGCGCCCGCGGCCTAGCGCCGAAGGCGCCGAAAAAGGTGTGCCGACACGCATCCGACTGGAGAGACATGAGCGAACAGATCGTGCTACGAGCGGAGTTCCGCGAAGAACTGGGCAAGGCCGCCAGCCGTCGCCTGCGCCGCTTGTCGGACAAGGTGCCGGGCATTCTCTACGGGGGCGGCGTGGATCCGGTGCATCTGTCGGTCGCGCACCGTGATCTCTCGAAAGCCATGCAGGGGGAGGCGTTCTTCTCGCAGATCCTCGAACTCTCGGTGGGCGACAAGACCCAGGCCTGCGTGCTCCGGGAGGTGCAGCGCCATCCGGCGACGGACCGGGTGCAGCACATCGATTTTCTTCGGATTCAAGAGAACATGCCTGTGCAGATGCATGTCCCGCTGCACTACATCAACGAAGATCGGTGCGTCGGCGTCAAACTTGGCGGCGGCCGCATAGCCCACAACCTCATCGAGGTCGAGGTTAGCTGTCTGCCGCGAGACCTTCCGGAGTTCATCGCGGTCGATGTCGCCGATCTGGGTGTGGGCTCATCCATTCACCTATCCGATCTCGAACTACCGGAAGGCGTGTCGATCGTCGCGCTCGGACTAGGCGATGACCACGACACTCCCGTGGCCAGCGTGGCGGCAAGGCGTGGCGGGACCATGGACGACGTCGAGAGCGGCGCCGACATAGGCCCCGAAGAAGACGACGCGGACGAAGAATCGCCCCAGGAAGACGCGTCCTGATCGGCAGCGTGAGAGTTCGCCGTGGCCATACGCCTCATCGCCGGGCTCGGCAATCCGGGCGCCCGCTACGCCCGCACCCGCCACAATATCGGCGCCGCCTGGCTTGAGTCGCTCGCCCGGCGTTTCGGCATCCCCCTAGCCGAGGACCGAAAATCCAAGGGCGCCCTCGGCCGCGGCGACATGCTCGGGCGCGATGTCCGTCTCCTGCTGCCAACCACCTACGTCAACCTCTCCGGCGACGCCGTCAGCGCCGTGACGAGGTTCCACAAGATCGCACCGGCTGAAATGCTGATCGCCTACGATGAAGTCGCTTTCCCGGTCGGCAGGTGCCGATTGAAGGACGGCGGCGGCCACAACGGCCACAACGGCTTGAAGAGCGTGATCGCGGCGCTGGGCAACGATCGGAGTTTCGCCCGGTTGCGGATCGGCATCGGACATCCCGGCAACGCCGACGAGATGGTTGCCTATCTAACCCGCGCCGCCATGCCCCCCGCCGATCGCGAAGCCGCCACGCAGGCCGCGTGGTTGTCCGACGAAGTCCTCGACCTGGTACTCGAAGGAGACTTGCAGCAGGCCATGAACCTGTTCCACGCACCGGACCGAACCGAGTAGCAATGGGATTCAACTGCGGCATCGTGGGCCTTCCCAACGTCGGCAAGTCAACGCTGTTCAACGCCTTGACCCGGGCCTCCGTCGATGCCGAGAACTTCCCGTTTTGCACCATCGAACCGAACACCGGGGTCGTACCGGTTCCCGATCCACGCCTCGACCGCATCGCCGAGATCGTCAAGCCGGCGCGCGTCGTACCCAGCGCCATGGCGTTCGTCGACATCGCCGGACTGGTGGCGGGCGCCGCCAACGGCGAGGGGCTCGGCAACCAGTTCCTCGCCCACATCCGCGAAACCGACGCTCTCGCCCACGTCGTACGATGTTTCGAGGACGACAACATCGCCCATGTCTCGGGCGGTGTCGACCCCGGCGGGGACATCGACATCATCGACATCGAACTCGCGCTCGCCGATCTCGAAACGGCCGAACGGGTTCACGACCGAAACCGCCGCATAGCCAACGCCGGCGACAAGGATGCCCGGGTGCTGGTCGCCCTCCTCGACCGGGTGCGTGCCAGCCTCGAAGCCGGCAAACCGGTTCGCGCGATGGGACTCCCGAGCCACGAACTCGGCCTGCTTCGCGAGTGCCATTTCATTACCCAGAAACCCGTGATGTACGTTGCGAACGTCGCCGAGGACGGCTTCGAGGACAACCCGATGCTCACCGCCGTGGCGACGCGCGCGGCGTCGGAAGACGCCGTTGTGGTACCGGTGTGCGCCAAGATCGAAGCCGAGATCAGCGAACTGGACGACGCCGACCGGGACGAGTTCCTCGAAGATCTCGGTCTCGACGAGCCCGGCCTCGACCGGGTTGTCCGTGCGGGGTATCGCCTTCTCGACCTGCACCACTATTTCACGGCGGAGCCAAAGGAAGCCCGGGCCTGGACCGTACCGGTGGGAACGCTCGCGCCCCAGGCGGCGGGCGTCATCCACACGGATTTCGAGCGCGGTTTCATCCGAGCGGAGGTGGTCTCGTACGACGACTACATCGCCCACGGTGGCGAGTCGGGGGCGCGGGAGGCCGGGCGGCGAAGACTAGAGGGCAAGGACTACGTCGTCCGGGATGGCGACGTCGTCCACTTCCGCTTCAACGTGTGATCCGGGGCATTCGAAACGCCAGCAGGTTGGTGCACCACGGCGGCACGACGCCCGAGTCCGGCAGCCTGCCACCGGTGGTTTCCCCGCGCAGCCACGTCACCGCGTCCCCGATTCGAAAATAGGCCGCCTCGGCAAACGCCGTGACGTAGATCTCGGCCCGGTGACCGGTCGGCGACTGCTCGGGGAACGGCAGCATCGTCTCGAACAACTCGATCTCCCTGGTGTGGGCCTTGGACGCCACGAGCCAGTTGAACTCGCTCGCCACGAACCACCAGTCATCCCGGTCGACGAGTTCGACGTGCCCGGCACCGAGCGCTGCAGCACCGAAGGCGATGTTCTCCGCAATCAGCTTTCCGTCGATGCGTCGTCCGGGAAACATTCCGGCAACCCGGCGGCGGAGGAATTCGAGAGCGTCTGGCTCCGTCACGCGACGGGCGGGTACTTGGCCCGGATGTACGCCACCGATCGGATCAGCATCTCGCGCAGTAGGTCGAAGTCGATGTCGGCCAGGCGTTTGACGTAGAGGCATGACTTGCCGGTCGAGTACTTTCCAAGCCTGGCCAACAGGTCTTCGTATTCCGCGAACCCGGCCATCACATAGATCGTCAATGCCCGTTTCCGTGGCGAGAACCCGGCCTCGAAGAAGTCGCCCTCCCGGCCGCTGGCGTAGCGGTAGTGGTAGCTGCCGAAGCCAACGATGCTCGAGCCCCGCATGACGCCCTCGGCACCCGTTATCTCCGCCATCAATCCGGCGAGGACCCGGCAGTCCGCGCGTTTGTGCTCGTCGTCCACGGTGTCGATGAACGCGTCCACGCTCGAAGCGGTGGGCCTCGTCTTGAGATCGCTCATTACGGGCACGGTCCTTAAGATGTGAGTGGTAGCTGCGGTTGGACTCGAACCAACGACTTCAGCATTATGAATGCTGTGCTCTAACCAGCTGAGCTACGCAGCCACGAGGGGCCGGTCTTGACCGGGTGCGGGATTCTCGATTCGCGCCCGGTAGTTGTCAAGGTGATTGGTTGTCGGAGGTGTTACGCCAGATACTTGGTGGAGGACGTAGGGGACGGGCTTGTCCCGTCCCGGCGCGCCCTGCGGGCGCGATCGAGAATGCTGCCGCATTCTCGTGCCTCGGGATCAATCCGTGCGGAATCCCGACGGGCGACCGCAGCCGAGCGGGCGACCACAAGGGTCGCCCCTACGGACGTCTCACCACGAAATTGTCGTGCACCCGGAGGTCGGCCCACTTGAAACCCGGCAAGCGAGTGGCAATATAGTCCCCGACCGCCAACCGATTGGATGAACTACGCAATGGCCGAACCCCGAATACTCACCGCGCGCCCGTCGGCGATCGAAGTCAACAAGGTGCTTCGCAACACCTACGCCCTGCTCGCCATGACCCTCCTGTGGAGCGCCGCCACGGCGTCCATCGCGGTCGCAATCGGCGCACCACACCTCGGTTTCATCACCCTGCTCGTCTTCTTCGGGCTCCTGTTCGCCGTGCACAAGACCCAGAACAGCATCTGGGGTCTCGTCTGGGTATTCGCCCTCACCGGGTTTCTCGGCTTTTCCCTTGGTCCGCTCGTGGGCGGGGTACTCGGCCTGGCCGATGGCGGCGCCATCGTCGCGCAGTCCCTTGGAATCACCGCAGTGGCCTTCCTCGGCCTGTCGATCTACACGGTAACGACCAAGCGCGACTTCAGCTTCCTGACCGGTTTTCTCATCGTCGGCGCGATCATCATCGTGGCCTCGTGGATCGTATCGCTGTTCTACTACTCGACGCTATTCGCCCAGGTGATGGCAGGCATCTGCATCCTGTTCGGCTCGGCATTGATTCTCTGGGAAACCAGCGCGGTGGTGCGTGGCGAACAGACCAACTACATCTCGGCGACCGTCGGAATCTACGTAGGCTTGTACAACATCTTCAGTTCGCTACTGTTGCTGTTCGGCATTGGCGGCGACGACTAGCGGTCATGCCCGGGTGAGCTGCCGGTAGGTCTTCTGGAGGGCCGCTGGCAGTTCCGCCGTTTCCTCGATCACGAGGTACCGGTCGGCGGGGCACATTCTCCGCAGGTAGTCGTGTCCCGACCGGTCCACGGTCACGCAGAACGTCTCGACTCCTCGGGCCTCGGCCTCGACGAGCGCCCGGGCGGCGTCCTGAACGCCGTATTCGTGCTGGCCCCGGTTCGGCCCGTAGTCGTGGTCCTGGGGAAATCCGTCGCTGACGATCATCAACACCTTTAGCGCCGCGCCGCTTCCGTCCAGCTTCGTGCAGGCATGGCGAATCGCCGGACCCATGCGCGTCGAGCGTTTCGGCTTCATGGCGGCGATGGCGTCCAGGGCACGATCGTCGAAGGGGTCGTCGAACTCCTTGGCGACGTAGAACTCGACGCAGTCGCGGCCGTAGCCGGAGAAGCCGTAGATTCCGTAGCGATCACCCAGGCTCTCGAGGGCCGCGCCCAGCAACAGCACCGACTCGCGCAGGATGTCGATGATCCGCCGCTTCGCCGCTTCCTCGGCCATCCGGGCAGCGAAATCGTATTCGTCATCGTCGTCGAAGTAGGGATCGCGTATGTCCTGGGCGTTGCGGGTCCTATCCGATGGGTGCTCGCGTTGTTCGGGTACGACGTCGTCGGTGGATGCCGAAAGGTCAACCAGCAATGCCGCGCCCACGTCCCGCCGCAGGCGTTCCCGACGGCTGTAGACCCGTTCATCCGGTGATGCGCCGGTGCGGATGTCGGCGCGTGTCTGAACGATGGCGTCGAGGTCGAGTTCATCGCCGTCCGGCGTCCTCTTCACGCGCTGGTAGCCCGTGGGCCGCACCTGTTCGAACTGGCGGCGGGCGGCGCGGAGATGGGGACGCACGGCGTCGAACAGGGCTTGGGCGCCCGACCCGTGGTCCGCATCCAGGCGCTCCTCGTAGAGCCGGCACCAGCCGCGCAGGTAGGTGCCGCTGTGGTAGTCCCATTCGTCGTAGCGGAAACTGGCCGCGCGGTCGTGGCCGTCTCCCAAGGCCCGCCGGACCGACGAACGTTCCATGTCGATACGACGCTTGAGTTGATCGCGTTCCGCGACGAGTGCAGCGCCCACTTCGCGGGTGTCGCCGTCCTGCCCGGACGAGTTGGCCACCCTCGTCTCCTCCGCCGCGGCAAGTTCCGCGAACTCGAGCGCTGCGATCTCGGCATCCTTGTCGGCGAGTTCCTCGTCCCAATCATCGAGCCTCGCCTCGCGCTGGAGCCACTCCATCGTCGTCTCTTCGGAGCGTTCCGCCGTCTCACCCTCCGGACCCTGACCAATGCCCAACGCCTCGTAGCAGGCAACGGTTGCAGCGGCCGACGTGTAGACGTCGGCGATTGGCGTTAGGACGTCCGCTGCGAGTGGAAAGAGCCGGGACTCCACGTCGACGCCGAGGAGGGCTGCGCCAAGCGTGTCGAGCTCGGAAAATTCTGTGATGGGTTCCGCCCATCGATCAGCCAAGTGGTTCGCCAGGGACCGCCGGTAGCGCCGGGTACCGGGATACCGACGCGATACGGCGGTCCGGACCCGGGCTGCCTCGATGACCCTAAACAGCGCCCTCGCGATGCTTGGGCGGGCAAAGGAATGGAAGAAGACGGTTAGGTCGGAATGCCGCAGGAGGGGTGTCGCGAATGGGTTGGCGGCCAGCCACGGCACCCGACGGCGTGCCGTCTCGATGTCGAATCGGTAGGTCCCGAACTCCCGGAATCCGAGTTCATCGAGTGTCGCGAGGCGGTAGAGCGCCCCGTTCAATCCCTCGTCCGAGAAGTGTTCGATCTGCTCGGGCAGGTAGACTGCATCGCCGTCGTGATTCGCGCCGATGCCATCCCCGGCGGTAAGGACGGGGTCGCCAGCGAACTCCACCAGGGACTTGATGTGCACCGGACGACCCGCGATGCCTTCGGCGAACAACGCCACCATCCGGTCGATGTCGGTGAGCGCGGTCAGGGCCAGACGACGTCGACGATGCCCGCGACGGCCTCCTGGACGTTGGCGTCGTCCGACACCGCTTCGACGATGGCCACCTGCGCCGCACGGCGTGGTTCGATCCGGTGTCGAATGAGCTGACCGGCGTAGATGAGGAGCCGCGTGCTCACGCCTTCCCGGAAGCCGTGCTCGCGCAGGTTGCGGACCTTGGCGCCGATCACGGCCAGGCGTTCCGCCACGCCGGGGCTCACACCGCTCTCGTGCGCGACGATCTCGGCTTCCCGGGCTTCGTCCGGATAATCGAAGGTCAGGCTCACGAATCGCTGCCGGGTGCTCGTCTTCAGGTCCTTGAGAATGCTCTGATAGCCGGGGTTGTAGGAGATGACCAACAGGAAGTCGTCGTGGGCGCGAAGCAGTTCGCCGGTCTTGTCGATTGGCAGCACCCGGCGGTGGTCGGTGAGGGAGTGGATGAGCACCGTGGTGTCCTTGCGCGCCTCGACGATCTCGTCCAAGTAGCAGATCGAGCCTTCGCGCACCGCGCGGGTCAACGGACCGTCCTGCCAGAGCGTCTCGTCGCCCTTCAAGAGGTAGCGGCCCACGAGATCGGTTCCCGTGAGATCCTCGTGGCAGGATACCGTCACCAAGTGGTCGTCGATGTCGGCACCGCCGAACAGGCGCCACGTCATGTGCTCCACGAAGCGCGTCTTCCCGCAACCCGTCGGCCCCTTTAGGAGCACCGGCAGACGAGTAGCGTAGGCAGCCTCGAACTCCGCCACCTCGTCGGCGAGCGGCAGATAGTAGGGTTCGCTTGTGACCAGCCGTGCTCCGTCGAGCGCCGGCGCCGAAGGACTCTCCACGGGCTACGGTACGAAGGCGTCGCGACCCTGGGCGTAGTTCATGAACGACTGGGCCGGGTTCCGGTTGACCAGGTTCCGCTTGAACATGGGGTGTTTGAGACTGCGCACCTCGTGCTCGATCTCGGTCAGCCGCTCGCCGTTGGCCGGGTCGACGATGTCCTGGAAGCGGTACTGGTGCTGGTCCGACTCCTCCGTGATGAGTCCGCGCTCGTCCAGCGCGGCGTGGGGCCCCGAGAAGTTCGACACGTAGATCGCCAGGTGGTGGCCGTCGTAGTCCGGGATGTCCTCTTCGGTCTCGGCGAATACCAGGCGCTGGCTGGCCCCCATCGAGACCTCCGCACGCTTTCCCTTCTCGTCGTCCACGGCCGTGGCCGGACACTCGAGTATCTCGTTGTAGAAGCGCGCGATACCGTCCGCCGTGTCCGGCGCGACATCGATCGTAGCGAATGGGATGCCGAGACTCGTGCCGAAGCCCGGTCCATACGCCCGGATGTCGTTGCCCCACGGGCACTTGAGCGCAATATGATCGTTCTTCTCGTCGCGGGCGAACTCCGTGCCCTGCATGGGCCGGTCGATGAAGTCGAGGCGGCGTTTCAGGTCGTCGAGATCCGGAACCACCACGCCGATGTGGCCTCGGAACTTCTGCGCGTCGCGTTTCGGCAGGTGGAACTGCTGCTCGCCGACGTTGATCCACATGTTGAAGGTGCCGAAGTCGATGAAGGGATCGCGCGTGAACCCCAAGCCGCTGACGTAGAAAAGCGCCGCCACTTGCTGGTCCGGCACGGTGAGGTTGATGTGTTCCATGTTGAGGACGTTGCCGAAGTCCTCCTCGGCCCGGTCGAAGACCCGTTTCGCCATGTCGTCTTCCCCTCCTATGTCCTAGGGAACAAGCCCATGCGATGAATCGTAGATCAAACGCGGCGTAGGGGCGACCCTAGCGCCGCGAAGGTGCGCGGTCGCCCGCTTGACCATCGTGGTCGCCCGTGGGGTTCCGGCATGGCTTCGATCCCGCCGCACGAGAATGCGGCAGCATTCTCGATCGCGCCCGGAGGGCGCGCCGGGACGGGACAACGCCGCCAAACGGCTCGAACGCGCCCGCAGGGCGCGCACTCGCCGCCTGGCCCCAGCCCCCACCGCCCGAGGACTCCGCGCCCTTGCAATGGCACTTCGTGCCGTTGCTGCGGCGCGGACTCGTCAGCCCGTCCCCTACGGTTCGTTCAAATACAATGGTCGAAACCATGAACGACGACAACGAGCAACTGCTCGACGCCATCAGCGGCATTCTGCCGCCCATGATGACCGCATTGGACGCGCTTTCCTGGGTCGGTCGCCACCTGCATCCGCCCAAACTCGCTGAATTGGCCAATGCGGTCGCCGACGCCGGCGACCCGGTGCAAGCGGGGCTCACGCGGTTCCGCAACACGTCCTTCCCCGAGCATCTCGAACCGTTCAAGGACCACGTGGTCCGCGCCGGCGAGCACGTCTGCCGAGCGGTCGAAGGTCTGGCCGCTGCCGCGGCCGACCCGAACGGCGCGCTGCAGGCGTATCGCGCCATGGGCCAGCAGACCCGGGCCCTCTATGCACTGTATCCCGTCGCAGCGATGCTCCCGCCGGTTAGCCGCTTTTTCCTGGAGCCGTCTCTTCGCAACGACGATTCGCTGCTCCGCAAACTCACCGACGCGGACACGACCCGTGACGAGGTCGGCATCCTGCATGCAGAGAACGACCGGGGAATGCGCGGCGGTTTCTCCCTCTACGTTCCCGAGTACTACGACCCCGAGGAGTCCTATCCGCTCGTCGTCGCCCTCCACGGCGGCTCGGGCCATGGCCGCGACTTCCTGATGACCTGGCTCGTCAATGCCCGGTCGCGCGGCGCGATCGTGCTCTCGCCGACCGCCCGGGATCGCACCTGGGCGCTGATGGGTCCCGACATGGACAGTCCCAACATCGAGGGCATGGTCGCCCGCGTGCGCGAGGGCTGGAACATCGATCCCGGTCGCCTACTGCTGACCGGCATGAGCGACGGGGGCACGTTCTGCTACGTCTCCGGCCTGCGGGAGGATTCGCCCTTCACGCATCTGGCACCCAGTTCGGCGAGTTTCCATCCGCTGCTGCTCGAAGGCACGACCCGCGAACGGCTCTCGGCGCTCGAGATCTACCTCATGCACGGCGCCCTGGACTGGATGTTCCCGGTGGACGTGGCACGCACCGCAAACGCCACGCTGACTGCGGCAGGTGCCAAGGTGGTGTATCGAGAGATCGCCGACCTCTCGCACACCTATCCCCGTGACGAGAACCCGAAGATCATGGATTGGCTGATGACGGGGTAGTTCGTCGACGAATGCGGCACGTTGGCGGCAAACGCAGTTGACGGCCATGATGTGTTAGAAACTGGCCGTATTCGTCGTGATTTTGGCCGTATATCACCGAAATTGGCCGCATTCGTGTCTTCTTGGCCGTATTCCCACGACGGCAAAAAACCCAACCCTGACTCGGCGAATCTACGGCATCGAGTTGCGCCGCATCGCGGCGTTGAACGCGGGGCGCCGGTGCTGCCGCGAGCGATAGACATGAAAAGGCTCGTCCAGCTTGAAGCCGTACGCGACCGCCCAGTCCAGGCAGGTGGTCATCAGGATGTCGACACCGGTGAACGCCTCTCCCACCAGGTAGTCGGCCTCCTCGATTCGCGGCCGGGCCCAGCGCAACTGCTTCTCGAAGCCCGCCCGCGCCGCGTCCATCGCCGCCGGCGCTTCGCCGTATAGGTGCTTCAGGTCGCCGTGCTTGCGCATCACGTAGAGGGTGTGCGCGTCCAACTCCATCAGGATGTAGGACAGCCACTCGTTGTAGCGGGCTCGCGCCAAGGTCCCCGTGTCCGGCGTGAGGCCCCCGAAGCGGTCGCCCAGGTAGGTGACGATGGCGGCGCTTTCGGTCAGCACGAGGTCGCCGTCGACCAGTACGGGAACCTTCTCCTTGGGGTTCAGAACCCTGAACGCCGTGGTCTGAGTCTCGCCGGTCCGCGGGCCGATGGGCTTCGAGAGGTATTCGACGCCGAGTTCGGCAAGCGCCCAGTGCGGCCGCAGCGTGCGGGACGTGCCTGCGCCCCACAGCGTGATGGTCACGATCGCCAGAGTCTCAGCGCCGAGTACTCGCTCACCAAGCCGAAGTCTTGGTCGGTGGTCAGCATCAAGAGACCGTTGGCGATACACAACTGCGCGAGAAGCGCATCGATCGTGCCGACCTGGATTCCACGGCGCCGACACTCGTTGCGAAGTCTAGCCGCTTCGATGTGGTCGTCCCGATTGGGCGACAGAAGGGGAAGTGCTCGGAACCGCTCGACGATCTGCGCCTGCGCCTTCGGTCCCGAGTAGCCTTGCAGAAGTTCCTGCAACACGATTCCCGTGGTGAACACCTGCTCACCCGTTGTGAGGGCGTCGGACAGGCGAACCACCGCCGCCACGTCTGGCGGCGCGTCACGCCGCAGAGCCAACGACCAGACGCTGGTATCTACGAATAGGCTCACCGCCGACCGCGCTCACGCTTGTAGTCGAAGTCGTCATCCCATTCCAGCTCCCCGAACAGTTCGACGACTTCGCTCTGCCGACGGCGCGCGATGAACTCCTGCAAAGCCCTCGTGACGGTGGCTTTCTTGGTCTTCTCATCTGCAACCGCCAAGGCCTCGTTGAGCAGAGCGGGATCTATCGATAGGTTAGTCGCCATGTGTGTCAGCTTTTACACAAACATTCACACACAACATAACACGATCCGAACAGCCCTTGTTGCTGTACAGATATACATATAGAGTTCAACCATGAATGTGAAGCAGGTGCTCAAGGGCCGCGGCGCGGTATCGAATCCGGCGGGACGATTCGAGCACGCGCCGAGCATCGCCGTGCACGACGGCTGGGACCGGCCCGAGGACGAGGACTTCCCGAGCCTGTCTCCCGAAACGACGTTCCTGCCCGACAAGACCCGCAATATCATCGCCACCAACAATTCGCCGGACATTCCGTTCGAGCAGTCGATCAATCCGTACAAGGGCTGCGAGCACGGCTGCGTCTACTGCTACGCCCGGCCGACGCATGCGTTTCTCGATCTCTCCCCCGGACTCGATTTCGAAACCAAGATCTTCTACAAGACCGATCCGGTCGAACGCTTGCTCGAGGCTCTCGACAAGCCGGGCTACGTTTGCCGGACGCTTGCGCTCGGCACCAACACCGATCCCTACCAGCCCGGCGAGAAGGAACTCAAGGTCACCCGGCGGCTCCTCGAGACGCTGCTCGAATGCCGCCACCCGGTCAGCATCGTCACCAAGGGTGCGCTGATCCTCCGTGACCTAGACATCCTCGGCGAACTCGCAAGCCTAGGACTCGCGAGTGTGGGAGTCAGCATCACGACGCTCGACAACGAGTTAAAGACCAAGCTCGAACCGCGCACGGCGTCGCCCGGCGCGAGGTTGCGGATGGTGCGTGAACTGAAGGCCGCGGGGGTTCCCGTGGGGATCATGATGGCACCGGTCATCCCGTTCATCACCGATCACGAGATCGAAACCGTCGTCGAGGGCGCCGCGAAAGCCGGTGCCGAGTTCGCCGGCTACGTGATGCTGCGGCTCCCGTTCGAGGTGAAGGATCTGTTTGTCGAGTGGCTCGAAGAGCACTACCCGCTCAAGGCCGCGCATGTGATGAGCCGCGTCCGGGAGATGCGCGGCGGCAAGGCCTACCAGGCGGAATGGGGCACGCGAATGCGCGGCGAGGGGGTCTATGCGGACTTGATCGCAAAGCGCTTCGAAGTGGCACGGCGCAAGCACGGGCTCGACGTTTCACGGCGCGCCGAGTTGAGAACCGATCTGTTTCGTCGCGGTCAGGGCATGTTGTTCTGACTGGACGGCCAGAAAGGCCAGCTTCCGAGGCCCGGAAGCCTGATGCTCGGCGGATAGAAGCCAACGCCGGCGGCAGCGCCGAACAGGTTCACCTCGATCCCCTCGCGCAATGCAGCGGTCATTGATACCACGCCACGGATCGAAACCTGGTAGCCGGTACCGCTTGGCGCGCGCCCGACAAACGCACCACCCGCGAGGTAGTCCTTGCCGATCGCGGTCGGCGGCAGGTTGAGACGAAGTTCCGGAACACGGCGCCCCACGAAGGCCGTGAACGTGTTGCTGTTCGGACCGGGCCACGTCTCGTAGCGCTCGGCAAAAGGATATTCGCGTACTGCGGCTTCGACCTTGTCGATCACCGCATCGACCCCCGGCCCACGCATGTCCACGAGGAGCCTCGGTCGGTTGGAGAACCACATGGCATCCGGCCGGCCCGGTTCCCGGACCAGGGCCGTGCCGGTGCGCCGCAACCGCCAGCCGATGACCTCGTGCCGGAAGTAGTGCTCGGCCCCGGACCGTTTCGTCGAAATCCAGGTGTGCACGGCGACCGCCCCTCGAAGGCCCCAGGTCCTTGCTGCATAGACCTGTACCACAGGCGCCATGGTTTCGGACGGGGCCGGGGCCAGGCCGGTAGCTTCGTGGCTGGCGCTACTCCAATGGGGACGATCGGCGAACACCAGCCGAATTCCCACCGCGACGACGGCCGGTGCGACGAACACACTGAACAGGATCCACGCCATAATCCGTGCTCGCGCCTTTTTGGTACCTGTCTTGGCCAACGGTTGGTATCGACGGAGCAATCCTACCGTCGGCCCAAGGCAATGCTCGGGAACCGACCATGTCCCGCCGTTTCGACATCCCACATCGGCACAGGAACTTCTCGATCGCCATCACCGACGACGGCGCCCTGGAACTGTGGCTTGATGGCTGTCTGCGCAAGCGCCGGAACCCGGGTCCACGCGACCCGCTCTACGTCTGGACCAATATCGAACTCGACTGGGAGGAACATCACTACGTGGAGGCGCGCTACTACCGCCAGCGCGATGAGCTGAAAGTCACCATCAACGGAGCGCCGATCCTTGAGCAGTCGCCGACGATGGGGTCGTCGTAGTCGGCATCCCTGCGTCGAGGGGGCGGCGCTCCCGATTGCCCATGAAGAACTCGTGGATATTGGCCTGGATGCTGTACAGGCAGGGAATCAGGACCAGCGTGATAGCCGTCGCGAACACGATGCCGAACGCCAGCGAGACCGCCATGGGTATGACGATCTGCGCCTGCATCGAGCGTTCGAGCACGATGGGCACCAGCCCGAAGAACGTCGTCAAGGAGGTCAGCAGAATCGGCCGGAACCGGGCGGCGCCCGACTCGATGGCGGCTTGCATCGGCGTCGCGCCTTCCACCACCCGCCGGTTGACGAAATGCACGAGGATCAGGCTGTCGTTGACCACCACCCCGGCAAGCGCGAAAAAGCCGAGTAGCGAGATCGCGTTCACCGGGATCCCGATGATCCAATGACCGATCACCGCGCCGATCAGGCCGAACGGAATGACCGTCATGATGACCAGCGGCTGCAGGTAGGATTTGAGCGGTATGGCCATCAGGACATAGATGCCCACTAGCGCACCCATGAAGCCCCAGATCATCTCCCAGACCGATTCCTGCTGTTCCTGAAGCGAGGTGCCCACGTCGAATCCGACATCCGGGTACCTAGCGAGAAGCCCGGGAAGGTAGGTCGACTTCACCATGCCGGCCACCCGTCCCGGCTCCACAACGTTCAGATCCGCGTTGGCCGACACCGTCACGGTACGCTGCCCGTTGATCCGGTTGATGGCGTTGTAGCCGCGCTCGAGCTCATAGGTGGCCACGGCGTGGAACGGCATTTCGCGACCGTCCGGCAGCCGAATCCACATGTTCTCCAGATTGCCGATGGATTTGCGCTCGCTCCGCGGGTAGCGGACCATCACGCGCACGTCCGAATCTCCCCGCTGAATGCGCTGTGCTTCGGCGCCGTAGAACGCCTCGCGCACCTGTCGCGCGAGATCGGACAGCGTGACACCCATCGCCTCCGCTTCCGGCCGGACCGTCAGACGGATCTCCTCGGGGCCATCGCTGGCCGACGACTCCACCTCGTAGAGGCCGTCGTAGGTCCTTAAGTGCGCGGCGAGTTCCTCGGCGGCGGCCTCCACTTGGAAAATGCTTCGACCGCTCAATCGAAACGCGACCGGGGGCCCGCCACCCATCTGGTTGCCGGTGAAAATCCGCAGCTCGGTGGTGCCCGCGATCTCGCCGACCTTGGCGCGCCACCGGGTTTCCAGTTCCTTCAAGTCGATCTCGACCGCCCGGGTTTCGACTTTCGACAATTCGACCTGAAACCTACCGCTGCGACCATTCTGGACGTAGGCGAAGACGTGCTGGACGATGTCCTCCTGGAAGCCGTGCTCCGCCTTCAGTTCGTCGTCCACCTCGTGCAGAGCGTTGGTCATTTCCTGGACGATGTTGACGACCAGCTCATCGGGCGCGCCTTCTTGGATCTCGACCTGCGCCATCACGAAATCGCCGCCGAACTCCGGGAAGAACGAGTAGCGGATGAAACCGCCCTCGACCAGACCGATGATCAGGATGGCAATGGCGATGAAGGCCGCCAAGGTGGTCCAGCGGTACTCGATGGCACGCGTTAGGAGCGGCTTGTAGACCGACTCGATGAAACGCTTCAACTGCACGTCGACCCAGTCGGACAAGCCGCGCCGGGAGCCGTGCGACGACCGCATGATCGCCAGGTGGGACGGCAGGATGAGCTTGCTTTCGACGAGAGAGAAGGCGAGGCAGAGAATGACGATCCAGGCGATGGCGCCGGCAACCGAGGAAGTCGCTCCCGACTGAAGCAGCATCGGCGTGAACGCCATGATGGTGGTCAGTACCCCAAACGTCGCGGGCACGGCCACGCGCTGGGCGCCGCAGACGATGTTGGCGAGGGTATAGCCGCGTTTTTCGGTTTCGGTGTACGCGCTCTCCGCGATGATGATCGCATCGTCCACCACGACGCCAAGGACCAGGATGAAAGCGAACAGGCTCATGACGTTGATCGACACGTCGATGAAAGGTAGCGGCATCATCATGAACGCGCCGAGGAACGCTACCGGCAGACCGATGATCACCCAAGCCGCCACCTTGAGATGCAGGAACACGCCGAGCACGAGGAACACCAGGATTCCGCCCATTGCCATGTTCTTCAGCATCATGTCGATGCGGCCCTTGAGGTAGAAGGAGTTGTCGGCCCACGCCGTCATCTGCGCCTCGGGCGGCAACGTCCGGTTGCGTACCTCGACAAAGGCATTCACCGCAGCGCTAACGTCGATGGGATTCTCCTCCTCGCTGGCCATGACGTTAATGCCGAACGAGCGTTTGCCGTTGAAGAAGGAATAGCTCTGCACTTCGGCAAACTGGTCGCGGATCTCCGCGATGTCCCCGAGCCGGATGCGGGTTCCATCCGGTCGCGTGAGGAGCACGATCTCCTCGTATTCTTGGCCGGTGTAGGCCTGCCCCGTGGCGCGAAGGCGTATGTCGCCGGCTTCGGAACGGATCGAGCCGCCGGGCAGGTCGATGGACCATTGCCGGATCACCTGCGCGACGCGGTCGAGCGTCAATCCGTACTGGCGCAGAGTGTCCTCCGAGATCTCGATCGAGATCTCGAACGGTCGGGCACCGAACACCTGGGCGTAGGAGATGTCCGCCAACGCGACGATTTCCTCTCGCAGTCGGTCAGCGAGTTCCTTCATCGTCGCCTCTTCAAGCTCACCGGCGAGTTGAATGTTGATCACGGGCTGGCGGAATCGCGACTCGGCGACAATCGGGCGCTCCGTCTCCGCAGGGAACGTTGATATCGCGTCCACCGCAAGTTTGACCTCGTCCATCTTCTCGGCCACGTCGGCGCGGCTGTCGAGGTCGAGATAGACTGTACCTACACCCTCACCCGCGAAGGAGCGGTACTCAGATACTCCTTCGATGGACTTGATGGCTTCCTCGACGCGCAGGATGACCCCTTGCTCGACATCTTCCGGAGTTGCGCCACGGAAAAGCACCTGGACCTGGATCTGGTTGCGGATGAACTCGGGCAACGACTCCTTCTTGATCTGTCCCCAAAGCGCGAACGCACCGAGTCCGATGATGCCGAACATCAGCAGGTTGGCGGCAACGTGGTTCTTGGCGAACCAGCCGATCAGGCCGCGGACCTGGTCCGCCCCGGATTCCCCGGGAGATTCGCTAGCATCACTCACTGTTGATGCGGACCCTCATCCCCGGCAGCGAGTTCTCCGGCGGTACTACGGTGTAGCGTTCGCCGTCGCGCAATCCAGTCGCTATGTACGCGAGACCTTCATCGGCACGGATGACCTCCAGGTCCCGGGGCTGGATCGTCATGTCCCCAGCCACCATCCACAACGTCCTGCCGCTCTCCAGCGAGTGGCGCGGGATGACAAAGACCTCGCCCGCATACGTCCCTTCGATGGCAGCGCTGACGAACGTTCCGATGCGCAACGGCTCGCGGTCGGGAACGTAAGGATCCTGAACCTGGGCGACCAGGTGCAGCACCCGCGTATCGGGGTCGAAAACCCCTTCAGTGCGCACGATCACGGCTGGCCACTCGTGGGAGACGGCGCCGATATCCGCGCTGAGGGTCGCCCGCAACGATCCGTCTGCGTTCAACTTCGCCAGTTCCAGGTACTGGAGGTCGGCCTGCGGAATCGGCAACCGGACCTCCGCGTAGTCGGTTGCGAACGTCTCCGCAAGCGGCGTCCCGGTGTTGACGAACTGGCCGATGTCGGCGCGCTTCTCGCGGACCATCCCATGGTAGGGTGCTCGGATCACCGTTCGGCTCAAGTCTTCCGTCGCCTTCTCGAGATCTGCTTCGGCGGACTCAAGTCCCGCCGCCGCCTCGGCGAGTTGGGGTTTGCGCAGGGTGAGATCGGAGGCAGGCCGATCCGCCGCCTCCAGACTCCTCAGACGTTCCCAGTCCTGGTGAGCATATCCCGCGAGCGCGTTCTCCGTCGCCAACTTGGTCCGCGCCTGGGCCACCGCTGCCGTCGCCCGTTTCACTGCCGTCTGGTAGTTGCGCGGGTCGATCCGAACCAACACATCGCTCTTGGCGAAAAAGCCTCCGGCAACGAATGCCGGGGAGACCTCCACGACTATGCCGGAGACCTCCGATACCATCGTCGTCCGAGTACGCGGTGCCACAACCCCGTGCGAACGCACGACGAAGGTCACGGGCTGGCGTTTGGCCACCGCGACGTCAACTAGCAACGTCGGTGGCGGAGCCGGCTTCTGAACCGCGGGCGTACGGGCGGCGAACAATGCCACCGCGGCCAATACCGCGCCGACGATGAGCAGGATCGGGAGCGAGATCTTCAGCCAAGGCATCGGGCGATTGTGGGGCCGGCCACGTTCAGCAGGCAAGTGCTACTATTGGTGACATTGGTGACGCCATTATGCCATTATTGGTGACGCCATCGCGCCACGTTAGCTCAACTCCGGCGTTGGCGTGTACGCGCAAACAAACGAGCTGTCGGCAACGATCTGACCTGTCGGCTCTTGTGATAGTAATTCTCTCCACTTTTGCGACCCCCGCTTCGTGTGGCCGAGGCGCTCCGAAGGAAGTGGGGACGCCGACCCTTGCGCAGCAGCAAGCCCCGGGTTGCGCCCGCTCCCGACGACGGCGGGACGTCCCGCGCGGCACTGCACCGTACGCGGTGCCTTACGTAAAGGGCAAACGAGAAACGCCAACGACGCTGGACGGGACTGCAACGGCGTCCTCGAGGCCAACGATGGTCTGCTGGTCCGGGCGTAGAACGTCATCCTTCCTAGGCGACGGATTCGGCGTACGGGTTGATCGACGAAATCGGCTACCTACGGGTAACGCAAGACGTTGTCGGTGTTACTCTATCGCTTACCGCGCTGCGGTGGCGCGCCCCAATCCCGGATCAGTCATCCGTGGGGAGTTCCGCTTCTTCATCCGTGGGATCCCGCTCCTTATTGTACTTCTCGCCCGGCTTCTGATACGTCGCCCAATCCGGCGGCGGTGGAGGGATGTACTCGTTTTGGCATTGGTAACTCCACGGTATCATCGGATCGATGTTGCCAGTCCCCAACTCGACCCGTTCCCAACAGTCCGGGTCAAGTGGGGTGCCACATCCTGCAATCGATAGCAATCCGAACGCGGCCACAGCACGGACACCCGCAAAGCGCAAAGCACGCAGGCCGTCGCACGTAAACAGTTTCGCCTTGGAAGCTTCGCCCGAACACGTTGGCGACAAGCGCCACCTTCTTAGGTCCACGATCACAACCCTCCCCTAGCGTTCTTGAGAACGGCCCATCTGTACACTTGAGCAAAGTTCTTCCCGAAGGCGCTGCGAACCGCTCTTGGACGGCTCGCGTACTCGCGAGACGCGCTAGAGTCCTTGTGTCAATACGCCTCTACGTTTGCACAACGTGGCGGCAGGTGTCAACTCGGCGTACTGTCCAACGCGAAGTGAGGGTGAAACGGGTGTCCTTGGCATCATCCGGGGATGATCGTGGACATCCAGACGCGGCGGCTA
>JAPPND010000220.1:13777-15051 GCA_028818795.1 Gammaproteobacteria bacterium | reverse complement strand
GCATCTCGGCAGGCGACAGTTCGCCGAACACGCGCACAAAGCGCTGCAGCAACGACGTGTGCCACGCCTGCGCGTCGACTGGGGACGCGCTTCGCGCAGCAGGGCAGTCGTAAAGAAACAATAGCTTAAGCGATCCACCAATGGCGAATTCTCGCCGTCCATGTGCGTCCAAGGCGACCAAGGCCACCGATCCGTCCGGCATCGGACCATGCTCGGCGGCGAAGTCCCGCCGGACGGCGGCGAGCGCCTGGACCAGACAGGTGTCGACGATGTCCGAGAGCGGTCGAGACGCCTCCCCTGGTTCCACCGCCCCGCGCAGCATGTGCGCACCAAGCTGGAACGCGCGCTGCTGGGCCCAGTTCCGCGTCTCCCGGACGAGATCGTCGGTCGAGGGCGCTTTCTCGGCGATCGCCGACAACTCCTCACCCATCGCCTGCCGGTCGAATTCTCGCTGGTAGTAGAGTCGGACCAAACCGGTGCGGGCGATGCGGGCCGTCTCGGGATCCAAGTCCTCCTCGTCCTCGATCAACAGGTCGGTGAACTCGCGGCTCTCCAGGCTGTCCTGAAGGAAGGGGTACCGCGCCAGCCACTGCGCAATGCGCGGCGCTCTCCCGACGAGTTCGCCGAGGCTCGTTGCCGTCCGCCGGGTACGGGTTCCAACGCGGTGCAAGATAAGCCACAGGGCCGGTACGAAAACGAGCGCCGCCACCGAGGAGACCACAATGCCGAACGCCAGAGAAACCACCGTGGGAACCATCGGCGCGGCACTCGGGCTTCGGGTCAACATCAGCGGCATGAGGCCGACGAATGACGTCACCGTGGTGATCAGAATCGGCCGGCACCTGGACGCGGCAGCGTTCTCGAGGGCTACCTCCACGGCATCCCCGTCCGCGCGGAAGCGCTCAACGCCATGCAGCAGCACCAAAGAAGCATTGATCGCCACCCCTGCGGCTGCCAATAGCCCGAACGCGGACGGCATCGAAAAGCCGAGCACGATTCCCGGGATCATCGCCAAGAGGTGCCCCAACACCCCGCCCACGAAACAAAACGGCGGCACGGCCATGACGATGAGCGGCTGGTGATACGAGCGCAGCGGGATCGCTAGAAGCGCGTAGATCGCACCAAGCGCCGCTAGGAATAGCCGCAACGCTCTCCCCCACCACCACGGCGTTGTCGACGACGATGCCGATCATCATGATCATCGCGAAGACCGTGGCGATGTTGAAGGTGAGATCGAACGCCGGGAACAACACCGCCGCACCCAGGAAGGACAC
>JAPPND010000220.1:0-13677 GCA_028818795.1 Gammaproteobacteria bacterium | reverse complement strand
TGTTGAAGGTGAGATCGAACGCCGGGAACAACACCGCCGCACCCAGGAAGGACACCGGCAAACCGACCGCCACCCAGGTCGCAAAGCGAAAGTCGAACACCAGCGAAAGGACCAGGAACACGATGACCAGACCCAGCACGCCCGTGCCCGTGACCAAGTCCATGCGAGCCGACGCCCGCCGGGAGCTATCTTCCCAGACCGTCACCTCCGCCCCCGGCGGCGCCGCGTAGTCAACGAGCATTTCCCGCACATCGCGAGCAATCTCCACCTCCGACTCGCCTACTTGCGCCGCCAGCGCGGTTACGAAAACGGCTGGCACGCCGTCGAGTTCGGTAACGCCTACCGCGTCCCCGAAGCCTTCGCTGACTGCCGCCACGTCGCCTACGGTGACCAGCGCACCGCTTGGCGACCACAGCAGTACCACGTCTTCGAACTCCTCGGCGCGAACGCGCCGGTCGTCAACGCGAACGACCAGTCCGCCGCGCTGGTCAGCAGACTCCCCGAGGTCAGGTCCACGGACGAGCTCCGCACCTTGCGCGCCACCTCGCCGATGGTCAGGCCATGCTCGCGCAGCGCCTCCTCGTCGACCTCGATCGAGATTTCCCGCTCCGGCGACCAGTCAAGCGAAACGCTCGACACCGAAGGTAGCGAAAGCATGTCCTCACGCATCTGCTCCGCCGCGACGCGCAGCGCCGCCGTCGACAGCTCCGCCGAGGACAAGGCCACCGTGATCGCCGGAACGTGCACGAACGGTATGCCCACATCGGGCCGCTCCGCGTCTGGCGGCGGGAACCTCTCGATGCGGTCGACCACCGTGCGCACCTCGTCCAGAACCTCCTGGGTATCCGCGAATGGACCTACCTCAAGCGAGACCGTGCCGACATCGGCCGACGCCTCGGAAACCACCCGGCGTACCCCGCCAAGCCCGACCACCCGCTCCTCGATTCGACGCGTAATGCTCTCCTCGACCTCCGTGGGGCTCGACCCGGGGTATGGCACCGTCACGCTGACCCGCCTGGCGTCAACGTCCGGAATGATCTCGACGTCGATCCCCGACGCGACGAACAGCCCCCCACCGATCGCCAGCAGCATGAGCAGACTGCCCGCCACCCGGCGGTGCACGAACGCGGCGATCACTGCACCCACGCCGGTAGGGGCCTGTTGCGAGCCGGAGTCGCCAGACGCGGTCATCGTCCGCCACCCTCGGCAACGGCCGTCACCGCCAGTCCGGTCCGTTCGCCCGGAACCGCGCCGAGAACCACTCCCTCGCGCACGTCGAAAGCTGCCACGATCCAGCCGGTGTCAGTTCGCCCCAGCGTACGCGGCGTCTGCCGCAACAGTTTGCCGTCGTCCACCAGCCATACGCTGTCGCCGGCACGATGCGCCTCGGGAGGCAGCAGGTAGGCATCGTTGAACGCGGGGCCGTCGAGGGTGACGCGTACGAACGTTCCGGGCGGGGGGCATTCGCGTCGGCGAAGTCCAGCAGCAGCATGGACAGGCGCGTGCGCGGCGCCAGCACCGACGAGACCTGCGAGACCACCGCCTCAAAGCGTTGGCCCCGGGCAAGAACTGCGGCTGGCTGGCCGCGGGGGTCCCCAAGGTACGCCAAATCAGCCACCGGGATGGGCGCGCGCGTCTCCAGGCGACCGGTCTGGAACACCGTACCGACACTCGTTGCGCGTGAGACGACCTCGCCGACCGACACGGGCGCGGCGATCACGGTGCCGTCGAAGGGCAGCGAGAAACGTGTTTCGGACAACTGCAGCTCGGCCAGCTTGACGTCCGCAATGGCCGCCTGCACACGGCCCTCGAAGCGTTCGATCTGGCCCAAGCGAGCAACCGCCGGCGGAACCTCCGCGCCCGGGTTTCGGTCGCGATACTGTGCGGCGTCCAGAGCCCCTTGGTCCTGGTGGCGGCGCAGCCTCCCACGAGCCGCCGCGAGCATGCCCTGCGCCCGCTCGAGCCTCAGCTCGGTATCCTCCGGATCCACGACGAACAACGTCTCGCCTGCCTTAAACGTCCCGCCTGCACGTAGAGCGGGCGAGACTTGGACCACACGGCCCGACGCCAACGGACGTAACGCGACCGGTGTTCGCGCATGGACTTCGCCGGTGAGCGTCACCGTCAGCGAATGCGAACCGACCTCCGGGCGCAGGACCCGCACCGACGGCGCTTCCGCGCTGCGGATCGCGTCCCCGCCTATCGGTGCACGTCGACCCCGTTCAACGTGGTGGCGCGGAGGGACGCCGTGTCTTCCGCTGCGATTGACACACCGGAGGACAGCAACACGGTCATCGCCACCAGCCACGCTCTCGGGCGGACGCGGGCGATACGTTTGGCCAGCATCACCGGAGCCAAGGTCTTAGTGATGAAGGCAACTCGCAGTTGAAGAGTCGGCATTGGTTACCTATGGAGACGGGAACGATTCTGGCACCGTAGCGCAGTCTTCGATCGGTGACTACTCTCGACATGGCCAAGTCCGCGTGTTCGATGCTGTCCTGGAGGATCTGAGTGAAACGGCCGACTTGACGGTTGGCCGGTCCTTTCTGATGCGTACAACCGGCTTTGCAGCCACACCGAGAACGGTACGCACGCCGAAATCGGACCTGAGCCGAGCGAGGCGAGTTTCTGCTCTAATATCACCGCTTCGTTCGAGGAGGGGCGGACTCCGATTCGTGCCGCCACCCGTTCCGAATAGCAAATCCCGGCGGACGACTCTCTCTCGTCGTCGCCTCATCGGGTCAACCCTCGGCCTGATATTGGTGGCCGGTGTAGTCCTTCTCTGGTGGTCGGGTCCACCTGAGGAGGACGGATTTTCCTCAGTTCCGCAGTCGGCTGGCGTACCGACCGTGTCGGAAGGCGTCCCGACGTCCCCGCCCACCGACGCCACTTTGGCGAGAATCGCGGGGATCCGGGACGATTTCGTTCGGAACGCCGCGCTCTACCGGCTGGCGTACGGCGCCACGACGGAGCAGATCGAACACTGGCTGGAGGAGTTGACGACCCTCTCGCCAAGTCCGCACCGCTACGATGTCGCCCGGGTCCTCTACATCCGGTACGCCGTCCTCGATCCCGAGGCGGCGGTCGACCACGCCCTGGCGCGCCAGGCCAGACCGTCGTGGCTGGAGGCGATCTTCGAGACGTGGGCGCAGTCCGATCAGGATGCGGCGGTTGCAAACGCGTCCGTTCTGCACCCCTCGGCGAGGGCGGCGGCATCACGGGCGTTGCTTCAACCCGAGTTGCCACGCGCCGAGGCGCAATCCGTGGCGGAGAGGCTGGACGAGTCCGCCGACCATCACGGTCGCTATCGCGACCTCAAGGCGCAGATGGGGCTCGCACCGCCCACGCCGGCGATTCGCCGGCTGGCTGAGATCGAAGCGCGGAGGCTAGCGAGACGCGCCGACGAGTCCCACGCCGATGCGTGGACCCGTGCACTGGCGGTTGATCACGACAACGTGCGCCACATCCTGGCCGAGCAGACGGCCCTCGACTGGGCGGCGGAGGATCCGCGTGCGGCATTGGCCGCGCTGGAGTTGATGGACGCGGACGACCTGGTCGCGACGGGAGATGTGGAAAACCGCAATGCGGGGGTGAGCGTTGGGCCACTGCAGACGCGAGTTCGCAGGTTGATCATCACCGGTTGGGCCGAGGACGATCCGCACGCCTCGCTTGGGTGGATCGTCCAGTTCGATGGTCGAGGCCGGGAGTACTACATCCAGTCGCCGATGATCGAAATGACGCGTCGGGATCCGGAGGAAGCGATCTCCCGCCTGGCCGCCATCCCCGAAGAGCTGCGGGAGAACGCTATGGGCGCCGTGCTCCGAACGCTTGCCTACCGGGACCTGGACCGTGCGCTGGAGATGTTCGCGGCCCTCGACGTCGACATGAAGGCGAAGTGGTGGCTGCACACGATCTCATTGCGTCGGCAGCTCGTCGAGCAGCGCTCGGCGGAGGACGCTCTTGGCTGGGCGATGTCCATCGATCACCGGATCCGCCAACGGGAGGTTGCGATGCTGATCGACGATGTCCACGAGGTCGACCGGCTCGAAGCGCTGCGGTTGCTGGAGGGCATCGAGGAGCCGGAATTGCGCTCGGCCGCCGCGTCGCGGGTGGTTCCGGACGAGGTGCGCCACGAAGCGCAAGCGGCACTCGCTTGGGCCGGGGAGTTCAAGCCCGAGGCGGCACGGTCAACGCTCGTTGTTAGGGTATTCCACGTCTGGGCACGGAACGACGCGGAGGCAGCCTCACGCGGCCTCTTCGAATACCGTGGCGGTCCAATACGGGATCGGGCGGCGGCAACCATGATCCCCGATTTGCTGCGGCGAGACGTGCACTTGGCGGAGCTCGTCTTCGACCTGATCGAAGCGCCGGACCACCAAGCCAAGGCGGCGGAAGAGATGGTTGCGCACTTCGCCGACATCGAGCCGAACCGGCGCAAGGCCGATTCGTACCGCAAGTTCCTTCAAGGGAGATGATGGCGAAACCGAAAGCGGCGGTAACCACTATAGCGTCAATCGTCATGGCGTTGCTTGCATGGTTTGCATGGTGCCCTGCCGGCTTGGCGGCGGAACAGCGGAGCCCGGACGGCGGGACGGTTGCCAAGCCGCCCAGCGGGATGGCACTGGCGGAGGTCGGGCGCAACGCTGCCAACGGTTTCGAACGGAACGCGGCGCTCTACGCGTTCGTCGCCGATGCGGACCCAAGCCGCATGGAGGAACTGCTGGCGGAGGCGTCCCGACTCGGGGACACGCCCCATGGACGGGACGCGCTGCGGGTGCTCTACATCCGCTACGCATCGCTGGACCCGGCAGCGGCTGCCAGTCGCGCAGTACGCTCGCTGGTGGATCCTCGGATCCTGGCGGCCGTGTTCCGCGCATGGGCTCACGCGGACTTGGATTCGGCCGTGGAGCGCGCCGCGACAATCCCGACGAGCGGGAGAGCCGACGTAGCCCGAGCGATCCTGCAACTCGATCTGCCGCCCGAGCAGCTCAAGGCGGTTGCCGACCAGCTTGGCGTAGGGGCCGCCATTGCGGAGATCTCCGAACCCGAAGTAGTGGCGGCCGGCGAGACCCACGACGAGGCGTTGGCCAAACTCGGCGCCATGGACTTGGATGCTCGCTGGGAGCAGAGAGCGTTGTTGTCGTCGAACTGGGCCGCCACCGACCCGGGAGGCGCGTTGGAGGCGATCGTCGATTGGGACGGCGCTGCCGAGCTGAAGGACGCGATGCTCCGCGACGTCATGCAGAAATGGGCCGGGGCGGATGCACGGGCGGCGATGAACTGGCTGATGGCCCGGGATGCGAGCGGTCTCCCGGTGGTGTTCCCCGCCTTCGAAGCGCTCGCCGGCGTCGATCTGGCGGAGGCCGAATCGCTTGTCGCTGCGCTCCCTACGGTCTCGGCGAGGCGACAAGCCCAACTCGGCGTGTTCACCGCACTCATGAGCCAGGACGACCTCGACCGGGTGCAGACGGCATTCGCCGAACTCGACATGCAAGGCCAACTGTGGGCGATCGGTAGCTTCGGTCGCCGCTTGGCACGGGCCGATCCGGAACAGGCCTTCGAATGGCTGATGGGCCTTGGCGACGCGGTCCGAAGGCACACCTTCGACTGGACGTTGACCAGCATCCACGGAGAGGATCCGGTGCTCACGATGCAACTCATCCAGCGCGTGGAGGATCCCAAGCGCCGCACGGAGGCAGCCAGGGTCGTGATAAGACGCGGTATGACCGATCCCGCCGAGAGCTTGCGTTGGGCGGAGTCCCTGGGAGAGGAACGGGACTACGCGCCGGTCGTCGGGGACGTGTTCCAGGAGTGGTTCCGTCACGATGCGGCACGCGCAAGCGCCGTTCTGGTGCGCTACCCGCGGGGACCTGCGCGGGACCACGCGCTCGACCGGATCGCCGGTGTTCACCTCGCGGCGTTCGATGTCGAGGCTGCGGAACGCGTCTTCGATACCATCGACTCGGCGGACCAACGCCGCGCGACGGCCCGGCGGCTCCACCGCTACTACACCGAGGTGGATCGAGACGAACGCAAAGCGCACGAGTTCGAAACCCTCGCGGCGGAAGGGGGCTGAGCCGCTTCGGCGCGCTCGGACTCACGGCATCGGGGCGGTGACTCCCGGTGCCGGATGCAGGATTCCTGGCGGGTCTTGGGACCTGTCCAGATGGGACTCGGCTAGGTCGCGCCAGTCGTCTGGCCCGGACCATTTCGGCATTGTGGCGCCCCGACCAGGATTCGAACCTGGGACCTGCCGCTTAGGAGGCGGCCGCGCTATCCAACTGTGCCACCGGGGCGGATTTGCGGAGGGCGGCAACCATACCGCCCTTCTCCGGTGCCGTCACCCCCGCTGGTAGGTACCGACGAGGCGGTTCATGCCGATCACGTTGGGTTCGATTCGCCCGAGCAGATCCCACATTCCCAAGCCGGGCTCTAAGTCGAGTTCGGCGTCGAGGGCCAGGAGCCAGAAGAAGTAGTTGTGGACGCCGTGTCCTTCCGGCGGCATGGGCCCGCCGTAGCCGGGCTTGCCGAAGTCGCTGACCCCCTGGGTGTGCTCGCCGGTGGCTTCGGCGAGCCCCGTGGCCGAGCCCGGGATGTTGTAGAGGACCCAGTGCACGTAGCCGTAGCGGCCCGGTGTGACCAATGGCGCATCCGGATCGTGGCAGATGACGGCGAAGGACCGGGTGCCTTCCGGCGCGTCGGACCAAGACAACTCGGGCGACACGTCCACACCCTCTCCCGTGTGCTTGCTCGGAATCGCGCCACCGGTTGAGAAAGCCGAGGAAGTGAGTTGCATCGAGGACAGTGCGAATCCCATGGGTCGAATCCTTAAGTTCGAGTCGCGAAGCGCCAAGCGTTACACGCTCCTTGAGGGGTTGTCCACGCCATCCACGCCCAAGCGGCATACAATGGCTTGGTCAAGGAGGAGGGAACCATGACGCACGAACTCGTTATACGAGGCAGCCACCTCGTGGACGGCTTAGGCGGAGAACCCTTTCCGGGTGACCTCGCCGTCGATGCAGGCATCATCACGGAAGTCGGGAAGGTCGATAGCAAGGGCCGACGCGAACTCGACGCCGAAGGCCTGACGGTGACGCCCGGCTTCATCGATATGCACACGCATCTCGATGCCCAAATCTGCTGGGATCCGCACGTCTCGCCGGTGTCCCGCCACGGCGTCACCACGGCATTGATCGGCAACTGCGGGGTGACCTTCGCGCCATGCCGCCCGGAGCACCGCGAGCTGCTCGCCGGGATGATGGAGACGGTGGAGGACATTCCCCGTCAGTCCATCCTCACCGGCCTACCCTGGGACTGGGTTCACTACGGCGACTACTTGGACTCGGTGGAACGGCTTGGTCCCGGCATCAACATCGCCGGGATGATCGGCCATGGCGCATTGCGCTACTTCGTGATGGGCGAGCGCGGGGTCGAGGAAGACGCTACCGACGAGGAAAAACACGAGATGGCGCGCCTGGTCGGCGAGGCCATCGACCGGGGCGCCGTGGGCTTCTCGTCGAACCGCTACCGGGGCCACCGTATCCCCGACGGCCGCGCGGTGCCGGGAACGCTGGCCGAACTGGATGAACTGGTGATGATCGGCAACGAGGTCGCCAAACGCGACGCGCTCTACCAGCACGTCGGCATGCGGTTCGACCACGTCGACCACGTCGTCGGCGCCACCGGGGCCAGGATGCTGTTCAACTCTACTTTGCAGGGTTTCGACGACGACGCCGGCAAGAAACGCCTGGAAGCGATCCGCAAGGTCGCGGAAGGTCGAGATCTGTCCGGGGTCGCCCAGGTACGCGGCAGCGGTGCCCTGATCGGTCTCCAGGCGCTCGTTCCCGGTGCCGGCGAGACCTGGGCCAAGCTGCGTCGGATGGACCTCCAAGCCAAGCTCGAGGCCATCCGCGATCCAGAGTTCCGGGCGCGGTTGATCACCGAAGCCCAAGAACCGAAGGGCTGGGCACGGCCGGGTTGGATGTATTACCTAGGCAACGGCGGCTCGCCGGATCATACCCAAGGCAGTCACAACAACCTCGCGGCCATGGCCGAGGCCGTTGGAGAGCATTGGTCCGAGACATTTCTGCGGCTATCCGACGAGACTGACGGCGCCGCGCTCTTCAACCACGTGGGCGAGAACCAGAACCTGAAAGCGCTGCGCGACCTCTTCGCCGGCGGCGTCTTCCCGGGCGTCGGCGATGCCGGCGCGCACGTTGGCATGGTCATGGATGCCGGCTGGGCGACCTTCGTGCTGTCCCATTGGATTCGCGAAGACGGCCTCTACACCATGGGCCAAGGGATCCAGCGCCTGACCAGCGGGCCAGCCCGCATCCTCGGGCTCAAGGATCGCGGCGCCCTCCAACCCGGCATGCGGGCCGACATCAACGTGTTCGACGCGGACACCGTTGCAGAAGCGCATCCCTACCGCGTGGCCGACTTCCCGGCAGGTGCAGAGCGATTGACCCAGGGCAGCATCGGCTACAAGGCGACACTGGTAAACGGCGAGTTCCACGTCATCGACGGCGAGCTGACCGATGCCTGCGCCGGCCAGGTGCTGCGCCACCGCGCCTAGCTTCTTAAGCGACGGATGGACGACTATTTTCGAACGGGACGGACCCGGGCCTTCGAACTCGGCAACCGCGGACCGATTCGGTTCACGGACAACGGATGCCTAGGTCCGGAGATCGACGCGGCCTACCGGCGGTGCGGCTTCTACGTCTTCGAAGGCGCGCTCGGCACCCAGGAGGTACAAGAACTCGCGGCTGATCTCGCCGATTTGCTGACCCGCGCCCCCGCCGGTCGCGATTCGACCGTCGACGGCAAAGGCCGCCCCGCTTTCGGTCAGGACCGGGCCAAGCCGGCCTTCGCTTTCGGAAAGCCGCTCTCGGACCCCTACGGCGGCACCGACAAGAACTACGGCAGGCATCCGGCGAAGATGTTCGAACCCGAACCCGCGGCAGATGCCCCGGAAGAGACCCTCTACTTCGTCTACGGCATCTTCCAGGGCATGAATGCCTGCCTACGGCTTTACGGCCATCCTGACCTGCTCCGCATCGCCGAGGCGATCAACGGACCCGACTTCGTACCGTTCGCCGACTCCATCTGGATCAAGGAACCCGGCCTCGGCACCTCCGTCGCCTGGCACCAGGACGGCACGACGCATTGGAACCACCCGCGCTGGGACGAGGACATCCACGGTTTCAACTTCATGGCCCAACTGTGCCGCACCACGCCGGAGAATGCCCTCTGGGTCGTACCGGGCAGCCACAAACTCGGCAAGATCGACATCAAGGCGCTCGTCGACGATGCGGGTACGGATCGGCTACCTGAAGCGGTGCCGATGCTCTGCGAGCCTGGGGACGTAGCCATCTGCAACCGCCAAGCGCTGCATGGATCCTTCGCCAATACATCCGCCGACCGGCGGGTGTCCATCGTGATTGGATTCCACCGCCGGGATTCGGTGCTGAACGTCAGGAAGGAACAGCGCACCGGCGAAACCGTGGTTTACGATGAGGATCGCATTCACCGGCGTTCGCGCGTGATCCAGCTGGCGATCGACGCCCGTGGACGCCACTACGCCCACGAGACGCCGTACGTCTACCAGCCCTTCGTCGGCCAGGAAGACGACCACCGGTTCAACGAGGCGACACGTAAGGCGGTGCTAGAGGGCTATCACCTCCTCAACCTTGTCATTTGAGGTGACCGCACCAGCCAGGCGACCGCAAGATCGAACCGCCTGATCTACCCACTGGGTCAGGTTCCGTTCCCCGTTGTCAGCTATCCAGTTGTAGAAGGGGTAGCCGATAGGGAGTTCTCCATCGCAAGTGCTCCTATCACCGAATTGGTCTCGAATACCGCTAACGTCGACACCTATTAGCCCCTTGCCCGTTAGTTCGCTTTGCCGGATCTCGTACTCGACCCATTTGCTATGGCGTGTGTGCGAGCCCACCAATACAACGGTGACTGAAGCGTCGGCAATCTCGCGGTCGATCCACCGCGCTATATCGGACTTGCTGTTCGCCTTTGCTGTTTCGAGGTGAACAACGCCGCCTTGTGCGATCCAGGCTGCACGTACGGCCACGGCTCGATGAGCGTCGCGACGATAGTCGTAACTGAGGAATATCCGACGTAAAGACTGGGCCGACATCCGTGTTATCTCGAGAGTGCCACTACTAGGGAAACCACCACAAGCATAGGATAAAAAACCCCCAGTGTGCTCGAAAGAGCGACACCCACCAGCTTCTCTCTACTTCCACCCGCGTCCATGGCAAAGTCGATGTCCCCTTCGTCAAGTTTGCGCACATGGTCGAACAAGGCACGATAGGCACGTTCCTCCCGAAGAAACCACGAAGATGTCCGGCGACAGATATCGGCGCGGGTTCCCAGGCTCGTCGAAGACCATGAGATTCGAGCCCACGTAGACATCGTCACGGCCGGCGAGGAACTTGCGCAACCCGTAGGCGGCACCGGTCAAGCGCAGGTAGTGGAGATCGGTCTCCGCGATCGGTCTGCCGTCCCTTGTGGGATATTCGACGTCGTCCGATGGGGCAACAAGCCCTTCGCTCATGAATCTGTCCTATGGTCTAAGGACGCAGGCGAAACTGCGGGCGGAATGTGAACGTAGCACGACCGGGACGCGTCCTCAATCGTATCCAGGTCCGGGCCGCAGGCCTAATGGATGGCGAGCCCGTAGGGGACGGGCTTGTCCCGTCCCGGCGCGCCCTACGGGCGCGTTTCGAGAATGCTGCCGCATTCTCGTGGCAACCGACTGACCTCCTGCAGTACCTCGATGCGGGCGACGGCGCGCCCTTCGGACGCGTTAGGGTCGCCCTACGAACTCATCCGACCGTCTCCGTACGGCGCATCGCCCGGAACCCCGCCGGTTCCCATTGCCGCAATGCCACCAGAAGGCAGCTACCGGCGGTGCGGGTTTCCTGGCTCGGACGGACCTCGTCGCCCCGGGTCAGGTCGTCGAAGGTCTCCATCAGTTCGACCATCTTCTCCCTGAGCACGGTCGCCGACTCCGCCGACAGCATTCCCCATGCGAATCGATGCAGATCCTGGTCCGGTTCGAACCGACCCGACAGGAAGGCGCTCTGGACGTGGTCCACGAAATAGCGGTGGATGGGTCCGCCCGGCAGCCAGGTGAAGTTCCTGGCCACCCGGAGCTTGATGCGGTTGCCGGGCAGGAGTTCGATCAGCCCCATGCGGTCGAGCCGGGCAAGCAGCTGGATCAGGCGCGGTTCCGATAGCTGGTAGTGCTGGACGATCCGACCAAAGCGCCAGCGATTCAGGGCACAGATGGCCACCAGCAACAACGCCGGATCGCCGATCAGCTCGCGCTCCTGGTCTTCGGTCAACGACGCGACCTCCAGCCGCTGGGCCTCCGCCTGGCGGGCCAGTTCCAGTATGTCGACGCCCGCCAAGTCGCAGATCGCTTCGATACGCTCCAGGGTGAATCCCCCCGTGGAGAACAGCCGCTTGACGCTGCTCAACGACAGATCGAGGTGACGGGCAATCTGGTCGTAGGACACCCGGCGTTCCTTCAACACGCCCTTCAGCGCTTGGACGATTCGCTTCGACTGGACCATGGGGTATCACCATATGGGACCGGACAAACAGGAGATTGGCACTTTGCATCCTTACGTTGCAACCCGTAGTCCTCTAGTGGCATGCAATGGCTCAGGTCAAATAGAGGCGATTGCGATGCCATCGACCGCGGTAACCGGTGTCTTTGCTCTAAGTCTTCTGTTGGCCATAGCTGGCTCGGGAGCCAGGGCCCAACCGGCGGAGACCGAGTCGGATCCTTGGCATGCGGCTTGGTCCGAACTAATACGCAAGGAGCTACCTGACTTCGGGAACGTCAAGAGTGACGAGGAGGCAAGAGCCATCGTCCTAAGGGGTATCGGCAGCGACGACCCCGAGGTGCTGGAGGAGATGTTCCGCCAGATCGGGTTCATCGCGATGTTGGCTTCGATGTAGGACATGATGCTGGACATCCGAGACGACTTCCGGAGGTCGCCCCTACAGCATGGATCCTTGGGCCGTCAATTCTCCAACGTGCCCGGCCTCAGGGGACCCCTGATAGACTTCCTCAGGAATGGTGCGGACCAAACCAGGCACTGGACGGACCCCGAGGCCGAGTACGCTTCCCTCTCCGATGCCGAACGGCGACGGCTTGACACGTGGTCCTTGGCATGGGCCGCCTTGGCTGCCTGCTTTCCGCAAGATCCAGTGGTCCATGATGTTTTCATCGACGCGGAGCGCGCTGACCCCGACCACGGCATGGCGCTCGTGCTATTCATCGGCCGGTTTAGGAGTGACGCAGCCGACGAGATCTACGTTGCGGCCCTGGATGGAGATCCCGGTATCGCCGTGGTTGCCGCCAAGGGACTCGCGCTGTCTGGAAGCGATGCGGCATTGGCGGCCCTGTTAAAAGATCTGGACAGACGCGACGCCGCGCTCGTGACCGTGGTCCAAGCGATTACGACCTTTGGGGATCGGGCGAGGCCCCACGTCGACAGCCTCATCGAGCTCGGCGAGGAACTAGACGACCATGTTGCCGACGAGGATGAACCCTTCGCTTTGCACTCCTACCACAAGCGGTCGATCGCGGAAACGATCGCCGGATTCTCTGCAGGGCTCGGAACGTTGGACGACGGCTGACGACGCCCCTCTAGCGCTATGATGGCTAGGCTCCGTGACCGGGTTGGTTAAGGTTGTCGCTCAAGCTCCGCGAGGCGCGCTTCCGCCGCTTGCGCCCGCGCCTCGGCGTCGTCCCGCATTGCCGTCATTTCATGGTAGTCGGGCAGGACCTGACCGGTGTTGGGATCGCGAAAACGAAAGTAGCCGTCGTCGACCACCAATTCCAGTTCAAGCACCTCGCTGTAGCCCGCAAGTGTCGCGTCTTGCACTTCCCGCAGGCCCCCCGGCTTGAACGAATAGCCGACCAGCCGCGGCCCCCCGTCCGCGCGGCCACCGTTGGGGTCGGCCAACCAGTATTCGCGCACACCAAGGTCGGCGTACAGCTCCGGCTTGCGGAACACGTCCCTGCGCCAATTGGAGAACGGCACCAACTCCAACACGAAATCCGGTGGCCCTGGTTCTTCCCAGATCTTGTACGACAGCCTCGGGTGCTTGACCGCGTCGAAGGCGATGAACACGTCCGGTTCGACCATTGCGGCGCGATTCCCGCGTTCGATATGCACAACCTGGCCACTCCCGACGAAGACTCTGGGATCGTCGAGGTAGCGCTGGCGCAGGGCGGCAGCAGCGTAGCCGCGCTGCTCGTCGTGCGCACTGCTCTCCGACGCCCCTTCGTCCTCAAAGGGATAGCCGTCGTCGTCACACCCGACCGGCGGTACCGGACGGTACAGCGCCTCGGCATGGATAACCGACAACGGCATCCTGCGGAACCCGGCAGCTGCAGCTCGATCCGCAGGGGGACTTGCTCTTCGCATCATCTGAACGTACCACAACGAAACTCCGGCGGGCGAACCGCGGATCATCCGCGGGTTTACGACGAATCCTTGGTGGCGAGGGCGCGGACGGTCCCGTAGGGGACGGGCTTGTCCCGTCCCGCGTCCGTCGTCGCACGCTACGCCCGCCCGCCGCGAGTCCGGGCGACCACATATATGGTCCGCCCCGCGTTTGCAACGGTGTGAGGCTGTGGCG
>JAPPND010000176.1 GCA_028818795.1 Gammaproteobacteria bacterium | reverse complement strand
ACAGCAGGGAGCGTTCAGGCCGTCACTTTTCGCCCACTTTGTGGGACAGCAATGATCGACGGTGGACTGCTCGATGAGCGTCGACAGCTCTCCTTGCCGTTGGCGGTAGCGCTCGTCTTCGCGTTGACGCGCCGTGTTGTGGTCAACGACCAACTGGTCTTTGAGCGACGCCGTCAGTTCCTCCGCGTGGGTGCGAATCCAAGCCTGCAGAGGCCGGCCGGTATCCATTAGGGCCTCTGCGGCCACTTCGCGATGTTCGGGTGTGGTCACGCCGTTTCCGTTTCGCTGGCCGATAGCAGGTGTGTGCGGGAGCGGTTTGTCTAGGTCGCCGTCCCTAACGGGGAAGGTCACCGTGCGCACCCAGCGATGAAAGGTCTCTCGCAGATCGTTTACCGCCAGTTCTTCGATGCTCAGGAGGATCACCGCGTCGGCATTCGCGGGCACATTCCCGAGTCGGACAGTCCACCGCGATACCTGTGCCTCGCCGGGATATCGTCGGCGTGCGAGCGTGCTGAGTCCCCGCTGGACCAACGGATGCGCGAGATGCATCAGGAGTGCGTCGTGGCGTGGAAGGAAAACCGTCAGCCGTCCGAGGCGCTCCATGAACGGGTCCGTGCTGAACGCCAGCTTGGGCATTGAGCCGGGCCCGCCGTGCGTCGAGGGTGTGCGAACCGCGTCGTCGATCACGTCCCGCCAACCGTGGAGGTCGGGCGATTTGACCCGGTAAAGACCCCTTTCTTCCGCCGCCTCTAGCTGGGGGCGCTGCCGCCCGGTGGACAGTGCAGTGTCGAGCGTCTCGAGGAGGGCATGCGGGTCGAGACCGATTTCGTCCGCCATCGCTTCGAGTCGGGCGGCTTCGCGTGTTCCCCCCTGCGATGGTTTCACCGCGTTGTCCGCCTCAATTGCCGACTTGCCTCGCGCCTTGTCGATGTTGAGGTCGAGTTCTGCCTGCACGGCGACCGAGTCCTCGCCGCGAATCAAGCGACGGTGGACGGCGCGGTCGAAGATCTCGTTGAGGGAGCCCAGATCCTCCCGGATCTCGTCGGCCTTGCGGATGACGTGATCGAGGAACACGAGATCCGCAACCGCTTCGCTGACGAAGTGGTGCACGGTGACGTCACGGCCCTGCCCGTAGCGATCCAGCCGCCCGTTGCGCTGTTCCAGGCGGGAGGGATTCCACGGGCAGTCGTAATGCAGCAGGTAGCGGGCGGTGCGGTGGAGGTTGAGACCCTCCGAAGCGGCGTCGGTGGCGACTAGGATGCGTACGGCTGAGGCGGGGTCGTTGAATTCGGCCTTCACGTTCTCACGGTCGCGCTGGTCCAGTCCGTCCGTTCCGCCGGCACCGAAGAGGGTGAGTATCCGTTCGGGCGGAAAGTGCTCGCGCAGCCGCCGGGCGAGGTAGTCGAGGGTGGTCTTGTATTCGGTGAAGACGATGAGGCGCTCGTCGGGACGGAACTCGCTGTTGCTTCGGAGGAGTTCGTCGATCAGATCGATGAGCGCGTCGAAGCGGGTATCGACCAAAGGTGTCTGATCGGTGATCGGCGGTGTGTTGTCGCCGGTATCGAGATCGAACCCAAGTTGTCCGAGGGCATGTTCAATTTGTTCGATTTCGCTCGCCACATCGCCCGCATAGTTCTTGATCCAGGCGCCGACCACAGTTGCGGCGGTTGCCTCGCGTTGCTGCGTCTCGCGGTCGTCGCCCGTCTCTGCTTTCAGCGCGCGTTCGGCCGCAGTCAGTTCGCGGTCGGTTGCGGGCTGATCGGCAAATCCACGGCGGGCGCGACGCCACGACTCCGCGAAGGCTGCCGGACAGGAGAGCAAGCGCTTGCCCAAGACTTCGACCGCGAACGTGCCCGCCCGGCGGCGGCCCTTTGCGCCGCTGCCGACGAGTTTCCGAATCGCCACACGGAACGCATCGAAGGCGTTCGCGAGTTCCGTTTCCTTGGCGTGATCGGGCAGGGCTAGGGCACGCGGTGGATTACGGGTACAGAAGCGTGGCTCGCTGCCCGCATTGATGTCCCGCTTCAGCCGTCTCACGACCACATCCTCGATGCGGCCACGCATGGCCGGACTCATCTCGTTGGTTCGTGCGAACCGCACCGGGTCCAGCATTTCCAGCAAGCCAGTGAAGGAACGCGTGTGGCCGTTGTGGGGCGTGGCGGAAAGGAACAGCCGGTGCTCGAACTGCGGAGCCACGAGGCGCAAAGTCTGGCAGAGCTCGCTGTCTTCCCCGAACGGAGAGGGCATCAGGTTGTGGCACTCGTCGACGATCAGGAGATCCCAAGGCAGGTGCGGTGACCCTTCTGGGGCGCGACACGCGGCTAGGAACTGCTCGCGGACGTCGGGTTGGCGAAGGTAGTGGTAGGAAGCAACGATACGGCTGAACGAGCGCCACGGATTGGCGTCCATCCCGAGGCGTCGCCGCAGTCGATCCGTGCCCTGGCGGTCGACGACCTCGAAGCGCAGGGAGAATTTGTCCCAAAGCTCTTCGCACCACTGTTGACGCAGCGATGCGGGCGTGAGCACGAGCACTCGTTGGATGCGTCGTCTCAGGAGTAGCTCGGTCAGGATCAGACCGGCTTCGATGGTCTTGCCGAGCCCCACGTCATCAGCGACAAGAAGGCTGACGCGCGGCATCCGAAGTGCCTTCAGCAACGGCACCAGTTGGTAGTCCTCAACGCGAACGCTGCCGTGGAAGGGACTGGCGATCGGTTCCCGCTGTAGCGGCCCTTCGCCGTCAGGATCGAGATAGGGCGAGAGCGCGGTCCACCGGGCGGCACGCACCAACGCGTCGAAGTCCGCAGGTGCCATCGGATGGTCTTCGGCACGCGGTAGGGCATTGGGTTCGAGCAGGTCGCACTTGGGTTCTAGTTCCCAAAGCAGCCGCTCATCGGGGGGCGACTGCGCGTCCTTGTATTCGACGTGGACCAGATGGACGGTGCCGTCTTCCCCTTCGAACGGCTCGACAGCCGCGACCACACCGCGACGGTTGCGAACCGTCGCAAGCATGCCGGCTCGCGGCACGCTCGCGCTCGCCAGCCTGGACATCCGCCTAGATGACGTCGTTTCCAGGATGGCGAGACCTTATTGCTGCGGGGGTGGCACCGGGTGCGGACAATCGTACAGATTCGTGTGATTCGGCGGCAATGGGGCGGGCTTTCGCCTGCGCTGTCACCCTCGGGCAAGTGATGCCGCCACCGAAGAGTCGGCATCTGGCGTAGCTGATACAATGCCAGTCGTCTTGTGGTGACCGACGATGGACCACTTGAAACACCGCCAAGGAACTGGACGCCGATGTGACCGTGAGGCTCAGCGGCACAGCGCCGACCGCAGCTATGGTGTGTGTCGCCTATGCTCGCCGTGGCCGAACGACTTCACCAGACCTAGTTACGGCACTGTCCGAAACGCAGGTGCCGGAGTGTTGCCTCGCAGGCGCGACTTCACATGCACTGCCTGACGAACTTCAAGAACTTCGCTCGCGCCGAACTTAATCTGTTCGAGCCGCTGACCGTCTTGCTCGGCAGGAACGGATCGGGCAAGACCAATCTCATCGAGGGCGTCGAGCTCCTTGCCACCCTCGCCGCGGGTATGCCGTTCAGCAAAATCACGGATAAGGGTCGCGGCGGCTCATTCGAGGTGCGCGGCGGCTTGCGATCATGCGTTCGATTCGGCAGCCAGCGGTTCGGACTTCGATTCAATCAAGCCCGTGTTGGCGGCCAACTGGTCGATTATTCCATCCAAGTCGCCGTGAGCGGAAGGAACGACGTCCACTTGGCGGCGGAAAGCCTAAAGATCGGACAACGCTTCGTATTCGATGGCGTGTACTCCGACGGCGACCTGATGAAGATCAAGTACGACAACTTTTCGCGTGGCCCGAATCCGACCTGCACGCTGTCGGCGTCCGGATCCGTTCTCTCGCGCTATGAAGAGGTCATCAGGAACAGTCGTTCGAATGCCGCTGGGCTCCGAACGTCGTCACGAACGGTTGAGGGCGTAAGGCGCCATCTGCGGAACTCCTACATCTTCGACCCGCAGCCCAAGGCCATGCGCGAATACGCACGCGTTGAATCCTCGCCCCAACTCCTGCACAGCGGTGCCAACCTGTCAGCCGTCCTGTTCTCACTCCGTGAATTCAACGAGGAGCCGCATTCCGCACTCGAGCGGATTACAGAGATCGTGCGTCAGATTCCGGAGGAACCGTTCACTGCGATCGACTTCGTGGAGACCTCCCTTGGAGACGTAATGGCCGGCTTCGTGCCGGATCACGGAACGGGAACCAACGGAACCAAGCTTGTCGATGCGAGGATTCTGTCCGACGGTACTCTACGCATGCTAGCCATCGTCACAGCGCTCGAGACGGTTCCGGATCGTTCGCGCATCGTCATCGAGGAATTCGACAATGGCCTGCATCCGAGTCGCGCCAAATTGCTCGTCGGTGCGCTCGCCGAAGCGGCAAGGCGACGCAATCTGAACGTATTCGTTACGACACACAACCCGGCGTTCATGGATGCCTTGGACGAAAAGCAGCTGAACAGTGTAGTCATCTGCCATAGCGACGATTCGGAAGGCGGATCGAAAGCCACCAGACTCGCCGATATGGACATCGCCAGCACTGTTGGTCTGCGTGGTGGCCTTGGCGATTTCGTCACGCGTGGTGCGCTCGAACGGCATCTCGCGCCGGACTTCGCCAAAAGGCGCGCCGAGGAAACGCGGGAGTGGCTCGCGTCGCTGCCTTGAGCGGCGCAGCGATTCTCGATACGTCGTGGCTACTCGAACTATATCGAGTGCCACGCTATTTCAAGGAGTCGCGCACGTTGCCTGTCCGCACCGAGACCGCGGACTTCGTCCAGGCAGGAGGGGAACTGTTCGTCACCGTCCCCGTGCTGTTCGAGGTCGCCAGCCATATCACGCACGTCCGCGACGGTCGTCGTCGTAGAAACCTCGCCGAGAGGCTCCGTGACGACATTCGCAACTCCCTAGATCGAGAAAGCCCGTGGACGGTCGCCACCAACGGGTTGGACATCCTGCTTCGCTCAGAGGATCTCGTTCAGTTGGCCCAGAGATTCTTGGAGTCATCGGGCAACGGCTACTCTTTCGCGGACATTTCGGTCATCGACCTTAGTATTAGGCTTCGGCGACCGGGGAAATTGGTCAACATACTGGCCTTTGACAAGCAACTCACGGCGTATTCCGATTGATTTCGGGGGAAGCAGCGCGTGTCCAGCCACACCATCGAGCTCACTGAGACTCTATACGACTACCTGCTCGCCAACGGCACTCGGGAGTCGGCGGTGGCCCGCGACCTGCGCGCTCACACCCTTGCCGCGACGCGCGCGCACCGAATGCAGGTGTCCCCCGAGCAGGGCGCTTTCATGCAGTTGCTGGTGCGGCTGCTCGGTGCTCGGCGAACGCTGGAGGTCGGTACGTTCACGGGCTACAGCGCCCTGGTCGTCGCGGAGGCGCTGCCGGACGACGGTCGTCTGGTTGCCTGCGACGTGTCGGCGGAATGGACCGCGATCGGGCGGCCGTTCTGGGAGCGGGCGGGGGTTGCCGGTAAGATCGACCTGCGCTTGCAGCCGGCGCTCGACACCTTGGACGAACTGATCGCGGCCGGGGACGCGGATTCCTTCGATTTCGCCTTCATCGACGCCGACAAGGCCAACTACGATGCCTACTACGAGCGGTGCCTGACGTTGCTGCGGTCCGGCGGCGTGACCGGCATCGACAACGTGCTCTGGGGTGGCCGAGTCGCCGACGAGCGGGCACGGGACGAGGATACGCGGGCCATCCGGGCGTTGAACCTGAAGGTCAACGCCGACGAGCGCGTCGATGCCGCCATGCTGCCGATCGGCGACGGTCTCACCCTCGCGCTCAAACGATGATGACCCTCGAGACGGTCGAACTGCAACCCGACGGCGGCAGCGCCGGGACCGTGATCTGGCTGCACGGGCTGGGTGCGGACGGGCACGACTTCGAGCCCATCGTGCCGATGCTCGAACTCGACGTGGCGGTGCGGTTCGTGTTTCCCCACGCGCCGGTGCGTCCGGTGACCATCAACGGCGGCATGGAGATGCGGGCTTGGTACGACATCGACCCGCGAAGTCCGCTCTCCGGCAGCGACGATATCCGGGCATCGGGCGATGCGGTCGAGGAGCTTGTACTCGCCGAGGAGGGACGGGGCGTGCCGCGTTCGCGCATCGTACTTGCGGGTTTCTCGCAGGGCGGCGTCGTCGCGTTGCACCTGGCGTTGCGGTCCGAGACGCGGTTCGCGGGGGTGATGGCACTGTCGACCTACGTACACGACCACGAGAACCTCGCCGATCTCATCAGTTTCGCGAGCATCGATACGCCGATATTCATCGCCCACGGGCACATGGACCCGATGATCCCCATCACCCGCGCCATCACGTCCCGGGAAGCTCTAGTCGGGTTGGGCTACGACGTGGAGTGGCACGAGTACGGGATGGGTCACGAGGTTTGTCCGCAGGAGATCGCCGACATCGCCCGTTGGCTCGACGCCAACTTGGCCTGACGACCACGTAACCGGCACACGTTCGGTCAGCGGGTCGTCAACCTACCGCTCCACAACTCGTCGAGGAAGTTCGCCCAAGGCATGATGCGGATGCCATCGACGGTTCTAGGTTCGGGCTCCATGCACACGACGATGTAGCCCTCGAACAAGCCCTCGTCTCGCAACGCGACCAGACCGCGCATGTCGCGTTTGCCGACAACGCGTTTCGCCTTGACTTCGACGGCGATGTTGCCGAACAGGAAGTCCACTTCGATGTTCGATTTGGAACGCCAGTAGCGGGGCTTATCGAGGCGGTGGTAGTCGCAGAACGCCTTGATCTCCTGGAAGACGAAGCTCTCGAAAGCGCTGCCGTATTCGAACGTTCCCGGCGGCAGTCCCGTTCTGCCTTGGAGATGGCGGGCGAGACCGATGTCGAACAGGTAGTACTTCGCCGTCGAAATCGCCTTGCGCTTGGACGTCTCCGCGAACGCAGGCACCTCGTGCGCGATCAAGGTGTCCTTGAGGATCTCGTAGTACTCGCGCACCGTGGAGACCGGAAGCTGCGCGTCGCTCGCCATGTTGGTGAAGTTGATCATCTCGCCGTGCGCGAGCGCCGCGACCTCGAGGAAACGGCTGAACGCTCCGACATTGCGGACGAGCGCCTCGGCGGCCACCTCCTCCTTCAAGTAGTCCCCGGCGTATGCGGCGAGGTCTTCGGCGGGCGCGTCGGAGAAGTAGATTGGCGGCAGGAGGCCGTATTCCAACGCCCGGCGAAGTTCGAACCGGATGCCGAGTTCGGTGCGCACGAACGGATGCAGCCTTCGGGAACGAATTCTGCCGCCGAGCAGGTTGACGCCCCGCCGCCGCAACGACCGGGCGCTGGACCCGGTGAGAAAAAAGCGGATGCCGTGCTCCTCGATCATGAGATGCACCTCGTTCAACAGTTCCGGCATCCGTTGGATCTCGTCGATGACGATGGCGGAGGACTCCGGCGTCAAGGCCTCGCGGATCAATGTCGGATTGCGCGACAGACGAAGGAACAGGCCTTGGTCGAGCAAGTTGTACACCGGCAGCCCCGCAAGCTGCTGGCGGATCAGCGTCGACTTGCCCGTCTGGCGGGGACCGAATAGCAGACATGATCGCCGGTCGAGAATTTCGCGGACGTTCAGGTAGCGGGGAATCGGGTTGGGCAAGATGTGACAATCATCATCTTAGTTGTCGATCATCATGATAATCAGCGGCGATGATGTCAAATGTCAGAAACGAGTGATGCGTCCCGCAGGCAATCCCGGCGTGGCGGGCTTGGCGATAGTGCCGGTGGGTTTCGGCAAAGGCGTCGTCCTGGTGTCCGGAGTGACCGGGTGCCGCGACGCTCGCAGCAGCGTCGGCGAAGGCGCGTCGCACGCGGCGCGTTCGGATCGGCGATGCAGCGGTATAATCGCCGTGTTTCTGCCGATGCACCCTCCATGTCCCTCCGTGTCTTCATCGACGGCCAGGCCGGCACGACGGGACTTGAACTCGCGTCCCGGCTGAAAAGCCATGCCCGGATCGATCTGCTCGCCATCGAGGAGAATCTGCGCAAGGATGCCTCGCGGCGGCGGGAACTGTTCGCCGAGGCGGACGTCGTGGTGCTCTGCCTGCCCGACGAGGCGGCCCGGGATGCGGTCGAACTCGCACCCTACGCGCGCTTCCTCGACGCCAGTACCGCGCACCGAACCGGCGCCGGCTGGGTCTACGGACTGCCCGAACTCGAGCCGGGACAACGCCGAGCCATCCGCTCGGCCGACCGCGTTGCGAACCCCGGCTGCTACCCGACGGGCTTTGTGCTGAGCGTCCGGCCGTTGATCGATGACGGACTCTTGAGCCCCGAGGTGCCGCTGCGTGTGAACGCCGTGTCCGGCTTTTCGGGGGGCGGCAAGTCGATGATCGCCAAGTACGCGCAAAGCGATTCCGCCGCCTGGCGCCATCGTTCCTACGGCTTGGACTTGAACCACAAGCATGTGCCGGAGATGTGGCGCTACGCGAACACCAACCAGGCGCCCCTTTTCACGCCCGCGGTGGGGCACTACCGAAGCGGCATGCTGGTCCAAGTGGGGCTTTTCGCAACCGAGTTGCAGCGCAATGCCGCGCCCGTCGATGTGCATCGCACCCTCGCAGAACGCTATGCCGGCGAGCCGTTCGTCCATGTCCACCCCTACAATCCGGACGACTTCTCGGACGACGGCTTCCTGTCGCCAACCGCGCGCAACGGAACAAACCACCTCGACCTAATGGTGTTCGGCAACGATGACCACGTACTCATCGCCAGCCGCTACGACAATCTGGGCAAGGGCGCAGCGGGTGCGGCGGTGCAGAACCTGAACCTGATGCTCGGCCTTCCCGAAACGGTCGGACTTTGCCCCGGCGGGGCGAACGCATGACCGCACGGGACGACTTGGAGGCACGGTTCGATTCCCTCAAAGGTGCGAACCTGCATCTCGATTTGACGCGCGGCAAGCCAGCGGCGGAGCAACTCGACCTCGCCGACGAACTAGACGGCTACTTAGGTGGCAACTACCTCGCCGAGGACGGCACGGACGCGCGCAACTACGGGATGCTGCGGGGTCTGCCTGAAGCCCGCGCCTTGGGCGCACGGCTGCTCGACGCGGCGCCGGACGAGGTGATCGCCGGCGGCAACGCGAGTCTGACGCTGATGTTCTTCGTGCTCGACGCGGCGATGAACACGGGTCTCACCGGCACACCCTGGCGAAGCGCCGGCCGGGTCAAGTGCCTGTGTCCGGTGCCCGGCTACGACCGCCATTTCGCGCTAGCCGACGCCTTGGGCATGGAACTTGTGACGGTTCCGATGACGGATGCCGGCCCGGACATGGACGTGGTCGAGGACCTGGTCGAGAACGATTCGGACGTGCGCTGCATCTGGTGCGTTCCCAAGTACTCGAACCCGACCGGTTGCATCTACTCGGAGGAAACCGTGCGGCGTCTCGCGGAGCTTCCGCGCCGCCATGCCGCGAACGACTGCCAGCCGTTCCTCGTGCTTTGGGACAACGCCTACACGGTCCACGACCTGACGTTCCCGCCGCCGCGGTTGACCCCGATCCTGCCCTTGGCCAAGGCCGCGGGTACCGAAGACTCCATCGCCATGTTCGCGTCCACGTCGAAGATCACGTTCGCCGGCGGCGGTATCAGCTTCGTGGGCGGTTCCGCGAACTTCCTCGACGCCGTCGACAAGCGGCTGTCGGTTCTCATGGTCGGTCCGGACAAGGTGAACCAGCTTCGCCACGTGCGCTTCCTGGCCGGCGACCGCTTGGAGGCGCACATGCGTGCCCACGCAGAGATCGTGCGGCCCAAGTTCGAGGCCGTGCAGCGAGGCCTAGAACGGGGCTTGGGGGGCTCGGGACTCGCGACGTGGACGGATCCGAAGGGCGGATATTTCGTGTCCCTCGACACCCGGTCCGGACTGGCGAAGGCCGTGGTCGCCTTGGCCGCCGAGTTGGGGGTTGCATTGACCCCGGCCGGCGCGACGTTTCCCCACGGGCACGACCCGGAGGACCGCAACATCCGCATCGCCCCGACGCTGGCGACCCTCGCGGAGGTCGAATCGGGAATCGACGTGCTCGCCCTCTGCGTCAAGGTTGCCGCAGCCAGACAGTCGAACCCGGCGTGAAGTCGGACCCAGCGGAACACGAACTCGCCCTGGACGATGGCGAGGCGGTCGAGTTTTCGGAGCTGGGCCTGCCCGAACCGATCATGGAGGCGATCGGCGACCTCGGCTTCGAACGCTGCACGCCGATCCAGGGCGAAGTGCTCCCCTACAGCTTGTCGGACTACGATGTGACCGGCCAGGCCCAGACGGGTACCGGCAAGACCGCGGCCTTCCTGATCACGATTCTCACCCGCCAGATCGAGTTCCCGGCGGCGCGACCGCTGGTGCCGGGCGGGGCCAGGTCGTTGGTGCTGGCACCCACCCGGGAACTGGCGCTGCAGATCGAATCGGATGCCCGCGACCTTGCCAGGTACATGGATACCCGGATCGTCTGCCTGGTTGGCGGCATCGACTACCAGAAGCAGAAGAACCTCCTGCGCGAAGGCCCCGTCGACATACTGGTCGCGACGCCCGGACGGTTGTTGGACTTTTGCGGCCAGCGCCTGGCGGACTTGAGTCGGGTCGAGGTGCTGGTCATCGACGAGGCGGACCGGATGCTCGACATGGGATTCATCCCCGACGTGCGGCGGATCGTCTACCAGACACCGCGCAAACGGGGTCGGCAGACGCTGTTCTTCAGCGCCACCTTCAACGACGACGTCATGAATCTCGCCGCGCAGTGGACCCTCGATCCCGAACACGTCGCGATCCGGCCCGAATCGCTGGCCGTCGAGACCGTCGACCAGCGCTTCTGGACCGTGTCGAGGGACCGCAAGCGTCGGACGCTGCTCGATTTCGTGCGCAAGAACAAGCCGGATCACACGCTGGTGTTCGTGAACCGGCGGGACGCGGCGCGCACGCTGACGAGCTACCTGCAGCGCCAGGGCGTCAAGTGCGAGAGCCTCGCCGGCGACATCCCGCAGCGCAAACGGCTCGCCACCATGCGCCGCTTCAAGGACGGCGAGACCAACCTCGTCATCGCCACCGACGTGGCCGGTCGCGGCATTCACGTGGAAGGCATCAGCCACGTCATCAACTACGATCTGCCGGAGGATGCCGAAGACTACGTGCACCGCATCGGGCGCACCGGCCGAGCGGGTGCCAGCGGCATCGCGATCAGCTTCGTTTCGGAGGACGACGCCTTCGACCTGCCGCCCATCGAGGAGTTGCTCGGCCACGGCATCAAGTGCACGTTGCCGGAAGTTTGACGCATGGGCGCGAAGACAAGCGTGGGAATCGTGCAGATGTGCGCGACGTCGGCGGTCGAGCAAAACCTCGGCGCGACGCTCGGGCTGGTCGTCGATGCTAGCCGCGCCGGGGCGGAGGTCGTGCTGGTTCCCGAAGCGTTCGCGTTCATCGGCCGGGAACGCGACCGGGCGGACTGGTTGGAAGCACTGCCCGTAAACGCCGCCGACTCGCCGGGCCCGATTCTCGGCCGTTGTGCCGAGACGGCACGGTCGATGGGTGTTCATCTCGTGCTCGGCGGCTTCCCGGAGCAGGCGCCTGAGGGCCGCGCGTACAACACCTGTGTTCACCTGGCACCGGACGGTACAGTCGCGGCCGCGTATCGGAAGATCCACCTGTTCGACGTCGACCTGGCCGACGGCACGCGGCTATTGGAGTCCCGCGGGACCGCGCCGGGTGATCGCGCGGTCGTGACGGACACGCCGTTCGGCCTGTTGGGACTGACGGTCTGCTACGACGTGCGTTTCCCGCTGCTCTACCAGCGTCTCGCTGATTTGGGTGCGGTCGCGATCGCGGTCCCGAGCGCATTCACCAAGACCACGGGACAGGACCACTGGCACGTGCTGCTCCGCGCCAGGGCCATCGAGTGCCAGTGCTACATCATTGCCCCGGCCCAGCACGGCGACCACGAACATCGCGGCCGACAGTCCTACGGTCACGGCCTGATCGTCGATCCCTGGGGCGACATCGTCGCCGAATGCGAGGGCGGGGACGGCTTCGCGCTCGCCGACATCGATCCGGCCCGGGTGGACGAGGTCCGCAGGCAACTGCCGAGTCTGGCCAATAGAGGGCGATTCCAATGAGCGAACGCATTCCGTCGAATCCGCTGCTGGCGCTGGCAGCCCTCGTCGTCGTCGCCGCCGGCATCAAGGCGGCGGAGCAGGTCATGGTGCCGTTCCTGCTCGCCGCTTTCATCGCCACGATCGCCGCGACGCCGGTGTTCTGGCTGCAACGACGCCGCCTGCCCGTGGGCCTCGCCATCACGATAGTGGTGCTGGGGCTAATCGCCGTTCTCGTGGGCTTCGGCGCAATCGTGGCCGAGTCGGCCGACGCGTTCCGCGGGCGTCTGCCGTTCTACCGGGAGCGGGCCGTTGCCCTGCTCGAGCCGACGCTAGCGTTCCTCGGCGGACTCGGCATCGAGCTTTCGCCGGAACTGCTCGATCCCGGCCGGGCGCTGGGTTTTGCCGGGGAGGCATTGGGCAGTCTCGGCAGCGTGCTCACGAACAGTTTCTTCATACTGCTCGCGGTGGTGTTCATCCTCACGGAAGCCTGGAGTTTCCCCCGCAAGCTCGGGACCGTGCTGAGCCACCCCGAACGGGATCTGCCGCACTTCAAGCGCTTCGCGGAGAAACTCAACCGCTACTTCGCGATCAAGACCACGGTCAGCGTTGCCACCGGCGTGTTCGTGGGCCTGGCGCTGTGGCTCCTGGGCGTCGACTTCCCGATCCTGTGGGGGCTTCTTGCCTTCCTGCTGAACTTCGTGCCCAACATCGGCAGCGTCATTGCCGCGATTCCGCCGGTGCTGCTCGCGATCATGCAGTTGGGGCCGATCAGCGCGCTGGCGACGGCGGGCGTCTTCCTGGTGGTGAACGTGGTCATGGGCAGCGTCGTGGAGCCCAAGTTCATGGGCCGGGAACTCGGCTTGTCGACGCTGGTGGTGTTCCTGTCCCTGGTGTTCTGGGGCTGGATGCTGGGACCGGTGGGCATGCTGCTGTCCGTGCCGCTGACGATGACCGTGAAGATCGCCATGGAAGCCAATCCGTCCACCAACTGGATTGCCCACCTGCTCGATCCCGCGGACGCGCGCCCGGACACCGTGGACGATGGCGAGGAGCCTGGCGACGACGGACAAACCGGTTCGGATCCGTGAGCTACGAGCGGGACAGCGTCCGGCGCATGGCGGGCTACGTCTACGGCGAGCAACCGCAGGATCCCGGCATCGTCAAGCTCAACACGAACGAAAATCCGTATCCGCCGTCTCCCGCCGTGGCGGATGCGATTCGTTCGTTCGACGCCGGGACGCTGCGCCGCTATCCGCCCGCGACCGCCGATGGCTTGCGCCGCCTGGTGGCCACCCGGTTCGGCCTGTCGGTGGACCAGGTGGTGGTCACCAACGGCGGGGACGAGGCGCTAAGACTCGCGATCACGACCTTCGTCGATCCCGGGGCGACTTTCGGGACCACGGAGCCGGGCTATTCGCTGTGCCCGGTGCTCGCCAACGTGCAGGGCTGCGAGGTGGCTTCGGCCGAGTTGACCGGTGACTGGTCCTTGCCGGACGGTTTCGCGGGGAGGATGAATGCCGCCGGTGCCAAGCTGACCTGCCTGGTGAATCCCCATGCGCCGTCGGGTGTTCTCGTGGACGCCGGCACGGTCGCGGCGGTGGCGCGGGAACTGGACGGCGTATTGCTGGTGGACGAAGCGTACGTGGATTTCGTGGATCCCGAACTCGGCCACGACCTGACGTCTCTCTTGGCCAGCCACGACAATCTGCTGCTGCTCCGAACACTGTCGAAGGGTCACTCGCTCGCCGGTATGCGTGTGGGGTTCCTGCTCGGCAACACCGGCCTCGTCGAACCCATCCTCACCAAGACCCGGGACAGCTACAACGTCGACACCCTCGCCCAGGTTGCGGCGGAGGCGGCCTTTGGCGATCGCGCCTCCGCCGAGCGGGGTTGGCGTGCCGTGCAAGAAGAGCGCCGACGACTGACGGCCGGGCTCGTCGAACTCGGGTTCGCTGTACCGGAGTCCCAGTCGAACTTCGTGCTCGCCGAAGTACCCCCCGGCGTGTCCGCGAGGTCGTTGTTCATGGGCCTTCGCGAACGCGGCATCGTGGTTCGCCACTTCAACACGCCGCGGCTGTCGAACAGTTTGCGCATCACCATCGGCACGGCCTCGGAGAACGACCTGCTGCTGGCGGCGGTAGGGGAAATCACGTCCGGTCCACGCTGTACCAGTTGACGGGCGGGGGATTGCTACAATCGCATTGCTGCCAACCGCGAGCATCCGATGTCCGACCCGTTTCCCGCCCCGAGTCTCGCCGCCGTGCCCGGACGCCGGCGCGCAACGCTGGACCTGGCGCGCGAGATCGAGAACCGTGGCTTCCCGCGCATCTACTGCCCGAGCCTCGCCGACGGCGTCTCATTGTGCGGCGCGCTTGCCCAGGCCACACGGCGGATACGGTTCGGCACCAACATCCAGCCCATCTACACGCGCCACGTCCAGGACTTCGCCCAGGCGGCGAGCTTCATCCACGAGACGTCCGGCGGCCGCTTCGACTTCGGCATCGGGGTCAGCCATGCGCCGGCCATGGAGCGGTTGGGAATCGCCGCCGGCAAGCCTCTGGCCGACATCCGCCGCTTCGTTGCGGACTTGAAGGCGGTGCCCAGGGCCGGAGAACTGCCCCGAATCGTACTCGCGGCGTTGCGGCGTCGGATGATCCGACTGGCCGAGGAGGTCGCGGGCGGCTTGGTGTTCGCCAACGGGGCGCGGTCGCACATGGCGACATCGCGCGGTGTACTCGGTTCGGCGAGCCGGGACGGGGACGGCTTCTTCATCGGCAACATGATCCCCACGGTTGTGTCCGACGACGTGGCAGCCGCCAAGGCGCGCAATCGACGGACGCTGGCGAGCTACGCCGCGTTGCCGAACTACCGCGCGTACTGGAAGGAAGCCGGGTACGGGGAGGAAATGGCCGGCGTGGAAGCTGCCTTGGCGATCAGGGACTTCGAGGGCGTGTCGCGCTGCCTCAGGGACCGTTGGCTCGCTGACACCACTCTCTTCGGTTCGGCCGCCAAGGTGCGCGAGGGCATCGAGGCGTGGTGCACGTTCTCGCGCTGGACGAACTGCGTCTGAAGAGCGAGGGCACGGTAATGGTTCTT
>JAPPND010000137.1 GCA_028818795.1 Gammaproteobacteria bacterium | reverse complement strand
GCGCCGTTCCGGTTGTACTTCGTTCCGGCCTCCGCGCCGCCGTAGGCTTGGCCACCGACCTCTTCCGCGACGAGGCGCTTGCCGGTCTCCGTTCCAATCCGTGGCAGCCGCCTTTGTTGTCGAAACCCCTCTCGGGGGCGCTGTTGACGGCGACGGCTTCCGTGTCCGTCGGCGCCTTGGTCGCATTCGCGGCGCTGTTCCCGTTCGCAGACAAACAGAGCGTGTCCGGCTACCTGACGCCACCGGAAGGCTGGATCAGGGTGACGGCCGGGTCCGTTTCCCTGATACGCCGCTGCGTCGTCGCCGAGGACGACCTGGTGGCGGTCGGCGACGTGTTGTTCGAACTGGCATCCGGCGACGGCTTCGAGGCGGGACAGCCGCTGGAAGCGAAGCTCCTGTCGGACTTGAAAGAACGCCGTATGGCGTTGCAAGCGCAACTCGAAGCACTGGAGTCAAGATTCGACAACGAGCAAGCGATGCTGGACAACGCACACACCGCCGGCGAAAACGAAATCCGTGAGCTGCGCGTCGAAACGCAAGCGCTGGCCACGCGACTCGCCATCGCGGTGCGCCAACGCGACAAGGGACTACGGCTTGTGGAGACGGGCGCACTCGCCGAGTCCGACGCGATGCTTCTCGATGATCGCGTACAGTCCCAACGCGCCGCCTTGGCCTCCAAGCACCAGGTTCTGGAACGCTCGCAGTCCTCCCTGCAGGCGCTGCCGCTACAACGCCAACGTCTGGAGTCCGAGCGACAGGAACACCGAGCATCGCTCATGGAACGGCTGCACGCACTGGCCATGGACGAGTCCCGCCTTCTGGCCAGGCGCGACGGTCGAATACTCGCGCCGCGCAGTGGACGGGTAGCATCGATTCGGACCCGCAGCGGCGAGTGGATCCGACCGGGGGAGCCGCTTCTGGACATCCTGCCGACCGAAGTCGACTTCGAAGCCCGACTTTTTGCCGGGGCCGCTGCGATGGGGACTGTCGCCGTGGGCCAGGAGGTGCGCGTGTATCTGGATGCCTTCCCCTACGAACGCCATGGCGCACAGAAGGGCTTGGTTACGTCCGTCTCGGAGACGATCCTCACTCCGATGGAGACATCCGCCCAAGGCGCGCCGAACGCGGCCTTCCGCATCGACGTGGCGTTTCCGGAAGGCTTCGACCTGTCCGAAGGCCAGCGGCGCGCGCTGCGCCCCGGCATGACCGTTACCGCCGATCTGGTAAACAGCCGCAGCACCGTGATCGACTGGCTGATCGATCCGCTGCGCGGCGCTATGGCACGCATCTAGCGAGTCCTCGAAGGCGCGTCGATAGTGCGGCTATCCGTAGTCCTGCAGGCGGACAACGCCGAGTGCGGCCTGGCGTGCCTGTCGATGGTGGCCGGCTACCACGGCCATCGCGAAACGTTGCGGGAGTACCGGTCGCGATTCCGCATTTCGTCGCGGGGTACGACGTTGGCCAGCCTCCGCGACTATGCGGAGCAAATGGGATTCCAGACTCGAGCGGTTCGCGCCGAACTCCATGAACTCCCGCAGCTTCGGTTGCCGGCGATCCTGCATTGGGAGTTCAACCACTTCGTCGTGCTGCTGGCCGTGGGACGCCGCTGGGCGAAGATCGCCGATCCCGCCGTGGGGATTCGGCGGATTCCCGTGCACCTCTTGAACGAGTCCTTCACGGGAGTCGCGCTCGAACTCGTTCCGACATCGTCCCTGACACCTAGCAAAGCCGTCGAGGCGGTTCCTCTCGGCACGTTCCTGCCGGCATTCCGCGGATTGGGCAGTTCGCTCGCGGGCGTTTTCGTGATGACCTTGGCGCTGCAGGCGTTCGCGCTGGCGTTGCCGCTGAACGTGCAGTTCACCATCGACCAAGGCGTGCGCCAGGGAGACTGGAATCTGGTGATGGCGCTCGCCCTCGGATTCGGGCTGGTTGGATTCACTTCGGTGGCGACGCAGTGGCTGCGCACGCTGCTGGTGCAGTACGTCGGCAATACGTTGTCGTTCCGCATGGTCGTAAGTCTCGGCCACCATCTGCTCCGTCTCCCCGATTCCTGGTTCGTGGCCCGCCATACCGGCGACGTGATGTCGCGGTTCGCATCGACCGAACCCATTCGCCGGTTCCTCATGACGGGAGCGTTCGCGATGCTCGTGGATGCGGCGATGGCATTGGGAGCTTTGGGCATTCTCCTCACCTACTCACGCGATCTGACGCTGACTCTGTGCGCCTTTCTGATCCTGATGGCTACGATACGGCTCGGGACCTTCGGATGGTTACGCGAACTGACCCGGGAGACGATCGCCGCGGCGGCGCAGGAAGACACCAGCTTCATCGAGAACGTAGAACGGCAGCGGGCCATCAAGCTGCTTGGCGCCGAAGCCCATAGGGAGGACGTCTGGGGGGAACGCTTCGTCGCCCAGATCAACGCGCAGAACCGGCTTGCACGTTTCCGTGCCCATGTCCTCTTCGCCACCGGGAGCGTCGGCACGGTGCAAACCGTGGTCATTCTCATGCTCGGCGCGGGCAAGGTGATCCAAGGGGAGTTCACACTGGGGATGCTGTTCGCGTTCTCGTCCTACGCTGCCATATTCGCGGTGCGCCTACAGTCCCTGATCGGGTCGCTGATCAACCTGCGCATGCTGCGGCTGCATCGGGAGCGCATCGCCGACATCGCCGTAGAGGAACGCGAACCGTCTTCCGCTGGCGCCGCCACGGGACGAACGTTGGCAGGTCGCATCGAGGTCCGGGGTGTTCGTTTCGCGTATGGCGACGATGCGCCGAACATCCTCGAGGACTTCGACTTCATGGTTTCGCCCGGCGAGTTCGTGGCAATCGAAGGGGCGTCGGGTTGCGGCAAGTCGACGTTCATCAAGCTGCTTTGCCGCCTAGCCGCGCCGCAGGCGGGCACGATCCTGGTCGATGGCGTGGAACTCGCCAGTCTCGACACGCGGCACTATCGACGGAAACTAGGCGTCGTCATGCAGGACGACGACCTGTTCTCCGGCAATCTCGTGGAGAACATCGCCGTCGATACGGAAGACGTGGACTTCGACCGGGTCGAAGCCGCAGCCGAGCTGGCGTGTCTGCACGACGAGATTCAACGCCTCCCGATGCAGTACATGACCCTGGTGGGACACATGGGCTCCACTCTTTCGGGTGGACAGCGACAGCGCGTGATGATCGCCCGGGCTGTGTACAGGGAACCGGCCATCGTCCTCCTCGACGAAGGCACCGCGCACCTCAACGACGAACTGCAAGGGCGAGTCCTCGACAACCTGCGGGCGACCGGGGCGACGATAGTCGCGGCCTCGCACGATGAACGCGTTCTGGCGCGGGCGGATAGGCGTTGTCCTGACGCAGGCCGGCAGGTGACGGTCTACTCGCTGCGCATCGCAGCGCCCCGACTGAGCGCAATGGCCAACTGACGCGACTCGCTATCCGGGAGGCGATGCGTCATGAACATGTCGTCTCTGCCGTCGCCGTTGAGGTCGGCGAGGCGCACGCTGCCCTGGTCGGACAGATCGACGGCGACTTCGATTGGCCGTTTCGCGAAAAGACCTGCATCGCCCGTGCCCGGGTAGACGTCAACCCGGGTCGCGTCCGCCTGTACGAGAAGATCCCTTACGCCGTCCCCGGTTAGATCGCCCACCGACACCCAATTCCCCGCCACGCGTCCCGAGCCGAGGTCGAGCCGGAGCTTCACCCGCCGCTGCACGTTCGGCTGTTCGGCGTAGCCGCCCTCCCCCATCAGGTGGAAGTTCATGTTGAAACTGACCGAACCGGTGAGCAATACGGAGATGATCCTGCCGATGCCCAGCTTGAACGAAAGCATGCCGAAATCTACGCGGCCGTCGCCGTCCAAGTCGGATCGTTCGAGCGGACCCTGCACGCCAGCCGACGAGATATGCGTGTCCGGTGCGGCATCGAAGACCGTCGTGTTGCCATCCCGACGCCCGAAGTGGAAGTCGTAGCGGGTCGATTGATCGAACAGCCCGCCGACTTCGATCGTGCTGGTCCCGATGTCGGCGACGCCGTCGCCGTTGAAGTCGTCGACGCCATAGAGCATCGAACGCGTCTCGTCCACGATGGCACCGAACCCGAAGCTAATGGTCACGTCGTCGGTGCTCAATCCCATCGGCACGTGGACCGCGACGGGCTCAGTGTCGAATCCGCCATCCGGGAGCCCCAAGTACACGTCGAGACCGTCGCCATTCCAGAACGCCACATCCCCGTGCCCATCGCCGTCGAAGTCGAAGCGATAGATCTCCCGCGCCCGGTAGGCCGACGACCGAAAGCCGGTGCGGGTGGTGGGTGGCGCCGCGAGTTCGACCGGCTCGGTCAGGCTTCCGTCCGATCGCTGGGTCCAAACGGTGTAGCCGTCGAAGCCCGGCAGGGCGATGTCGTCCAGCCCGTCGCCGTTCAAGTCCAGCGCGATGTCCAGTTCGCGAACGTCCGGTGGCGCCACCTTGTACATCGACGCGGCGGCGAGCCACGGCCTCAAAGTCCAGGTCTCCGGATCGATCCAGTCGACGCCCTCGCGGCGTATCGCCAACAGCCGGTCTCGGCCGCCCAGGTTCATCATGTCGACGAAGATCAAGTCGCTCGGCACGTCCGCCAAATGGACGCGAGACCAGATGCCGCCGTCGTAGGCGTAGACGGCCATTTGCCGCTCCCGTTCGTCGTGGGTGAAGACGACGAGATCGTCGGCGCCGCCGCCGGTCAGGCGACCGTGGACAACGGTTTGGGAGATCGACTCGCCCAGGTCGATCCGATGATTGTCGTACGCCAATTCGGCGACACCGCCCTGGGCGACGGCAGCGGTCACGGCGGCGATCCGCAGATTCAGTGCTGACACCGGGTTAGCCTCGGCCAAGACAAACGCGGGAGTGTGTGTCCAGCAATCTGAACTTCCCCTGAACGAGCGCCGTCAGGTCGCGAACGCGGCAAGCTTCTTCGGCTCGGTGGTGCCGGCGAATGCCACGTAGTCCGGGAGTCCGGCCGCATAGGGCGGATAGTCCTCCCCGGCGATGAGCGGTTCGAGATACCGACGCGCCGCCGCCGTGATGCCGAACCCGTCGCGGCTGATGAAGGACTTCGGCATCCTGCGCTCGATGTTCGCGACACGCTCAAGAGGGGCGTCGCCGAGTTCCCAACGGTAGGGCGCGTCCGACGTGCGGACGATCGTCGCCATGACCGAATCCTTGCCGGCGAGTGCAAGTTCCACGGCGTGACGCCCCACCGCATAGGCTTGTTCCACGTCGGTCGCCGACGCGACGTGTCGAGCCGCACGCTGCAGGTAGTCGGCGACGGCCCAGTGGAACTTGAAGCCGAGGCGTGCACGAACCAACTCCGCCATCATCGGCGCCACCCCGCCCAACTGGGCATGGCCGAACGCATCCGAGGCGCCCGAGTCGGATAGGAAGCGCCCGTCCGGATAACGGGCACCTTCCGAAACCACGATGACGCAATACCCCACGCGTTCGACGGCATCGCGGGTTTTCTCAAGGAAGCGCTGTTCGTCGAAGGGCACCTCCGGTAGCACGATCACGTGCGGTGCCCCGTCGCGCCCGGTCTTCGCGAGACCGCCCGCCGCCGCAATCCAGCCCGCGTGGCGACCCATCACCTCCAGGATGAAGACCTTGGTTGACGTTTCGCACATCGACGCAACGTCCAAGGCGGCTTCCCGGACCGATATCGCCACGTACTTCGCCACCGAGCCGAAGCCCGGGCAGGTGTCCGTCGCCGGCAGATCGTTGTCCACGGTCTTGGGTATGCCGATGCAGTTGACGGGGTAGCCCAATCGGTCGCCGAGCAGGGACACCTTGTGGGCGGTGTCCTGGGAATCGCCGCCGCCGTTATAGAAGAAATAGCCGATGTCGTGGGCCCGGAACACGTCGATCAGGCGTCGGTATTCCTTCTCGTCGTCGTCCAGAGACGCCAGCTTGTAGCGGCACGAACCGAACGCGCCGCCGGGCGTGTGCCGCAACCGGGCAACGTCGGCATCGGCGAGGCCCCCCGTGTCGATCAATTCCTCGCGCAGTGCGCCGAGAATGCCGTTCTTGCCGGCGAACACCGTACCGATTCGGTCGGCGTTCCGCCTCGCCGCCTCGATCACCCCGCAGGCGGTGGCGTTGATCACCGCGGTTACACCGCCCGACTGGGCATAGAACGCGTTCCTGTTGGACATTGCTTCCTTCCTCCTTGCGGTCATTGTCGGCCATGCGACGTGACGATGCGACCGCCGACACCCACGGGTCGCGGCCAATCCACACAGGAAGATATGCGACAATCCGGCCCATGACAGCGGTTCTCCGGCTGTTCTGGAACATCTGCCTGCTGCGCGATGGTCCGGAAACCGTGCCGACACACACTTGGTTCCTGGTCTCGCTGATCGCCGCAGAACTGGCGATGGGTGTGGTCCTTACGGCTGTCATGTATCCGAGTCTCTCCCTCGCGCTGTGGTTCAACCTGGCCCTCATCAATCTCGCCGTTACGGCATCCATCGCCTGGTTCGCCCTCTACCTTCGCAATTGCGAACCACGGTTTCTGGCCACGCTCGGCGCGATCCTCGGCACGGAGGTGTTGATCGATGCCGTCGGTGCCTTGGCGTTGAGCGCCACCAGCGGGGTCGCCCGGGTGACCACAAACTGGATCCTTCTCGTGTGGAGCGTGGCCGTGGTCGGCTTCATCCTGCATCGAGCCCTCGCAACGCGACTGTGGGTAGGGATCTTGCTGTCCTTCGGGATCGCGTTGCTCGGCACGTTCGTCGCCATCGCCTTGCTGGGCCGTTTTCTCGTCTCCGCCGTTTAGCGAAGCGCCGTCGGGCGGATCCGTGCGTCTTTACTTTCTCGGCATCGGCGGCACGCTCATGGGCAGCCTTGCCCAACTGGCCCGGCAAAAGGGGTTCGCGGTCAGCGGTTTCGATCGCGCCCTCTACCCGCCGATGAGCGACCAACTGGCCGCAGCCGGCATCGAGGTCTTCGAGGGCTTCGATCCAAACCAGCTTCGTCCGCTGCCGGACCTGGCCATCGTCGGCAACGCCGGGATGCCCCGCGGCCACGAAGCCGTGGAGTATGTCCTGGAGCACGATCTGCCCTACACCTCGGGGGCGGAATGGCTGGGCGAAGCGGTACTCCCCGGGCGCTGGACGATTGCCGCAGCCGGCACGCACGGCAAGACCACCACCGCGAGCATGATTGCGCACATCCTGGATAAAGCGGGACTCGACCCGGGGTTCCTGATCGGCGGCGTGCCGGTCGACTTCCCAGCGTCGGCACGGCTTGGCACGGGGCCCTGCTTCGTGGTCGAGGCCGACGAGTACGATACGTCGTACTTCGACCGACGCTCGAAGTTCCTGCACTACCGGCCGAAGACGTTGGTCATCAACAACCTGGAGTTCGACCACGCCGACATCTTCGACGATCTCGAGCAGATCCAGTACCAGTTCCACCACCTGGTGCGTGCCGTGCCCCGCTCGGGACTCATCATCGCGCCGGGCCAAGACGCCAATGTCGAGGCAACCCTGAAGCGCGGCTGCTGGACGCCGGTGTCGACCTTCGCCCTAGTGGAGCACGGCGGGACGCCGGTGGACTCGAGTATGGCGACGGCGGACCAGTGGCATGCGGTGGACATCGACGACGACGGGAGTCGTTTCAGCGTTTCGTTGAACGACAAGCCCCTTGGCCCGGTGCACTGGCAACTCATGGGCCGACACAACGTGGCCAACGCGTTGGCGGCCCTTGCTGCCGCACAACATGCCGGTGTTCCCGCCGCCGACGGCATCGCCGCGCTCGGGACGTTCCGCGGCGTGCAGCGACGCATGGAGTTGATCGTCGACCGGCCCGGACTCAAGGTCTACGACGACTTCGCCCACCATCCCACGGCAATTCGATCCACGCTCGAGGGCTTGCGCGCCAGCGTCGGCAGCGAACGCATCGTCGCCGTCGTCGAACCGCGAACCCACACCATGTCGCTGGGGACGCTGCGCGGCGAACTCACGACCTGCTGCGCCACCGCTGACGAGGCCATCTGGTTCCGGGGCGACAACATCCAATGGGACGTCGGCCAAGTCGTCAAAGACAGCCTGGTTCCCGCTTCGGTGGAAACGAACATCGCCAACCTGGTCGAGAGTATTGCGGAGTTTGGAATGGAAAGCCCTCGCCCAACCCACGTCGTCATCATGAGCAACGGCGCCTTTGGCGGAATCTACGAACGCCTGCGCCAACGCCTAGGTCGTGCGCCAATCTGACCGGGTCTGACCGGGAAGTCTGAGTCTGTTGACAAGCGGCCCGGGGGGGGGGGCCAAACTCGGAGGCATTCACGACATGGGGAGGGAGCCAAATGCAAAACTACCTGAAACTGGGCGCGGCCATGGTGCTTATCTTCTCGGCGTCAGGATGCGCCATACACGGCTGCTCCGGCAGCGCCAAGTGGGTCTGCGATCCGGAGTGCCGGTGGGAGGTCGGATTCGACTGCGATTTCGGGCCTCCGTACCCGGATCCGGAGCCCTACCCGATCCCGCCGTTCCATGGATCGGCCAGCGGGGGCGATCTTGCCGCCATCGCAGCGCAGTACGGCGAATCCGACTCGAACGGCGACGGCGTACTCAGCTGCTCGGGGGTGTACTGGGTGGAAACAGCGACGTGGGTTGGTTCCTGCGACTGACCGGGCCGTGCGCGGTGGCCACGGCGTTTCTCGCCGTGGCTGCCATCGCCGGGTGCGCGTCTGCGCCTGCGGCCGACCAAGCCAACAGCCTGTCGGTACGCTGGGATCTGCGCCCCGAGACCGATTCGTGCGGCAAACTGGCCGGATCGCTGGCCCTTTTTCGGCTGGTGAACATCGAGATGCCCGACCAGCTGGCCGATCAGATCGCTGCCGAGCTGGACCGTAGGTGCCCCGATGCAGAACCCGAGGCCTTCGACCTCGACGTTTTCATAGGCGAGGGTGCATGCGGCGAACTCCGCGAGATGCTGGGGCTCGCCCAAGTATTCGATGTGACGGCCATGTTGGACGCCGCTGAGAAGCGCATGGCCGTGGACTTCATGGACCGCCTCGAAGACGAACTGGACCGTCGCTGCCCGTGATAGCGATTCAACGGGTGGCGGACATGTTCGATGCGAGCGCCCTTCCCGTTAGAACGACTCCTCGGCCAATGCCATGACGCTGTCCGGACCCGCCTCGATGTTGGCGAGGAGCGACCGCGTCTTGGGCAATAGCTTGGCGTAGAAGAACCGCGCCAGGTCGGTCTTGTGGCGCGCCGAGTCGGCGTCGGCTCGGGCCATCCGCGCCCACAGCCAAGCGTAGATGCCGAGACCGGTAAGTTCGAGGAAGTCCACCGACATGGCGCCTGGCAAATCGGGGTTCGACGGCGCTTGCGTAAGCAGGTGGGCCGTTGCCGTTTCGATGGCGGCCAGCGCGTTGGCGAGCGGGGCTCGGAATTCCGCCGGCACAGGATCGTCGGCCATCTCGCCTAAGAGTCGCTTCAGGGTTCGGCCACCGTCCCGGAGCACCTTCCGGGCGGTGAAGTCGAGAGCCTACACGCCGTTCGTTCCCTCGTAGATCTGCGTGATGCGTGCATCGCGCACGATCTGCTCCATGCCGTGTTCGACGATGTAGCCATGGCCGCCGAACACCTGCTGCGCCAACACCGCGCCCTCCATGCCCCGGTCGGTGAGGAACGCCTTGACGAGGGGCGTCAGCAAATCCACGGACGCCTGCGCCGACTCCCGCGCTGCGGCGGCATCCGCGTACTTGGCGCGGTCGAGCATCAGCCCGACGAATGTCGCGAAGGCCCGCCCGCCCTCCGCGAACGCGCGCTGGGTGAGCAGCATGCGTCTCACATCGGCGTGCACCAGGATCGAGTCCGCCGGCGCATCGGGGTTCTGCGGTCCCGAAGCCGCCCGACCCTGGAGCCGATCCCGGGCATAGGCGGCCGCGTTCTGGTACGCCAGTTCGCCAAGGCCCAGGCCCTGTATGCCCACGGATAGCCGGGCGTGGTTCATCATCGTGAACATGTTGGGGAGACCGCCGTTCGGTGCGCCAACGAGGTACCCGGTCGCGGCGTCGTAGTTGATTACCGACGTCGCGCTGCCGCGGATCCCCATCTTGTGCTCGATCGAGCCGCTGGCGAAGCGGTTGCGCGTTCCATCGGGCAGGTACTTGGGTACCAGGAACAGTGAGATGCCGCGGCTGCCCGGCGGCGCATCCGGCAACTTCGCCAGCACCAGGTGGACGATGTTGTCGGCGACATCGTGCTCGCCGCTGGTGATGAAGATCTTCGTGCCGGTGATCTCAAAGGCATCGCCGACGGGCACCGCGCGCGTGCGGATCATGCCGAGGTCGGTGCCGGCGTGGGACTCGGTCAACGCCATCGCCCCGGTCCACTCGCCGCCGTAGAGCTTCGGCAGGTAGTTGCGTTTCATGGCCTCGTCGCCATGGGTGTCGATGCAGACCGCGGCACCGACGGTCAGTGCTCCGTAGAGGTAGAGGTTTACGTTGGCACTCCAGAGCATCTCCTCGAGGGGCACGGTCAGCATCTTCGGGAGGCCCTGGCCGCCGTGCTCGGCGTTCCCTGCGACGCCGAACCAACCGCCCTCGGCGAGTGCCTGGAAGCCTTCCTTGAACCCGGCCGGAGCGGTCACCACGCCGTCCCGCCATTGCGCACCCTCGGAGTCGCTCGCCTGGTAGAGGGGTGCCATGACCTCGCTCGCCACCCTGCCCGCCTCGGCGAGCACGGCCAAGGCCAGTTCCTTGTCGGTCTCCCTCAGGGCGGCCATGCGAGCCCATTCCGCATCCGCGGCGAAGACGTCGAAGAGCACGAATTCCATGTCGGCGGTCGGCGGGGAATAGCTCAGCATCTTTGCTCGTCGCCCTACGGTGTTGAGTCGCAATGACGAGTCTACAGAACTACCGACGGTGCGCGCGCTCTCCGACGGCGCCAGGGCGCTATGATTGCGCCATGGCACTTCGTCCCATCACGATCATCGGGGTCGTCGTCAGCATGCTCGGCGGGGTCTCTCTTGGCGTCGCCGCCTTCTGGAGTGCGGTGTACTACGACACAGACGCGCGTCACGAGCGTCTGCTGGTATCAGCCGCGCGGGAAATACAGGGCAGCTACATTGCGGAAGTCGACCCCGACGATCTCGTCGACAACGCGATACGGGGCATGGTCGAGGGCCTCGACGGCCACTCGGCCTTCCTCGACAACGATGCGCTCGTCGTGCTCGATGAGGAGACCACCGGCCGTTTCGGCGGGATCGGCATCGAAGTCGGCATGGTGGACGGCCTTCCCACCGTGATCGCTCCGATCACCGACGGGCCTGCAGAGCGCGCCGGCATCGCTCCCGGCGACCGCCTCATCGAAGTGGATCACCGGGCCTTGGAGGGTCGTACGCTCTCGGACGCTGTGCGGGATCTGCGGGGCGAGCCTGGCACGCCGGTGCACGTGAGGATCAACAGGCCGTCCAGGTCGGAGCCCCTCGACTTCGATCTGACCCGCGACACCATAGCCAGTGTCGTCAGCCGCTTGCTGTCGCCCGGTACCGGCTACGTCAGGATTTACCAGTTCGACCGGCCCACCCGAACCGACCTCGACGACGCCGTCTCGAAACTACAGCAAAAAGCCCCGCTGACCGGGCTTGTCCTCGATCTGCGCGGCAACCCGGGTGGCCTCCTGGAGACCGCTGTCGACGTCGCCGATGCGTTCCTGACCGACGGCGTCATTGTCACCATCGAAGGCAGGGAGGCGCGGAGCCAGCGGACGTTCTACGCGACTGCCGACGTCGTCGCCGAGGGCGTTCCCATCGCGGTGTTGATCAACGGCCAGTCCGCTTCGGGTTCCGAAGTCGTGGCCGGTGCGCTCAAGGACCGGGGGCGAGCCGTGCTCATCGGCACCCCGAGCTTCGGCAAGGGATCCGTCCAGTCGGTGATCCGGCTGGGGTCCGGTGCCCTCAAGCTGACCACCGCACACTACCTGACACCCTCGGGTCACTCCATCGACGAGGGCGGCGTGGTGCCGGACCTCCGCCTGCCGAAGCGCGCCGACGAGACGTTACAGGGCTACGACAAGCGCCTTTTTGATGCCGCCCTCGGCGAGTTGCAGAAGACGGCAACGGGCTAACCCACAGCCACCGGGTTCCATCATGCAGGCCCGGGCTGATGCCGTGCCTCGAGCCAACGCTGGGCGACCTTGAAATCAAGCTTCCCTTCGTAGAGGGCCGAGCCGCTGATCGCACCGAGGATCCGGTCCGGTCCAAGGCCGAGGTCATGTATCGCCCGCAGGTCGTCGAGGTTGCGGACCCCGCCGGACGCAATGATCGGCACAGGGGCCGCCAGCGCGATGCGTCTTGTCGCGTCAACGTTTATGCCGGCGAGCATCCCGTCGCGGCCGACATCGGTATAGACGATGGCGAATAGTTCTTCCGTCACCGCAGCCGCAAACGCCACCGCGTCGACTTCGTTGACCGTCGCCCATCCACGGGTTGCCAAGCGGCCGTCGCGGGCGTCCAGGCCCAAGACGACTCGGCCCGGGAACGTAGCCGCAAGCGTCGCCAGGAAATCCGGATCCTCGATCGCCGAGGTGCCGGTGATGACTTGGCTGACCCCGATGTCCAGATAGCTCCGCGCGGTGTCCAGATCGCGAATGCCTCCGCCGACCTGCACGGGCGCCCTGCCGGCCGCTTCCACGATGCGATGCACGGCGGCCCGGTTGACCGGCCTCCCGGCAAACGCGCCGTCCAGGTCCACCACGTGCAGACGTCGCGCACCCGATTCGACCCAATGTCTGGCCATTGCCCCGGGGTCCGCCGAGTAGACGGTCGCAGACTCCATGATGCCCTGGCGCAATTGCACGCACTGGCCACCCTTCAAGTCGATGGCGGGAATCAGCAGCACGGGTTGGCCGGTTCGGCTATAGCGAACCCTTCGTGGATGGTGTGTCCCCGGTTCTGGGATCCTGTTGCAGGGCCATACGCAGCGCCCGTCCGAACGCCTTGAAGATGGTCTCCGCCTGGTGGTGCGCATTGGATCCCTTGAGGTTGTCGACATGCAGCGTGACCTGGGCGTGATTCACGAATCCCTGGAAGAACTCGTGGAGAAGATCGACGTCAAAGGTCCCGACCCGCGCCCTGCTGAACGCCACGTTGTACTCGAGGCCGGGTCTGCCGGAGAAGTCGATGACGACCCGGGACAGCGCTTCGTCCAACGGGACGTAGGCGTGGCCGTAGCGGAAAATGCCGCGCTTGTCGCCCACCGCCTCGGCAACGGCCTGGCCGAGGGTGATGCCCACGTCCTCGACGGTGTGGTGGGCGTCCACGTCCAGATCGCCGCGTGCGGCGATGTCGAGGTCGATGCGCCCGTGCCTCGCCACCTGGTCCAGCATGTGCTCGAAGAACGGCAGTCCCGTGGCGATGTCCGCCGTACCGGAGCCGTCGAGGTTCACCGCCACGTCGATGCGGGTCTCCAAGGTCTCGCGGGTTCTGGATGCCTTGCGATCGGTCATGCGAACTCGACTATTCCGATTGAACGCGGCAAAGGGCTCCCACTCGAGCCAACTCCCGATGCCGTATTGGCGTCATCACTCGTCGGACGGGGGTGCCGCCGCTAGCCGACAAACGCTCAGTATACCCGTCGGTTTCCGATCAGCCTCCCAAACGATCCATCAGACTGCCGTATGGCAGGAAGCGGTTGGTGCTCACCGACCTGATCCACGCTGTGAGCTCGGCGGGATAGTCACCTCGTTCACGCAGCAACCGAGCCAGGACAATGACCGGCGACTTGGCACCCGTCTCGCAGCCCGGGATCGTCTCCTCGGCCAGTGTCAACACGCGCAGCCACGCGATCAAACGCCCGGACGCTCGATCCGCGAAGAAGCCCGACCATTCGTTCGCACCGCCGTTGGCAACTTCGCGCAGTCGCGCTTGTGCGTCTTCGTCCAAGTCGAGAACATCACCCGTCGTATCCGCGCCGTCGAGCGCATGCGCGTGCCGATCACCCAGCTTGGCCGGGGGTTCCCACGCACGGACTTCCGCATCCATACTTGTTCCGTCTCAGCCTTCGCAACGTGCCATGGCGAAAGCCTATCACCCGAAGAATCCTGGATTCGCCGCTCGGCTGCTCACCTGGTGGGACAAGCACGGTCGCAAGGACCTGCCCTGGCAGAACCCGCGTACGCCGTACCGCGTGTGGGTGTCCGAGGTCATGCTTCAACAGACCCAGGTCGCCACCGTGATCCCATACTTTAGGCGTTTCATGTCGCGATTCCCGGACGTAAAGACCCTGGCCGGATCGACACTCGACGAAGTCCTGCACCATTGGAGCGGGCTTGGCTACTACGCCCGGGCACGCAACCTGCACCGGGCGGCGGTGGTCGTCGCCGATCATCACGGGGGCGTCTTCCCCACGACGGCGGAGGGAATGCAGGAGCTGCCCGGTGTCGGACGGTCGACGGCGGCGGCAATCGTCGCCCAGGCCCTCGGGACGCGGGCGCCGATTCTCGACGGGAACGTCAAGCGCGTGCTAGCACGCCATCATCGGGTCGCGGGACCGGCAAACGATGCAAAAACACGGAACGAATTGTGGCGGCTGACCGAACTCCACACACCGCACGAAAGGGTTGCGGACTACACGCAGGCCATAATGGATCTCGGCGCAACCGTGTGCCTACGTACCGGTCCACTGTGTCCCGCTTGTCCGGTCCGCCAAACATGCCAGGCATTCGCCGCCGACGACGTCGAACGATTCCCGGAACGCGCCAAGCGGCCAAGCGCCAGGCGTCTCGAACGGCGCCGTTTCTTCGTGCTGACCGAGCCGGACGGCCGATGCCTAGTCGAACAACGCCCCGCGCGCGGCATCTGGGGTGGCCTTTGGTCCCCGCCCGAACGGAACGCGAACGAATCGTTGGAGACTTTCCTCGGCGCTGCCGGTATCGAGTCGGCCCTAGTGGACGACGTACGCGAACAGGCGATTTTCCGGCACGGTTTCAGCCACTTCGACCTCGACATCGAGCCTGTCCACGTCAGGCTCAAGGCAATGCCGCCCGTCGCCCACGACGGCGGCGGGCAGTGGATCCATCCGCGTCGCCATACCCTTGGCCTATCCGCCGTAGCGGCTAAACTGCTCGACGAGCAGGAATGGTGAGTCAATCGTGAGCCGAATGGTCCAATGTCGAAAGTACGGGCAGGAGTTGCCGGGTCTCGACGCGCCCCCGCTCCCGGGGCCCGTCGGCGAAGAGATCTTTGCCGATGTGTCCGCCAAGGCGTGGCGGGAGTGGCAGCACCTTCAGACCATGCTGATCAACGAGCACCACCTATCGATGGTGGACCCGCAGGCCCGGGAGTTCCT
>JAPPND010000123.1:1490-15501 GCA_028818795.1 Gammaproteobacteria bacterium | reverse complement strand
GGGCGCGATAGCCCCGCCCCTACGCGCGAAGCAGGCGATAGTCCTCCGGAATGGGCGTTCCCGTGGCCAAGGCGTTCTTGAGATCGCGAACGTGCCGGCACATGCCGCGGTACATGAATCCCTTGCAGTCGCAGTTGATGTCGGCACCCTCCACCTCGACGCGATGCAGCGCCCTGGGATCCGACGCACTGGCGATGCCGTAGACGACCCGTTCCGGTCCCGCGAGCGCTTGGGCAAGGGCCCGGATGGCGCGCTCGGAAACCGGCGCAATCTCCCGACGCGCCCGGCGGGACATCGATGCCGTGTTCTCGGCAAGGTAGCGCTCGCTCGCCGCGCGCAGCAGATCCTCGATGGCCGTCTGATCGAGGTCCCCGCACCGCGATCTCGCGGCGTCGTCCAGATACGTGGTCATGCGCCGTAGTTCGACCAGGACGTCGGACTCCATGGCATCGCCCAGGGCCTTCCCTTCCACGACGTCGTCGACGATGCGCGCCTTCGTCTCGAGTATCGCGCGGACAAACTCCTCCAACGTGTCGCGCGCAATCATGTAGGTGACGTTGACGGTCCCGGTCTGGCCGATCCGGTGGGTTCGGTCCTCCGCCTGCCAATGGTTGGCCGGTACCCAATCCAGATCGTTGAACACGACCTGCCTCGCCGCCGTCAGGTTGATCCCGACGCCGGCGGCATGGATCTGGCCGATGAGAACGCGAACCGATTCGTCGGCCTGAAACCGGTCCACGATGCCTTGGCGTTTGGCGGTCGGCACCTCCCCCGTGATGGTCACCGCCAGTTCTCCCAACGCTCGCTCAAACCGGCGCGTGGCATGGGTGAAACACGAGAACAGCAGGACCTTTTCGCCCTGGTCGATCGCGCCCTTGACGTAGTCAAGGGTCTGGGGAACCTTCGCGACCGCCAGGCGCCGTCGGGCGCCCGAGAACATCGCGATGCCGAGCCGGCGACCCCGTCCGTCGCGTTCGCCGGAGAGGAAGTGACCCACCGCCTCGTTCAGGCGCTCGCGCACTTCGGCATCGACATCGACCTCAATCCATGTCCGCTGCTTCGCCGGGAGGTTCAGCACCTCGTCCTTGTTGCGGCGCAGCATGATGCCCTGCAGCTGCACGGACAGTTCGGCGACGTTGCTCACCCCGGCTGTCACCCAGTAGCCGTAGTCGTTCTTGTGCCCGTCGCAGTAGCGCTTGGCGAAGGCCAGGAAACTGTGCCCCAAGGCGTGTCCCACCAGTTGCAGCAGCGGAAAGAGATCACGCGGCCGGTTGGTGAGCGGCGTGCCCGTCAGCACATGGACCACCGGATCGATGTCTCGATCCACGACCAAACGCCTCGCCAGCCGACTGCGCTGCGCACGGTGGTTCTTGAGATAGTGGCCCTCGTCGAAGACGATGCCGGTGAACCGGTGTTCCAGCAGCGTTTCGATGTCGCGTTTCAGGAGGTCGTAGTTGATCACCATCCAGCCGCCGAAACCGGGTGCGGGCGGCGGCGCGGGCCCTACCACGCATGTTTCGACGTCGCCCAGCGCAAGGTGGATCTCGCGCACCCAGTTGTGTTTGACAGACGCCGGGCACACGACGAGCCAGGGGCCCGTGGGTTCGGCCTCGATCATGGCGATGACGGACTGGCGTGTCTTGCCGAGGCCCATGTCATCGGCCAGGATCGACCGCCGACGCCCGAGCAGGAAGCCGACGCCCTCTACCTGGTGCGGGTAGAGTCCGCGCGCGATCTCACGCGCACGAGTCGTTGCGGTGCCTAGATCCACGGGTCGTATCCGCTACCGTCCACCGGCTGGGAACGGCAAGGCGGCGACCTCAACGGCAGGTCGTTGGCGAAAAAGCGGCGCGGTCGAATGGCTCGACCGCGCCGTGCGCTCCTAGTCCCCGAAGCCGCGTCGGAGCGAGATGCCGAAGATGCGGGGTTCCGTCACGAAGTAGTTGCGGAAGAATCCCGACGTGTCCGAGGTCAGGTACTTGCCGGTGACGTTTTCGTCGTCGAGGACGTTGCGCATCCAGAACCGCGCCGACCACCCCTCGCGCTCGTAGATCAGCGACATGTTGTGCTGCATCCAGCTATCGATCTCGTCGCCGATCGTGTTGAACTCGCGGGCGTACGAGTCGCTCTGCCAGTAGGCATCCCAACGGGCCGTCAAATCCGCAGCGCCAATCTGGACTGTGTACGCCAAACCCACCCTCAGGGTGTGTTCCGGCGCGTTCGGCAACGAGTTGCCGTCGAGGTCGACCGGCAGTCCCTCCAAGGTCTCGACACCCATCGCCTCGAGGAAGCCTCGCGAGAAGTAGGTCGGAATGGACACGCCCGCCGAATTGGCCGGATACGACACCGACACCTGGGTCGTCCCGTTGCGGATGTCCAACGCGGCGCCCGACCCCAAGGCAGCCGCGACCACCGCCGCCGTGAGCTGCGACTCCCGGGCGACGTAGTTGACCCCGGTCGCGGAACCGGGATCGATGTTCTTCAGGGTGATGAACTCCCGGTTGCCCGCGGTTCGTTCGATCGGGTCGATGGATTGCGAGCCGTCCACCGAACTGTTAAGCCAGCCGTAGGCGAAGTCGACCGCCAGGGCCGGCATCTCCTCCGGGCGCCAGGTGCCTTCCACCTCGAGCCCCATGATGCTCGCGTCGATGTTCTCGTTGATCGAGGTGTTGTTGCGGATCCGCGTCGCCTGCAAGCCCGTGTAGTCGTAGATGAACGCCGCTGCGTTCAACACGAGACGGCCGTCCAGGCGAGTGGTCTTCGCGCCGACCTCCCCGGCGTTGACCTGCTCGGCCTCGAACGTGAACGGCGTCGAGTCCTGGAACTGGGGCGGGATGGGCGGGTTGAAGCCGCCGGGCTTGTAGCCCCGGCTGTAGAACCCGTAGATCAACGTGTCGTCGTCCAGTTGATAGTCGAAGCCCAGCCGACCGCTGATCTCGCGCCAGCTCGACGAGCTCGGGCTGCCGGTGACGAAACGGGTCTCGCCGAATGCCGGTGCCGGGCCAACGGCCGCAGCTATCGCATTGAGCCCCTGACCGGCCGCCCGGAGGCCGGGATCCGCACCGATGGCGAGAGGATTACCCGAAAGTAGTGCCAACACGGTGTTCTGCACGACCGGCGGCAAACCCAGTTGGCCGAGGACAACGGGTACGAGCTGGGGCGGTAACTGACCGGTCGCGACCAGTTGCCCGATCTGCTGCGCCGCGCCGAGTGCCACGATGGCACCGATGGCAGCCGGCCCGTGCGTCGCCCACGTGCCTTGGGCACCATGGAATTCCAGGATTCGCAACGACGTCGGACTCAGGGAGGCCGCCGTGCCGCTGGCCATCGCGACCATTTCGCCCAGTATGCCGTTGCGGATCCAAATGGGATCCGTACCGAACAGGTTACCGAGCGCGGCATTGGCATCCGAGGAGTTGAACAAAACGCTGGTGTCGTTGGTGCTCTTGTCGTCCTTGTTGAAGCGCAGTCCCCCGGTCAGCTTGATGCGGTCGGAATAGTCGTAGTAGAGCTCGCCGAAGGCGGCCCAACCATTCGACACGGTGCCCTCGATGGGGTCGTTGGCGTTGAAGAAGAAGCTCGGATACAGCGGCGGCGCGCGGAGCACGCTCGAACCGTAGGTACCGACCAGGTCCAGGGTGTTGGCGATCACGTAGTACCCGCCGTAGGCGAAGTTCTCGTATGCAGTGGCGCCTGCCAGGAAGTTGTACGGCCCGTCATAGTTGGAGTGAACCTTGGCTTCCACCGTCCAGTTCTCGCTGATCCCGTCGAGCTGGTCGAAGGCGAAGAACCGGTTCTGCGCCACGCCCTGTCGACACCCGCCGCGAATGCCCGAGGTGCCCTCCAGCATGCTGCACTGGTCCGACAGCCATTCCTCCCCGGCCCCGCCGGCGGGTCTGGACGTCGGCCAGATGCCAGCCGGATTTTGCGGCGTGGGTCCTAGCGACGCCCCCACGTCCATCGTGTAGTCCTGCTGCGAGATGTAGTCGCTCTCCCGGCGTGCGCCGCTCAACGTGGCGCTCAGTTCGCCGATATCGAACTCGAGCCCAAACGCCATGATCTCCTCGTCGTTCTGCAGGATGGGCTGGAAGTCCGTGTGCATCTGCCGGAAGCTGGTTATCGGCGGCCGCAGGTAGTCGTACGATCCATCGGCCGCGCCGAGCGGCAGCGCGCCCGCCGCGCCTGCAAAGATGCCCGCCGTGGTCGAGCCGAGGTGCGGGGTGTCCCAACCGAACCCGTCGGGCGTGCAGCCCGTCGTCGGCAGCGCATGTTGGACGCACACCTGGTTGGTGATGCGGGCCCGGTCGTCGTCCTCCTGGAAGCGGCTGTAGAGTCCCCAGACCTTGGCGTTGTCGTTGATCTCCCAGGCGATGGTCGCCCTGTAGGAAAGTATGTCGCGCCCGTCTACGGTCTCACTGATCCCCGACAGCGTCTCGCCTGCGCCATTGGTCTGCCCGTAGGCGAGATTTTCGATGTAGCCGTCCCGATCCAGCTTGAAGCCGGCGAGACGTATCCCGACGCGGTCGCCGAGCGGCAGGTTCACGGCCCCCTTGGCACGGCTGTGGTTGTAGTCGCCGAACTCGTAGTCGACGAAGCCGTTGACCTCGCCCATGTCGGGCTTCCGGGTAACGAAGTTGATCGCGCCGCCCGTCGCGTTGCGCCCGAACAGCGTGCCCTGGGGGCCCCGCAGGATCTCGACGCGTTCCATGTCGAAGAACTCGAACGTGTTCAGGTTCGTGACCACCGCGATCTCGTTCAAGTGCTGGGATACCCCCGGCTCGCCCGATCGGGCGATCACGAGGTTGCCGACGCCGCGGATACTGAAGCTCGAACCGCCGAAGTTCGTTGCCGTGAACGTCACGTTCGAGGCATTGATCTGGAGGTCCGACGGGGTGATGACCTGTCTGTCCTCGATCGCGTCCTCGGTCAGCGCAGTGACCGAGATCGGCACGTCCTGAATACTTTCGGCGACCCGCTGAGCGGTGACTATCACCTCCTCGACAGCGCCTTCGGATTGCCCGCCCTCGGCGGCAAACAGGGTGCCCGGCGGCGAACACAGGACGAAGACAAGTGGTGGCCCAAGCACGCTCACGGATTTCTTGGCAACGGCAGTCATGTTCCCGTCTCTCCCCAATGGACTGACGGGCCAACTATACTCCGTGTTGCCGCCCTATTTCGATGCCTACCGGACCGGCGAGGGCATCGGGCACGGGCGCTCTACCAGTCCTCCTGAAGCTCCCGAATCAGTTGGCCCGCAGTCTGCGGCCGGTCCCCAGGTTCCGGCCGAAGACAGTGCATACAGATCTCTTCGAGTCGTGGCGAAACGGGTGTCTTGGCGTGCTTTGACGGCAGTACCAGATCGGCGTGGAGGGTCTTGTCGAGGATCTCGTCGACGCTGTTGCCGCCGACGGGTGGAACGCCCGCCAACGCCTCGTAGAGCACCGCGCCCAGGCTGTAGATGTCGGTTCGATAGTCGAGATCGCTGTCCATGCGGATCTGTTCCGGCGACATGTAGGAGACCGTCCCCTGCAGGCGACCGTGCAAGGTCAACGACAGATCCTCCACCACGGCGCTTGGCGCAGTAGCCGGTTCAGCCGCCGGCGTCCCCTCGGGGTGCCAGACCTTGGCGAGGCCCCAATCCAGCACGAGCACCTCGCCGAACGGGCCGACGAGGATGTTCTCGGGCTTGATGTCCCTGTGCGCGACACCGTGCCCGTGCGCGTATTCCAACGCGTGCGCGACCTGGATGATGACTTCGACGAGACGCGTGAGGTCGTAGCGCTCCCGAAAGTCGAGCACCTCCCGAAACGTGTAGCCGTGCACCATCTTCATGGTGAAGTAGTAGTGGCCTTGGAGACCGCGGCCGAGTTCGTAGGTGGGAACCGTGTTGGGGTGCTGGAGCATGGCCGACACCCGGGCCTCGCGCACGAATCGCCGCTGTTCGTCCGCATCGTCCGCGAACTCCGCCTTGAGGCTCTTGTGGCAGACGACCCGCATCAGGTGCAGGTCCTTGCAGGACTGGATGATCGAACGACCGCCCCGGGCGATCAGCTTGAAGTACGCATACCGGGTGTGGGGGTTGACGTTGCGCGGCAGCGGCTTGTCGGTATCCGCCAGGTAGACGATCGGATAGTCGTCCTCCGGGGCTGTCGAGAAACGTGGCATGCTGCGAGTGCGTGTCGTCGTGCCGGTAACCGGCCTACTCCTCGACCCGGCGCAGGCGCTCGATCAGGCTCGAGGTGTCCCACCGTCCGCCGCCCATCGCCTGCACGTCGGCGTAGAACTGATCGACCAGCGCCGCCAAGGGCATTCGGGCATCGAGCCTTCGCGCCGCGGCGAGGGTCATGTCGAGATCCTTGCGCATCCAGTTCACCGCGAATCCGAACTCGAACTCGCGCCGCGCCATCGTCCCGGCTCGGTTGTCCATCTGCCAGGACTGTGCGGCCCCCTTCGAGATGACGTCAACCACCGCATCCACGTCGAGACCCGCCTTCTCAGCGAAATGCAGCGCTTCCGCCAACCCCTGCAGCACACCCGCGATGCAGACCTGGTTGACCATCTTGGTGAGTTGCCCTGCACCGGCATCCCCCATCAGCCGAACGGACTTGGCGTAGCAATCGATCACCGGCGCAATCTGGTCGAATGCTCGCTGGCTGCCGCCGCACATGACGGTTAGCTGGCCGTTCTCGGCGCCAGCCTGCCCCCCGCTGACCGGCGCGTCCACGAAACCGATTCCCCGGGCGGCGCCTTCGGCCTCCAATTCCCGGGCAAGATCCGCCGACGCCGTGGTGTGGTCCACCACCACCGAACCCGGCCCGGCACCGGCGAACACACCGTCCTCGCCCGACGAAACGCTCCGGACATCGTCGTCGTTGCCGACGCACATGAATACGACGGTCGCGCCCTCCGCGGCGGCCCGGGGCGTCGGCACCGCACGACCCCGATGTTCCGCGAGCCACGCCTCGGCTCGACTCGCGGTGCGGTTGTAGACGGCAACCCGATGCCCGGCTGCCGAGAGATGGCCGGCCATCGGATAGCCCATGATCCCGAGGCCCACGAAAGCCACGTCCCTGCTGTCTGCCACTTGCCTTCCCGCGGAGCGAACAAGCGAATCACCTTACCACGGCGGACGCGACACGCCACGAAATCGCGCCAACGCCGGGTGGTAAGCTCGTTGCCATGCCGCGCCGCCAACTTCCCAGTGTCGACCGCGTCCTCAACGACCCGTCAGCATCCGCAGCGGTCGCCCGTTGGGGCAAACGAACCGTCAAGTTAGCGCTTCGGGCAGTACAGGACGAACTGCGCAGGGCACCCGACATACCGGCGTGGGCGACCAGCGCGAATGGCTACCACAACGCCATCGACGAGTGGCTGCGCCGACACGTGGGCCGTAGCTACGAGCCGGTGTTCAACCTCACGGGTACGCTGGTCCACACGAATCTCGGCCGCAGCCCGCTGGCGCCCGAGTTGGCCGCCCACGCTCTCGATGCCGCCACGCGCCCGCTGGCCCTCGAATACGATCTCGATGCCGGCAAACGCGGCGACCGCGAAGGGATCGTCGCGCATCGACTGCGGCTCCTGACGGGGGCCGAAGCGGCCACGGTCGTGAACAACAACGCCGCCGCCGTGATGCTGGCTCTGAACACCCTGGCCAGGGACCGCGAAGTGCCGGTCTCCCGGGGCGAACTGATCGAGATCGGCGGCAGCTTCCGGCTCCCGGAAATCATGGAACGCGCCGGCTGCCGGCTGAAGGAAGTCGGCACGACGAACCGCACCCACGCCCGGGACTACGAGAACGCCATCGGCGCCCACACCGCGCTGTTGTTGAAGGTCCACCCGAGCAACTACCGGGTCGAGGGTTTTTCGAGCGAGGTGGCCGTCCACGATGCCGCCGAGATCGCCCATCGCTACGACCTGCCCTTGTGCGTTGACGCGGGCAGTGGTGCTCTCGCGGATCTTTCCCGGTTCGGCCTGCCGAGGGAACCGCTGCCCGGTGATCTCCTCAACGCGGGCGCCGACCTCGTCACCTTCTCCGGTGACAAGCTACTCGGCGGCGCACAGGCCGGCATCATCGTGGGCAAGCGGAACCTCGTCGACGCGCTGAACGCCAACCCGATGAAACGCGCCCTGCGACTGGACAAGGTCGCCCTCGTGCTGCTCGATGCCACGCTCAAGACCTACGAAGACGATGCAACCGCACTCCAGCAGATTCCGCTGCTCGGGATGATTGCCTTGCCCATCGAAGAACTCGAGCACCGCGCTCGGTCGGTCGCTGAGGCGCTTGCCCAAGTCGCCGACGCCCAGGTCGCGGTGGGGGTCTGCCAATCGGAACTCGGCAGCGGCGCCCTACCCGGCGAAGCCCTCGAGAGTCGCGCGGTGACCGTTGCTTTCGATACCTCCAAACGACTCCTGGCATTTGAGCGCGCGCTCCGGCAATTGAACCCCGCCGTGGTGGGCCGCATCGCCGGCGGCAAGCTCGTTCTCGACATGCGCGGCGCGGCGCCCCTAGATGAACTGCTTGCCGTCCTGAAGGACCTAGCTTGATCGTCACGCTTGCCGGGCACGTGGACCACGGCAAGACATCCATCGTGCGCGCCTTGACCGGCATCGACACCGACCGTTTGGCGGAGGAGAAGCGCCGGGGACTGACCATCGACCTGGGGTTTGCCTACACCGACCTCGGTGGCCGAAGGGTGGGCTTCGTCGACGTGCCCGGACACCACCGGTTCGTGCACAACATGGTTGCCGGCATCGCCGGCCGCCAATACGCCCTGCTCGTTGTCGCCGCCGACGACGGGGTCATGCCACAGTCCCGCGAGCATCTGGCGATCCTGCGTCTGCTTGGCCTCCGGAGCGGGGTCGTGGCGCTCACCAAGATCGACCGTGTCTCGCCGCAACGCGCCGACGAAGTTCGCAATCAGATCCGCGCCCTGACCGCCGGCACCTTTCTCGCCGACGCGCAGATCGTCGCCCTGTCGTGCGAGACCCAGGCCGGCGTCGAGGATCTCCGCGACCACCTCGAACGGGCGGCCACGGCATCGCATGTCGAACCCGATGACCGACCGTTCCGGCTTCCCATCGACCGCGCCTTCACCGTCCGCGGCAGCGGCGTGGTCGTGACCGGCACCGTGGTCTCGGGCTCGGCCAAACTCGACGACCGCCTCGTGCTGGCATCCACCGGCGATCCGCTGCGGGTCCGCGGTCTCCACGTTCAGGACGAACCGTCGACCACGGCCGAAGTCGGCGACCGTGCAGCGGTCAATATCGCAGGCACCGGTGTCGACGACGTCCGCCGGGGCGATTGGCTTCTCGACCCTGCAATGCGCCAGCCCGTACCCCGGTTCGCGGTGCGCCTCGCCGTGCTGGAGGACTTCCCCCGCCGGGTCAAGCACAACGTCCCGTTGCATATCTACCACGCTACGAGCCACACCCAAGGCCGGATCCTGCTCATCGAAGGCACTCCGATCGAACCCGGCGCTACCGCCATCGTGGATCTAGCTTGCGAGGAACCGCTGCACGTCAAGGTCGGAGATCGAATCGTCGTCCGCGACCACGATCTCGGCTGCACGCTCGGCGGCGGCCTGGTTGTCGACCTCGTCGTACCAGCGAGCCGCCGGCGCTCCCCCGATCGCCGGAAACGGATTGCCGCCGCAGAGCCCGAAGATCCGATTGCGACGCTGGCCGCCTTGAGCCAACGCGAACCGTTGCGGGCTACCGCATTCGCGCGTCACTGGAACCTGGCACCCCGTCGACTGGACGAAGTCATAAGACAACTGAACCTCGCCGTCGTCGAGGGACACCTGCTCCACACGGATCTGCTGAGCGCGACGAGCAGCGCGATCAGCGAGAAACTTGCCGATCACCACCGCCGCCACCCGGACAGCCCGGGACTCACCGCCGAGGAAATCTGCACAGGAGACGCCGCCGAACGTCACACCGTACGCTTGGCCCTAGCATGGCTCGTTGAGCGCGGGTCGCTACGCGTCGAGAGCGGTCGCTACGCCGACACCAAGCACCAAGCAGCCATTCCCGCCAACGTAACGCGCCTTTTCGAGGATGTCCGGACGCTGCTCGACTCCGTCCAGCCCCCGAGCCTTGGCGACCTCGCGAAGCGTCTCGGGCGACCCTTCCCCGCATTCGAACGCGAGATGCGCGCGCTGACCGCGTTCAACCTCGCCGTTAGGGTCAGCGACACCCGCTACTTTCTGCCGGACCGGCTCTTAGAACTGGGCGAGCTCGCCAACAAGCTCAACGCTCAGGCACCGTTCACCGTCCGTCAATTCCGCGACGCCTCGGGCGTCGGCCGCAACGTCGTCATCGAAGTTCTCGAGTACTTCGACGGCAGGGGCTTCACACAGCGCATCGGCGACACGCGCCGAGTCGTCGGCGACGCCTCCCAGATCCCGACGCCGCAGAGCCGATCAACGGTCGACTAAGCGAACTCGGACATCTCGGCTCGCCAACGACGCCGTAGATAGAGGGCCACACTCACGCGTCCTGCGGGCACTGCCGATCCGATTGCGCGTCAACATGACTTTCAGTATCTTACGGTTATCTCATGAATCTCACGACGGCTCCGTAGCGATGAAGTCGAAACCGATCTCCTACGAGACGCTGCAACCCCACGAGGTGCAGATGCTGCCCCAACGGGTAAGAGTACGCCTTGGCGAAGGAGCCGACGAACAAGGCGAGTGGATGGTGTTTCACGTGTCATGGCCATTCAGCCAGATTGTTGACCGCTTGAATCGCCTAGGCAGCGTACCGAAAATGCGCTCATGGCGTCCTAACAGCGCCGCCGACTTGGACCGGATACTGACTTGGCTTGCCGCCGACCGTTCCGATGTGGAGCGGGATCTGGCGATCGACAATCTCGCCGCCCGCCGCGAATACCTGAATGACACACCGACGCTCACCGCGGCGCAGATCCATCGCATGTCGGGCCTAGCCACGCGCAACGAAAGCGAACCCGCATCCCGCTGGAAAAAAGAGGGCAAGACGTTTGCGGTCCGGCTCGGCCGACGCGACCTTTATCCGGCGTTCCAGTTCCAGGACGGGAAACCGCGTCCCGTCGTGCGCGATGTGCTCACTGCGCTGCCTGCCGACATGACCCCCTGGCAGACGGCGTTCTGGTTCGCCTCGGGAAACGGCTGGCTAGACGGTGCCGAACCTCAGGGGTGCCTGGAGGATTCCCTCCGCATTGTCGAGGCGGCGGGGCGGCTCTCGGAGCCGGCCATTGGATGAGGTATCGCCGACCGTTCCTCAACCGCCGTCGCGTCTCCACCCACCCAACATCGTGGAGTTGACCGCCGGCGAGTTGCTCCACCGGGTCCACGACCGTCAATTCGACGGCAGTGCATTCAATCCCTGCCGGGGCCGCCCGACAAGGTTCGCCCCAATCCGCGACGCGTACGACCGTTGCGTACCCTCGCTGTATGCGGCCGATACAGTGGAAGCGGCGATCTACGAGACCATCCTGCACGACGTCCCGCTTCGCGCCACAAGAAAGAGCGTGCCGCACGGCCAACTCCAGCAACGTCGGCATAGCACATTGATGGTGCGCCGCGCACTCCGTCTCGCTAGCCTGCGAGCACCAGACCTATTGAAGTGGGGCGTGCGCCGCGAGACGCTGATCGCCGGACTGCCCACGCAATACCGCCGCACAGCGCTCTGGGCGAAGGCGGTGCACGATCAGTTCGACGAGGTCGACGGCCTCGTCTGGACGTCGACTCTGTGCGATCCGGATACGGCCCTGCTCCTGTTCGGCGACCGCGTCGCCGGCACCGATTTGATGGTGACCGGCATGCGCGAAGGGTCCGACGGGTCGTTTCTGCAGGATGTGCGTAAGGCGGCCCAGCGCAGCGACATCCTGATCGCACTATAGTCCGGCAGGCCGTCGCGGACGAGAGCGCTTAAGAGCGCTTAGCCGCAGGCACGGACTCCGTTCCTACCGGGAGGCTCCTATCTAGCCCACAGACGTTGTCTGCCACCACGCCGCAAGGCTGATCGCATAGAATCACGAGCGGAAGAGCATCGTCTCCGGTGGGGCGCGCGGCCTTCAAAGCCGTTGGGACGCTCGATAGGCGTCCGGTGGGTTCGACTCCTACCTCTTCCGCCAGTTCACGCAGCATCATGAGGGCTCACGAAGGCTATTGGCGACTCAAAAACAGCCCCAAAACAATTCCTTATAGGAACACCGGGCAAATATGCATAATTGCATGATCCCTCCGAAACTATTACGAGACGAAGGTGTTTTGTGGGGTCGGGTGGTGGGTCAAGGACGTTGTCCGCAACTCGCCTCGGGCACCTACAAGTTTGGCGTCAGCCCGCAGCAGCGGACGGCGCGCACCACACCCCAGAGCGTTAAACCAAAAGTCCTATCCCGTGGCGCGCCAGAACACCCGGTAGGTCCACGTGCTCCTCCGGTCTCCCTACTTCGCCCGCTTTCAGCTTTACGACACTTCGATCATAGATCGCATAAACATCTTCACCCGTCAGGCGGGACGCATAGGCCAATCCGTCTACATGCGCCTGTTCGGCATGGATGGTCTTGCCGAAGGCGCGCCCCGCTACATGATTTCTTGCCTGCACCACGTCCGTCGGAGCCCCGATGCGCGTGCAGCCATCCGCACGAAGGTCGAGAAGCGTCAGCCGCGTACTTGGTTCCGACGAAATACGGACCTACACGCGTTCCGTGATCTCGCGAAGCGCGATCTTCCGTGTTAGGCGATGCGTGAACCTGTCCCTGACGATTGTCTCGATGAACGCCGTGGTGAAGCCGGGGGCTGCATGCAGCACCGTATAGTTCCCGGTTCGGGTCGCGAAGCGGGAGTCTGCAGGAGTTGTTCCCAACGGCGATCCTACATACCGCTGCGACATGATCCGGTAGCTTTCCGGAAACGCTGTCCTGACGAGCAGCGGCTCGATCAGACTCCGCGGATAGCGGCTTTCGGTCACGTAAAGGTCGCGCCGAATCCCGCTGCCGCAGATAGAACTTCGTCGAGCCCACCGGACCGCAAGCGCTCAATGGGACGGGCCACTCCGTCATCGAAGGGCCACTCCTGACTGAGGAAGGCCCAAGCAAGCTCGGGCTCCCCAACAACGTTCACGACTTGCGCCAATCCGTCAGTGACCCGACCGGGCCCGACGATCTGACGTGCCGGGATGTTCAGTCGGCGCTTCGTGGACCGCCAGGCGATCAAGGTGTTCCTAGCCGCCCAGTCATAAACAGTCGTACGAGACACACGGAGTCGCGACGCCGCCTCCGTAACGCCGATCAGCTCCTCTCCAGTCCGATCCACCACGAACTGCCGAAGCCGCGCGGGCACGTCCTCCGTTGATCTCGTCGACTCTGCTCCCGATTGCGCCGCCGCCGTCTCCAGGGCCACCGCTACCGCTACACGCGCCTCCTCGGGATGCTCGCGGACAAACTGCCTAGCGTCGCTCGACAGATTTGGCGGCCTCTTCAGGAGGAAGCCCATCATCGTTCCTGACGACTCTGCCATGTCGTTCAGCCAGCTGGTCCCTAAAACGATCGCATCATTGCCCACTATGTCCAGTTTGTAAAGTCCGCCAACCGCAGGCGAGCAAACCTTCGAATCCATAATCCCGGACAACTGTTCGAAGTTGCATGATCGTTTCCGAGACGCTACTAGACGAATGTGCTTTGTGGGGTCAAGTGTGGGGTCAAGTTCGTAAACTCAACCTAGCCAGCCACGCCGCGAGGGAAGGATCACGACATGCAGCGGCTCATTGAAGCCGGCTTCGCGGGAGTCGTGAACCGGGAATTCACCGTTTCCCAGGTCTGGTCGCGCGACGGCATCCTGGGACATCTGCATTCGACCTCCCGATTCTCGTTGTCGGCATTGGGCGCTAGTCGGGATAGGTTCGAGGCTGCGGTACTTGATGCCTTGGGACCCGACGAGGCCAGGCGGTTTCCACAGGACGTGTCTTGCGGCTACACCATCGGATGGAAAGGCGGTTCCGATGCGGCTAGTTCGCCGTCGGGAGGCAC
>JAPPND010000123.1:0-1390 GCA_028818795.1 Gammaproteobacteria bacterium | reverse complement strand
GTTGCCGAGGACCGTCGCCCAAGGGAGCCGAGAACCCCGGGCGCCATCGGCGGAAGCTGCCTGTGTGGTGCGGTCGTGTTCGAATTCGATGGACCGCCGTTGCGGATGTACAACTGCCACTGCTCGCGCTGCCGGCGAGCCGTGAGCGCCGGGTATCAGACCGTAGTGCGTGCCCGCCTCGGCGGATTTCGCTGGCTGGCTGGCCCGGAGAAGATCACCGGGTATCGAATGCCGGGAACACGTTTCGAGTGCGCCTTCTGCACTGCCTGCGGTTCACGAACCCCTTGGGAGAGGGGCGAGCAGGTATGCGTTCCGGCCGGCTGCCTCGACAACGATCCGGCGAAAAAGCCGAGCGACAACATCTTCACGGTTTCGCGCGCAGCGTGGACCGTCCTGGACGAGCGACTCGAGACTTGGCGGGAAGCCCCAGCATGGAGTCGCTCGTCGCATTTGCTGCGAACCACATCGTGATCCACAGCCCGAGTGTCCAGTGACAAGGTTGCAGCTGGTTGGCTGGAATACCGGGGTTCGCAAGGGGCGATCAATGCAGATGATTCGCATTTCGACGTCGCAGGGTCGAAGCACGCCCGCCTCGCCTGACGAACTCCGCATTTGAAGATCCTACTCGACGTCGGAGTTCGACCATACACCGCGTAAACATCTTCACCCGTCAGGCGGGACGCATAGACCAATCCGTCCAAATCCGTGTGTCCGGCTTGGATGGTCTTGCCGAAGGCGCGCCGGCAGCATGATTCCTCGTCTGAACGACGTCCGTCGGCGGCCCGATGCGCGCGCAGCCATCTGCACGAAGGTCGAGAAAGCGTCAGCCCCGTGCATACCGCGACGCGCGCCTCCTCGGGATGCTCCCGGACAAACTCCCTGGCGCCGCTGGACCGCTTCGGTGTCTTTACATGGAAGCCCATCATCCTGTCCGACGACTCGGCCATATCGTCCAAGTCAGTCTGTTCGTTTAAGGTGTCAGCCACCTAACATTGGTTTCAGTAACAGGTGCACTATGTCGGAAGCCATCGTGGAAATTCGTGACTACACCATTGAGCCTGAGTGGTTCGACGCTTATAAGGCATGGGCCGACACCCTGGCAGCGCCGTGGCTGCGAGCGAACCTCGATGTCATCGACTTCTGGCTGGACTGTGGCATCGAAGCTGAAGTGAAAGGCTCCGCGCCCAGGGTCTCGGAAAACGGCCAGGCCAACGTTTGCTGGATTATTCGCTGGGCGAGCAAGTCTGATCGCGACGCAAGGTTCGGCAAGGTGATGGGCTCTGTCCAGTGGCGCGAGATCTGGGCCGAGCATCCCAACCCGAAAGCGTATCTGCAACAGAACGTACGCTTCATGCGCGCCGCCGCCTACTGACATCGTCGTTCAGGGAAG